>PWXV01000088.1 GCA_003568415.1 Ignavibacteriales bacterium
GGGAACACCTCTCTATTATAATTTACCAATCAAATATAGATTCCGTCAACCTGTCGTTATCAATTTAACACATGTGCCGTATTCTGCGGCTTTTTCCTTTGGCATGGCGACAACTGTCCCTTTTTCTCGCCTTCCCCTGTAACCAATCGGAGAAATAACCTCTACTAATACATCTCCCGGCTGGCGTTCAAGGGAGCTAATATCAGTTTTTTCCTGCTTGCCGTAAATTTTCTCTTTATTAACACCCGCAAAAAATGCTATCTTACAGTCCTTCGGCACTCCTTCAGTCTTGTATTTTAGCGGTCTTACTAAATACACGCCGTCTTCTTTTGTCCAGACATCCTCACACCAACCTAAACAATATGCCAGCCACGCTTGATCAGAACCGATATATTTAGAGCTTGCCAGTTGTGCCATCTCCGGCGTGAATTTATCATATACCCGCGGCCTCGCCCCGGCGTTCATCATAACCATACTTCCGTTATATGGTCGTGTGTCCCCTGTGCCTTTAGTAATAATAAAATCATTATCTCTCTCAAATACCGAGTCTAAATTCTTCTGCACCTTGCAGTCCATATCCATAGATACAAACCTTTCGCCGAATATGTCCTTCGCATGCCGGGAAAATAACGCCAATCTTTTATAACATTGAGGCCTGCCTTTATTCTCCGCCCACCGCCTTGTGCTTATATCCTTGAAATCCTTTGGGATAGGAATAATCTTTATCCCTTTATCAATGCCGTCGGGGATGTCCGTAACACAGCATAATGTATGCGGAATAGTCAAATTACCTCTTACCATCTCCGCCCATTTATTTACATCCCGATAGTCATATCTCCACCCGGTCTTCTGTACCCAGAACCATGTCATTATGTTCATTATTGCCACCCGTTAGGATTTTTAATCATGGCATTTACATCCAGAACAGGAGTTTTTTTAATTTCTGGCTTTTTCAGTTCAAACTGATTATCTACTACCAGTAATTCTTTCACAAACCTATTGTCCCCGTTCCTTTTGTTTGCACCGGGTACAAACAATATACGGCAATTATCCGGGAGTTTACCGCCAGTCTTTATTAATTCCTGCGGGTATAGTAAATATACGCCTTCTTCTTCTGTGAAGGTCGCCTCCAAAGCCCCCAAAGCATAAGCTATCCATGCTTGGTCTGAACCAGCATGGTACTCGGAAGCCCTGTTAAATTCCTCTTGTGTGAACCTTTCATATACCTGCGGGCGTGAACCTGCTTTCATCATCTGCATACTTCCGTTGTAATAATTAGAACGCCCCTTGCCTTTGGTAATTACAAAATCTTCATCACGTGATAATATATGGTCTATGTTGCCCTTTATTCTAACATCTAAATCCATACATATAAACTTATCCCCGAATATCTTACCAGCGTCGGGGTGATACATACTCAACCTTCTAAAACATTGAGGCTTTCCCATGTGCAATGGCCATTTTTTAGATGTGATTCCCATGAAATCCTGCGGGGGTGGTATGATTTCTATTAACGGGTCAATGCCCTCCTGCTCATCTGTTACACAAGCTATTCTGTAAGGTACTGTTACATTTGCCCTTATTTCCTGCGCCCACCTGTTCACGTGTTCGGGGGTGTAATTCAACCATGACCTTTTCTGCGTCCAGTACCATGTCAATATAGTGATAGGCTCTTGTGTCGGCATAATCTCTTTATTGATATTCCATTTTGCGCCTAATTGATAATCAAAAGATTCCGGCTCCCATGCCCCCATACCCGAACCCGGATAATGAGTTAATTCCCCGCAGTAAATCTTCCCGTTCACGTTATATAAATCCACCCGCACAAAATCAAAATCTGCGCTTAATGTTTCTGCGATGGTCTTCATCTCATCAAAGTTTTCAGGTTTTGAAATAACCTCGTCAACTCCAAGCTGTATATTGCGCCAGCTTTTACGGCGGACATCTAACGTCCGGAAATCAGCAGAATACATCCTGATATTTTTCTTTTTTCCTTCGTGCTTCTCTACCTGAACAGCCTCACATTTACCGTGAATCATTAAAAACTTATAATCCCTGGGTGAATCCGCAATCAATTTCTCAACTAATATCCGGGGCTTCACCTTGCTATACGCCCACTCTAAATTACGCGTTTCCCCGGAGTACCTTCTTGATAACCACCGCCTGACTCCACGCTCCACCTCACCCCTGTCAAATGAATCCTTAATAATCAGATTCCACCCCGAACTATGTGTCGCTTTAAGTATGCAATTTCTTAATTCACCCCACGGTATAGCATTCACATCGCTATAAACGCCCACAATGGGGGGTAGGCAATGAGATAAACCCTTGTCCGCTATGTACCCCCTGCAAGTATATTTGCCCGCTGTGAGGGGCAATAATGGGTTTCTGTCATTTAGCTTTTTCCATGTGATTTTTTCGTTGAAAGTCCGGGGATTGTCTAAATCAGGATTATATCCAACCCTCTCTAAAAATGTATTCTTAAGCCTGTCAATCATAAA
>PWXV01000107.1 GCA_003568415.1 Ignavibacteriales bacterium
GCTTCCCAGTGTTTAAGCGGTGCTTTCGGAATCATTGCTGCAATAAAAGGTATCGCAGCCCGGACGAACAGATAATCCTGCTCCATCCATTGTGCGAATATCTCATCGGGAATTTTTTCATCCCGTGTTTCCAGTAAAAACCGGTGTTCCAGCATTGAATTCCACATCGGTTGTACACGGTTAAGTTGATCCGAGCAGAAACCCATAGGTAATTCTCCTTGATTGTGATGTTTTCATCTAATAACTGTAAACTGAAAACCGGAAATTGTCCACGATAGTGGAATAAAGATCTGAGAACACAGCGAAAGGAAGGAGGTGATGAGAGTTAATGATAACCATCGCATTCCCTCCGCCGGTATTATCCGGTTCAGGTTCAAAGGGTTTGTTCTCAGTCTCATCCCGACGTAAATCAGAATGAGACACCCCTTGCGATTATTTTTACCATCTATTAAACGGCTGCGGAGAGCGAAAAGTTCAATAGAGCCGCTTAATTTTCAGGGATTACAATCGGTCCGCTGACGGCATTGAACTCACCCTCAAAATCGGCGCTAATTTCTTCACCGGTTTCGAGTTCTATTCCCTCAGCGGAAAATGAGAATGTTCCGTTAAATTCATTTGCTGTAGAATTTGTTACAGTAATGGAACCTGATTCACCCCATACAATTGCAGTGACGTCATCATAGCCCATAAAAACACTATAAAATTGATTCGGATCCGGATCATCCTCTTCTAAATCATCAAAATCTCCAATGGGATAGGTATCTTCCGGCGGAAGAGCGTCACCAAGATGAATGAACCAAAGATTATCGCCGGTATCCACGTTCTGATCGTCGGTAAACAGCCATAATGCTAAACCTGTTTCTCCGGTTTCGGAGTCTTCGATGCTGCTGAACAAGGCTTCACCCGAAAAATTTCCTTCGATATCACCACTTATGGTAAATGAATACACTCCCTCATCGGTTGGTGGTGCAACCGGATCATCGTCATCTTCACAGCCGATGAAAAGTGTTGTTGCTAAGAGAAAGATTATTCCCTGCATGAAATAGGATTTCATAGTACCTCCGTTTGGTTTCTGATTGAATGGATTGTCGTGGATATAAACAACTAGAGTAATAATTTTGCGGATTTTGGATTTTTTACTGCATTGTTGGTATTATAACAAACCAAATAGGATATGAGTTTCAAACACGAAAAGATAGGTTTTATTGAGAGAAAGATAAAAGCAGAAGGGTGGACGACAATCCACCCCTCCATCGTATTTACTAATTACTCAAACGCTTTCACGAAACCACTGAAGTCTCCACCTACTGCATCAAATTCTCCTGAAATTGTTACCTCGACTTCGTTTTCCCAGTCATTTGATGTATAACCGATGGCAGAAAACTGAAAGTTGCCGGCAAACCTGTTACTTGATGATGTCGTGACATTCATTGAGCCTGAATTCGACCAGAAGTAATGAGTATCATCAGAATACCAGGCAAAGAAGTGTTGGGGATTCCACCCCTCCTCGTATGATTCGTCGTAGTTGCCAATTATATGAGAGCCGGTTCCGGGCCGTGCAGTTCCCTCGCGGGCAAACCACAAAGATTCACCGGTATTTCCCATATCCATATCGTCATCGGTTGAAAGCCATAGAACAAATCCGGATTCTCCCTCGACCGTACCGCCCCAAAACCAGGCAAAACCGGTAATATTTTTAGATATAGCACCTGATATGGAAATCGAAAAAGAGCCTTGATTTCCCGGCCCCATTGGGTCGTCATCGTCGCTACACCCAATAAATAAAATTGTGGATATAACGACGATCAAAAAATAAATAAGATTCCGATTCATATAAGTTCCTCATAAATATTAATTATTAGTTGTATAGGTTTTATCTATATATATGAAGGATATGGAATAAAAAGGAGAAATATACAATTATTTTTTCTTTCGAACGGGACCTACGGTAATTGCGTTAATTCCGAATTTTTTTCGTATCTGATCGACCGATTGGAGGATGGTTTCTCTTTTCGTATCGTGTGATGTGAACAGATCTGCAGTTGCTTCTGTAGTATCGGACAAATTCGATAGCCCGACACCGATCAATCTCACAGGGGTTTTCTTATCGTACAATTCGGTAAATAACTTCTTAACCGTCCGGTTAACAATTTTATCATCATTGGCGGGCAAGATTGAGACTGAACGGGTTCTTGTTGAAAAATCCTTATAACGAATTTTGATCGTAACTGTACGTGCTTTCTTCCCGATATTTCTCAGTCTGTAGCATATTTCTTCGATATGTGGTGAAAAGTGTGATATAAAATCAGATTCGGGGGATAAATCTTCAGCAAAGGTTTCTTCCGAGCTGATGCTTTTCCGTTCGGATTCCGGTAATACTTGGCTTGAACTGTTTCCGTGTATAATCTTATAGAGATCACGTCCGTATTTTCCCAGCGATTGTTCAAGGTGTTTTTCAGTCAGTTCCTGGAGCTGTGAGACCTTACGATAGCCGTACTGTGTGAGTTTGTCTGTTGTTTTCGGACCAATACCTGGTATCTCACGGATATCCAACGAGCCGAGGAAATTTTCTTCGGATCCCGGTTCAACGATGCGAATGCCTTTAGGTTTTGCCTTTCCGGATGCAATTTTTGCTATTACTCTTGTACTGCCTAAACCGAATGAAATCGGGAGATGAAACTCATCATCAATATGGCTTTGAAATTTCAGTAATGCAGAATAAAAATCATTGTTAAATAATTTTTCACAGCCGGTCAGATCCATATATCCCTCATCAATTGATGTTTGTTCGATGACAGGGACAAAATCGTGTAAGCGTTTGACAATTTTTGAAGAAATCTCACTGTACACACCGTGCCTGCCTTTAACGATTACAAGGTGAGGGCAGAGGCGAATTGCGGTTTTCACCGGCATTGCCGATCTGACCCCATACTTTCGGGCTTCGTATGAAGCAGATGCGACGACACCCCGTGTATCGGCAGATCCCCCGACTACGACCGGCGGCATTTCCCCGTTTTCATCCCTCCGTGCAAGCTCGGGATTGTAGAGCCGTTCCACAGAAACAAAAAAAGAATCGAGGTCAAAATGGGCTATGTATTTGTTATGTTCAGGCATACTTATAAAGTACTATACCATAATAACAAGGGCAAGTAGTTGCAAGTTAATATAAAATTTTTAACTTTACTAATGTAGTTTAATCAGTAATTGTTGTTTGTATCATTAAAGAGGCAGGTTATAATGGCAGAAAAACCGGTAATTGCAGAACGTACTCCCGCGGTTATGGAAGTAGAACCGGGTACATACTATTGGTGCCGGTGCGGTCGTTCAAAGAATCAACCTTATTGCGATGGATCACATAAGGGAACAGAATTTACCCCTATGAAAGTGGAAATAACCGAAAAGAAAAAAGTAGCGTGGTGTCGCTGCAAACATACAAATAATCCGCCATTCTGTGATGGCACACACAAAACACTCACATAAAAAAATACCGGTACATTGGTATACGCCTGAAGCAATGCGCAACCTTGTGAAATTCGATACCTGGCGCTGGATCGATCTCGGATTGATCGCTGCAAGTTTTATATTCTTACTTGCGGGCAGATTCACGTTTATGTTTTTCCTTTTTGTTATCCTGACTGTGATTGAAATATTGTTTGAAATCGCAATTCGGCGTTCTAACCAGGAATGGCAGGAAACAAAAGAAGGACAGGATTGGGTGCGTCGCATGGTTGCTGCAGGCCGCTTATTTTTTGTTTCATCAAAAGTGGTCATATTTTTTATCGCACTGTTTCTGGTGGGGATGGGTTGGTAAACCGGGTGTACTGCACGCTTATTTTTCAATGTGTGCTTTTCGGTAATATCCCAGCACTTTGATCTCGTTCGTCATCTCAACGCACGATTGTATTAAATCGCGCACCAGTGAGTAATCGTGTGAGTGGAATTCTACGTCAATACAGAAAACATATTCAAATGTCGTCCCGTGAATAGGCCGCGATTCTATTTTGGACAGGTTTAGATGTGCATTCGCAAATATCCCGATGATGGAGTGCAGACTTCCCGGTTTATGCGGTAGTGTAAACATAAGCGAGCATTTATACATCGTGTTGTGAGCAAGTATATCCTGTTTGCGATGTAAACTTGTTATTATTAAAAACCGTGTCCAGTTATTCGGGTTATCCTGTATGTCTACCTTGTGAATATCCAGATCATATAACGTTGCAGCTTCTTGACTCGCAATAGCGGCGATATTTCGCTCTTCAGTCGATGCAATGAAGCGTGCGGCCTCCGCTGTGTCATTATAAACTACTGGATTCATATGCCGGTGCTTTCTGAAAAACTGCACGCATTGTTCAAGTGCTTTAGGATGTGAATATACTTTTTGGATTTCCTTTAGTGCGATTGGTTTTTCTTTTTGGGTTGTTTTTCTCACCAGCAAATTATGCCGAATCGGTTGGTAATATTCACCCGTTACCGAAACATTGTGGGTATAAAGCAGATCATAATTCTCAACAACCGATCCGGCCAGGCTATTCTCAACAGGAATGACGCCGTAGTCTGCTTTTTCCTTTTCCACCTCTTTGAAAATATCATAAAATGTAGACAATCCGGTAAATGTGTGCTGATTACCGAAAAATCCCTGAGCGGCGATATGACTGAATGCACCGGGAATTCCCTGATAGCAGATCGTTCGTTTCATACCCTGTTTGGAAATCATACAAATATTGATTAATATAATTGTTTTGAAATATACACAAATAATTCTAATATGAAAAGTTTTATTCTTATATGGTTTTTATTCTTTGTAATTTGTATTTCAGGTTGTTCAGTTTCGGAAGGATATAGTATGCTTCCGGGTGAATATGAACGGGAGTTTTCATCGACAATTACGAAAACGGTAGGATACCGGTATCATGCATATATCCCGCCTGCTCATCCGGATAAGATCCGCTACCCGTTACTCTTGTTTTTACACGGTGCCGGAGAACGGGGACGAAATCTTGACCTGGTTAAGCTTCATGGGTTGCACAATATGGTATCAGTTCATGATCCTTTTCCGTTTATAGTAGTTTCTCCGCAAGTACCTGAACAAGGGTGGTGGGATAGTGAAATTTTGAATGCGCTTCTTGACTATGCAGTAGAAAAATATCCAGTTGACAAAACCAGAATATATGTGACAGGACTGAGTATGGGTGGGTATGGTACGTGGGATCTCATCTCACGGTATCCCCATTGGTTTGCGGCTGCGATTCCGATATGCGGAGGAGGAAACAGACTCCTGGTGCATAATGCGAAAAATGTGCCGGTGTGGGCTTTTCATGGCGATGCTGACCCGGTGATACCGTTAGACCGTTCGGTTGAAATGATCGATGCTTTGAAGCAGGCAGGCGGCGATGCCCGGTTGACTGTCTATCCGGATACCGGTCACGATGCGTGGACTGAAACATACCGTAATCCCGAAATTTATTCCTGGCTATTAAATTATTCGAGGAAAGAGTGAAAGAGGACATATGAAACAAACAGCAATTAATAATAATCTCAGAAATATTGCAATTATCGCTCACGTTGATCATGGCAAAACGACGCTTGTCGATCTGATGTTCCGGCAAAGCGGACTATTCAGAGATAATCAGGATATTGCCGAACGGGTGATGGATAGTCTCGACCTTGAAAGAGAACGGGGGATTACCATTGCAGCAAAAAACTGTTCGGTTATGTGGAACGATATCAAGATCAATATTCTCGATACACCGGGCCACGCCGATTTTGGCGGAGAAGTTGAACGGGCTTTGATGATGGTGGACGGAGCGATACTGTTAGTCGATGCATCGGAAGGGCCGCTGCCGCAAACAAGATTTGTGTTGAAAAAAGCGCTCGAGGGCGGTAAGAAGATCATTGTTGTGATAAACAAAATCGACAGAAAAGATGCCCGGCCCGAAGAAGTCTTAAATGAAATTTACGATCTTTTTATCGATCTCGATGCAAATGAAGAGCAGATTGAGTTTCCGGTTTTATATGCAATTGCCGTTGATGGTATTGCCAAATATTCACTTAATGAAGAGAGTAGTGATCTTCGCCCGCTATTCGAGACGATCATAAAAGAAATACCGGGACCGCAGTATCATCCGGATGAACCATTCCAGATGCTTGTCGCCGATCTGGATTACTCGGATTATGTCGGCCGGCTTGCGATCGGTAAAGTATTTAACGGCTCTGTGAAAAATCACGAGTCGCTTGTCTGTATCGACGGGGATGGTGATGTGGTGCCACTGAAAGTTACTAAACTGCAGGTTTACGAGGGACTTAAAATCCGTGAGGTAACCCAAGCGGAACCCGGTGATATTATCATTCTTGCAGGGATTGAAAATGTACACATCGGCGATACAATTGGTACGAAGGAAGCACCGAAAGCTTTGAAAAGAATCGCCGTCGATGAGCCGACCATTTCGATGATGTTTACCATTAATACCTCGCCACTGTCAGGACGGGAAGGAAAATTAGTTCAGGCTAATAAGATCAGGGAACGACTGGTAAAAGAGACTCTTCGCAATGTTGCATTGAAGATTGAAGATGCACCGGACGGTGATAGTTTCATTGTAAAGGGGAGAGGAGAATTTCAGATGGCAATTCTTATTGAAACTATGCGGCGGGAGGGATTCGAACTCAGTGTCGGTCGTCCAAAAGTAATATACAAAGAAAAGAAAGGGAAGCTGCTCGAACCGATCGAACATTTATTTATCGACTGTGATGAGAACTTTGTGGGAATTGTAACAGAAAAACTTGCAAAGCGAAAGGGAAGAATGATAAATCTTGTGAATCACGGAATGGGGCGTGTTCGTGTTGAGTTCAGTATTCCGTCACGTGGTTTGATCGGTTACCGGAGTGAATTTCTTACCGATACAAAGGGAACCGGCATTATGAATTCGTATCTCGAAGGATACGAACCGTACCGGGGTGATTTCCCCTCGCGAATGACGGGATCGCTCGTTTCAGATCGACAGGGAAGCGCTGTGCCGTATGCAATTTATAACCTTGAACCCCGCGGAACAATGTTCATTAATCCGGGTGATCCGGTATACGAGGGAATGATCGTCGGAGAACATAACCGTGAACAGGATTTGAACGTCAATCCGTGCAAGATGAAAAAATTGACAAATATGCGGGCTTCCGGTAAGGACGATGGTGTTATAATTACTCCAGTCCTGCCGCTTACTCTTGAAAAAGCGATCGAATTCATTAAAGATGACGAACTTGTAGAGGTAACGCCGAGATCGATCCGCCTGCGGAAAACGGTTCTATCGGCAATAAAACGGCAAACAACGAAACCGGAGAAGGTGGTTACCGATAAATGATTTAGTTGTCCAATCCACGGATATACTAAACGTATATAAAATTATTTTTTAGAAAAACATATCTTAATAAATGGACTACAAAGTCACACTCTTGTAATCCTCACTAACATTGTTTGAGCTAACAATATACAGGCAAATAGTGTAAAAGCCGTTACCAGCCAACCACCAAATACGGGCAGGAATACAAGAAACATTTTTTGGTTTATTAACCAAACTGATATAGCAATAATCAAGATTGCCAATATCGCGGTGATTGAACGGAGAATAATTTGACGGGAAGAGAGAGGGGAGAAGATGCGTACTCCATCTGCCAATCCTTTGCCGGTTCTCCATACCAGCCATACTGATAACAAAAATAATAACGTTAACAAAATCCAGGCTATTGGAATTACTACAGAATAAAGCCGGCTGAGCCCGGCCAGTGATATGCCAATCCACTGTGTCCAATCGCGCAGTATCTGAGCGATGAACCGGAAACTCCGTTCACTGTTCGTCAGGATCACGATTCCATCGCCGGTTTCGGGTATCTGATACATCCACGTTATCGTACCGGTACCCTGACCGCCGTGCGAGACCGCAAGATGACCTGTGAGAAGGTATTCGATAAAGTGACCGAGACCGCTTTCATCGGATGCAAGAGCATAGATACTTTTTGTCGAAATTACAGGAGTGTGAAGTTCTTTAACACTCGCTTTAGACAGAACACCCCCGCCGGGGGATTCGTCTGTCGATCTTCCCACACTTGCAGTAACAAATCGGGCAAGGTCATCAACGGTAGTATATAAACCGCCGTGTGCATTAACTGCTTCACGTTGTACCGGTACAACTTCGTTATTAAGTAAATACGTAGAGGTGAGGTCGGAACGATCGAGTTGATCAAATGCAAATGTGGAGTTTTGCATACCAAGCGGCGTGATGATCGATGATTGCATATATCCGGCAAAGGTCGTATCGGTAATTTCTTCTGTGAGAAGTTCGAGAAGTATAAATCCCGGATTGGAGTACAGAAACGAGGTGCCCGGTTCCTGTATGATATGGGTATCAGGGTTACCGCTTGCACCGCCGAGGACATCTTCAAGGAGCGGTAATGGTTTATCCGGTGGATAAGCGGTATAGATAGCACTGTTTATACCGGCACTGTGACTGAGCAAATTTCTAAAGGTTATGTTCGTTTGTGTAAATTCCGATTCCGGAAATTCCCATCTGGTAAGATAGTTTTCAACCGGATCGTCCAACGCTATTTTGCCCTGCTCGACGAGCTTCATAATGCCCCAGGCGGTTACCGATTTGGTGATAGATTCGGCGCGAAAAACAGTCTCCGTGGTTAACGGACGTCCATTGTCACGGTCAGCATATCCGTAGGCATTCGACCATTTCAACGTACCGTTCTTAACGACGGCAATACACACGCCGGGAATATCATAATGATCCATCAATTGCGGAATACGTTCATTGAGATGTGCGGAGAATTGCTCAATTGTCGTGCCGTCTTCAACGGTTGTTAGCGTGCAGCCGGATATTAGAAGAAGAAAAATGATTGTTTTCATAATTTCTGCTTCGGTTTGCAGAGTTGTAAAAATAATGAAATTTCTTTAATTACTCAAATTGACAATCACATCAACTAACCTTATTTTTACTAAACGAACAACAGTCATTATTATTTTTTGAAAAGATCCTTTCAATGATTAAATACTTCCTTCCTTTTTTACTATTGACCCCTACAATAACCTCCTTTGCTTCAGACGCAGATACATCGCGGACATCGCTTTCGATCGTACCTTTACCGGTCATTGCATATACTCCAGAAACCGATCTCATATTAGGTGCTACCGCGTTGGGACAATTTAAACTTCCCGGATCGGAAACGGAAACACGTACATCTAATGTCATTCCTTTTTTTAATTATACACTGAAAAATCAATTTATTCTGCAGGTTGATCATACTATCTTTTTCAGTGACGAACGATACAAGTGGATCGGTGAAACAAGATTCGATCACTTCCCGCAAAGCTTCTGGGGCATCGGTTATGATACGCGGGAGGATGATGAAGTGCTGATAGAGCAACGCAATATAATACTCGATCATAGTTTGTATAAAAAGATCGGAACGGTAATGTTTACCGGACCGCGGTTAAGGTTTGTCAGACAATACGATGTATCATTTGAAACGCTGGACGGTGAACCGTTCGTATTGCCGGATCTTGTGGGGAGTGAGGGACATACAGGTCTTGGGATCGGATGGGGAATATTATATGACAGCAGAAATAGTGTGCTTACCCCATCGGAAGGTATGTACCTTGAGGTTAATTCCATTTTTCAACATGAAACGATCGGGAGTACGTTTCGTTTTGGAAAAATAGTACTGGATGCACGTCGATATATTGATTTGTTCGAGAACCAGACTTCTGTGCTTGCATTTCAGATGAATACCGCACATGCCTTCGGCGATATACCGTTTGAAGAGTTGGCGTTGTTAGGTGGCATGTCGATTATGCGCGGAATATATGAGGGAAGGTATCGGGAGAAAAATACCATTGCAGTACAAACCGAACTACGCCGGCATCTTTTCTGGCGAATAGGAATGGTTGCATTTATGGCAGCGGGTAATTTGGGTGCTTCAGTATCTGACACATTCATAAATCCATGGAGATTGGCGGGAGGGGGAGGAGTGCGTTTCAACATAGGGAGGGATGAAACAACAAACATTCGTCTTGATTTCGCTATCAGTGAGGAAATGTCGGGTTTGTATATAACGTTCGGTGAAGCGTTTTAGTAGAAAGATGTAGTCCACCTTCAAGGAGGACTACATCTTACACATAAGGCCATAAATCAAGGATGTATGTAGGAAAATAAACATACGAACATAGAGGAATTTATCTGTGAACACACAAAAGCTCATTCACTACGCAACCCTTGCACCCTCCGGACATAATACTCAGCCGTGGAAATTCTCGGTTAATGAAAATGTCATTCACATCTATCCGGATTTTAGTCGCTGTCTTCCGGTCGTCGATCCCGATGATCATGCATTATACATAAGTCTTGGATGTGCTCTTGAGAACCTCATCATTGCGGCGGGTCAAATCGGTCATAAAAGCATTGTCGATTATTTTCCCAAAGATGAAAAGGAAGAATGTATTCGGGTAACCTTAAATGAAAATGGAAACGATGATGTAGAAGATATTTATCGTGCAATTACTGTTCGACAATCAAACCGAAGTATGTATAATGGCAAAGAAATTCCTGATGACGATGTTCAAAAATTGCGTGATGCTAATGTGTATGACACTGTGAATATAAATATATTTAAAACGAATGATAAGGATATCGAACCCATAATTGAATTCGTAAAGGAAGCAAACCGTATTCAGTTTAACGACAAACGATTTGTTCAGGAGCTTATATCCTGGATGCGATTTTCGAAAAAAGAGATGCGAAATAGAAAAGACGGACTCACTGCCGAGGTAATGGGATTTCCTTTTGTTCCCCGGTGGTTAGGCAGGATAATCATTAAGACATTTGTCAAACCGGAACGTGAAGCATCAAAATGTGAAAAGCAAATACGTAGTTCTTCGATAATGATGTTGTTTATCGGTAAGAAAAATGATAAAAAACATTGGATGGATATTGGACGAAGTTTTGAACGGGTTGCTTTAACGGCGACTTCGCTTGGTATTGCACATGCACATATCAATATGCCCTGTGAAGTTGTATCCATTCGTGAGAAATTAGCTCGTCATATTGGAGTAACGGAAAATGAGGAACCGTTGCTTCTTATCCGATTTGGATATGCAAAAAAACTCCCCCGTTCACCGAGGCGTCCCATGAAAGAAATTATGAAACCTCTATAAGATGTTAGATGTAGTCCACCTTCAAGGTGGACTACATCTATGACA
>PWXV01000155.1 GCA_003568415.1 Ignavibacteriales bacterium
ATTTTCAGGTAGTTCAACACAAACGGAGATCTATGCAAGCGGTAACAGTATGGTTCCCGACTCGCCACGTCCGCGTGATCTGGAGCGAGATGTAGAGAAAGACTAATATAATATAGTTTCCATATATTGCTATAATATTTTTAATTCTCCCCGGGTAATCACCCCCGTACCCGGGGAACTATATACAGTAGCGCTGTCTTCATAAACTAGCACTTTGCTGCTCCATGTAATCCCACAACCATGCATTTACGCATATCAATGTACAGGTGTGTTTGTTAAATAAATGCATTATTGCTTATGTGCATGAGTACTTTATTCTTACTGTTTGAAATCTCACTAATTTTCCTTACTTTAATCACTGTAAATAATCCCATTAACCTATAATTTATTGAGAAAAGTACAGTCTTTTGCGTGCGGAAGATTATTACCGGGGGTACGGGCAGAGTCCTCTCATCCGGCAGCGTTATAAACCCAAATATTGGCTCCATATTGCGTTGTTTTTGTTTACATTTTTCACCACCACCGTTGCCGGTGTTGCGTGGCTGAATATCAACCCTTTCGAGCTGGAAAATTTTCATTACGGTCTTACCTATTCAGTTTTATTACTTGCAGTACTGACATTTCACGAGTTCGGGCACTATTTTGCCGCAAAATACCATAAACTCAAAGTTACACTGCCGTTTTATATCCCTCTCCCCATTATGCCGGGATTAATTCATTTCGGCACTTTAGGAGCGGTTATACGTATCAGATCAATGATACCGAACAAGAAAGTATTATTTGATGTTGGTATAGCCGGTCCGATCGCCGGATTCGTTGTTGCTTTCGGTGTACTGGTATATGGATTGGTCACGTTACCGGGAATTGAATACCTCTACGAGATCCACCCCGAATACCGTGAATTGTCCGAGATACCGGAAGGCAATTTAATATTCGGTCAGACACTTATGCTCTGGTTAATGAAAAATTTACTGGTGAGTCCGGACGCATTTTTCCCCCCGATGAGCGAAATATATCACTACCCATATTTAACGGTGGGATGGTTTGGCATGCTCGTCACTGCAATTAACCTGCTTCCTGTCGGCCAGCTTGACGGCGGTCATATTTCATACGCTATGTTCGGTGAACGACACATTTACCTCGCGCGTGCAGTGTTCGGTGCACTGTTTACTATAGGGATATTAGGATTACTACCAATGTTTGGCATCTCACCTCCTATTGGATGGCCCGGCTGGCTGGTCTGGGCTGCAATATTAGCTTTTCTCATAAAATTAAGGCATCCTCCCGTCCCCGATCAGACACCACTCGATCCGGTCAGGATGCGGATAGGGTGGTCGGCATATTTAATGTTGATACTCTGTTTTTCACCGACACCGATAATAGTACAGATGTAATTTTATTGACTTTAGAATCAATATTTGGTAAATTAGTTCGACGTGTCCGTGGCACGTTCTTCGTATTATTTAGTACTAATCAACAAAGAGGCAGAATATACTACTTAGTTGCTACGATTCAATTTATTATGGTGTAAACTTTAAGGGAAATGTGTGTGAAAGCAACTATAGTTCGTAATGCCTCTTGTGGTGCATTTCTGGTAATAATCCCCGTATTACTAATTTTTGTATTGACAGGCTGCGATACCGATAGAGAAGGTGTCATCGATCCATCGTATACTATGCCTTTTATCCTGGCCTTTACTATCTCACCCGAGGAAATTAACACTGATACAATTCTTGTAAACGGTGATGTATCTTCTGATGATGAAATAGTATTACCAATAGATATCAATGCAGAAATCGAAACACGGGGAGCAGACCATATCACTCTCCACATAACCCTAACAGGTGAAACATCTTCAACACCTATTGATGAAAAAACAATTCCCCTCGAACCCGGAGACACCCCGGAACCACTTATTATTAACGATCAGATATCAACAACGCTGACCAGAGCAGATGTCGGAACATTCAGTGTATCTGTATACGCTGAAACTGATGAGGGATTAGCAAGTAATAAGCTCAGTAAATCATTATATATTTTTCGTGAAAATAGTCCCCCTGAAATAGTATCGGTCGAAGCACCCGATACAATCGATACCGCAGAGATCGGAGACGGAACCACTCTAACGATGACTGCAACTGTGGATGATCCGGATGGAGTTGACGACGTAGTTCGGGTTCAAACAACCAATACCCAACCCAACGGTAGGCGTGTCGGACCTTTCGATCTGGATAAAGTTGAACCGGGCACGTTCAGAATTTCATTTGAAATTACACCGGACGCAATTAAAGGAACACACCTGTTTGAATTCGTAGCATTCGATCGAATGGGTGACTCAAGTGAACCATACGTACATGAATTGGAAATAAAATAAGTGAATATCCGTTTTTTAATTATTTTAGTAATCTCAGTTTTAGTTTGGATGTCTGTGCAGTCGCAAACGATCACGACATATAAACTTGAAGCAGAACGTGGTCCGTTTGCAAAACCGCCAAGCAACAGCGCTTCACATGGAACATCCCGAGCAGATTCGGTATGGTTCGGAACAAGCGGCGGCCTGACACGCACAGTGAATACCGGCTCATCCTGGAAACACTTCAGAGCCGACGATGCATTTCAGCCACACGGTATTTTTTCCGTCCATCTTGGTACGTCGGCTGTTTGGACCTCAACCGGTTACCGAAAGGAAACCACCGCAGGAAGCCAGCAGGCGGGCAGCGGTTACACATACTCGCGTGACGGCGGAGAAACCTGGACATACATCGAACAACCAATGGACGATTTTGATGTCGATACACTTGATTATGGTGACAATAGGATACCAACGCTCGGCATTACAACCGACGCTGCAAACATAACATTCAGCATCTCATCATTTCGTGATAAAGTATGGACAGCAAGCTTTGCCGGCGGCTTGCGTACATCAAATGATTTTGGAGAAACCTGGGAAAAAGTAATCCTCCCGCCTGACGATCTTAACTTTATTCATCCCGACAGTACACTCGATTTTGCATTGTCACCAAGCGCCGGGCAGCTTATACCTGAAGGTCATCTTAACCATCGAGTATTTTCTGTACACGTAGCGGCCGATTCTTCTATCTGGGCAGGAAGCGCAAACGGTATAAATATGTCACGGGATGGCGGCATGAGCTGGCGTAAATTCAATCATCAAAACCAGATTAACGGCATTCTCGGCAACTGGGTCATTAAAATTGCAGATCAAATACTACCCGACGGTACAATCAGAATATGGACGACCAACTGGCGGGCCGAAGATCCCGATGAAATGTATGGTGTAAGCTATACCGACGATCATGGGCAAAGCTGGACGAATGTTTTACACGGCATACAGGCATATGATTTTGCATTCCGGGGCGGAACAGTTTATGTAGCCACTGAAGATGGTGTCAAACGCTCGGATGACGGCGGTAGAACATGGGAAGGTTCGGGATCGATCGTGGATACCGAAACGCGTCAGCGATTTATTACCCGTGAAGTACTATCAGTTGCAACCTCATCCGATCATCTCTGGGTTGGCACATCAGAAGGTATTGCCCGGACGGAGGATTATGCAGGGAGCAGATTCGGTTATGAGTGGAAGATTTTCCGCACCTTTGAAGAAGTAGTCGGCACCGGTGGAACCTATGCATATCCGAACCCATTTTCTCCATCATTCACCGAAACCCGTATTCATTATGATACCAACGGCGTGGATGCTGATATCACGATTGAAATTTTCGATTTTGGAATGAACAGCGTGCGCACACTTATTCGTAATGCTCACCGATCGGGAAACCAGGAACATGATGAAATATGGAACGGTAAAGACAATACAAACCGTATCGTCCCGAATGGTGTATACTTCTATCGCATCCTGATAAACGGAAACGAAGAACGATGGGGAAAGATCATGGTGCTGCGATGAAAAAATACCTTTCAAAAAAAATAATGTATTTATCCCTGACATTGGTGCTCTTTTCAGGATTACCGTTCGATATAGTTGCGAATAATAACGGTGCATATCCGGGTTCATTCAGCAGGATGGGATTCGGAGCACGGGGAATGGCGATGGGTAATGCAGTGAATGCGGTAACGTTGGGAGCAATGGGAAGTTACTACAACCCTGCCACAATCGCTTTTACCGATGTACCTACATTTGATGCAAGTATGGGATTGTTAAGTCTCGACCGGTCATTAAACTTTCTTCATTTCACGACGCATATACCCCCATCTGCCGGTTTTTCAGTATCAGTCATTAATGCGGGTGTATCGGATATCGACGGACGCAACCGGGATGGAGTACACACGGGCTATCTATCAACTTCGGAAAATCTTTTTTCATTTGGTTTCGGACTTCAGTTTAGTGATCGCTTTGCAGGCGGAATTGCATTTAAGCTATTTTATTTCAACTTATACGACGATATGTCAAGTACAACGGTTGGTCTGGATCTGGGTGTTATTTATAAAGTTGATAATCGAATTACACTTTCAGCAAATATAAAGGATATCAACAGCAAATATAAATGGGATTCAACACCGCTCTATGAACAACAGGGCAGATCAACAACCGATGATTTCCCGCTTCTGTATCAAATCGGCGGCTCATATCTTTCGGAAGATAAAACACTGCTGGTTAGTATTCAGGGAGAATATTCAGACGCTTATAATTTTATATTGCGGGCAGGTGTCGAGGCATATATGACCGAGAACATTATCCTTCGCGGGGGAATCGAGGATCTGACCAACGACGAGCTCAATAAACCATCGCTCGGCATCGGGATACGGTATCCGGTCAGGGATTGGCTTCCATCTTTTAATTACACGTTAGTTTTTGAACCTAACGCACCGTCAAATTTTCATGTACTTAGTGTTGGAATTGAATTCTAATGAAACGCATTTACTTTTTTCTGATTTTAGTAGTATTAACCAGTCACAATATAATAGCTGGCGGATCTGGCGGACTCACCTTTCTCAAACTTGAGACAAATGCACGTTCTGCAGCAATGGGTGGAACAGGAACTGCGCTCTTTCACGAACCATCCATCGTCCATTATAACCCCGCCGGTATAGGGGATATGTCATTTTCTGAAATTCAGCTTATGCACACCTCCTGGATACAGGATATGTCGCTCCAATATGGAAGCGGTGTGATACCCATCGGGAGAGCAGCACTCGGCTTTTCTTTATATAACTCTGCTATCGAAGGGATTGAGGTCCGTACCCGTCCCGGCCCGGCAGAATCTGAATTTACCGCAAGAAATTTCGGGGCAGGATTAACATTCGCATACAGGATCAGTCCCTCATTTCGTGCAGGTGTTACAGGAAAATTTCTCTACGAAAAACTCTATGTGGATGAAGCGTCAGGTTACGGCTTCGATTTCGGCCTGCAATACCGGTCAACAACTCCGGGTCTATATTTTGGATTTTCAATCTTAAACATCGGGACAATGAATGATCTGCGTGACGAACCGACCGACCTCCCTTTAACCTATCGCGTCGGATCATCGTATGAGTTGCCATTCATTGTACAGGATATGGCCATACGCCTGGCTGTTGATGCTCTCCAGTACAGCGGTGATGATAAACTACATCTTATGTTCGGAGGTGAGTTTGGTTATTCCGAAACTCTATTTGCCCGCATCGGATTGCAAACCGGTATCGATGCACGGAGTGTCACTGCCGGACTGGGGATACATCACGGTGCTTTTAAACTTGATTATGCATACATTCCACTTCAAAGCGATCTCGGCACCGCTCACACAATCAGTATAGGAGTGTTATTCCGGTAATGCTTTCTTTCGAACGGAACCTTACTATTCAACAAACTGTTTAACACAAAAAGACCTGATTACATTAAACTAAAAGGAAAGCTATGAGATATTTCACAATTGCAATTATATTTATTGTTTCATCAGGATTTATAGCCTGCGGACAATCCGATAGTAATGCAACTACGAATAAGGGTAACGATCTAATTCCCTGGACCAATATTCAGGATGGGGCAGAACAGGCACTCAATGAAAACAAAAAATTATATGTGTACGTATACACAGACTGGTGCTCCTGGTGCAAGCGAATGGAAGAAGAAACCTTTGCAGATGAATCCGTGGCAAATTATATGAATGATAAATATGTACCCGTTTCGCTCGATGCCGAGTCGCAAAAGCAGGTCAGATTTAACGGTCAACGTATGTCTGAACAAGATGTTGCATCAACACTCGGTGCCGAGGGATTTCCAACCCACGTATTTTTAACATCCGATGGCGAACCCGTTACCATAGCACCCGGATACTTACCACCTGAACGGTTTATAAATGTTCTTTCATTCATAGCAGAAGATCATTACAAGAATATGGATTGGGAAGAATACGTATCACAGCAAGAAGGGTAAGTTTTTCTGAATATTTTGTTGGGCGAGTTTCTGGCTCGCCCAACATTTTCACACATTATCCAGCAACATAAAATCACGCTTTTTTCCCCCTGCAATATTCAGTTTCCTATTACCGTCAACTTTTACTTTTTTCTGCCCAAACTTACACATCCGTATCAATGGGCATCGGTAACATTCCGGACGCTGTGATTTACACACCTCCCTGCCAAACCTGATCAAATTAGTATGAAACGAGTACATTTTATCAGGCGGGACCAACTCTTGCATCGCTAAAAATGTTTTATCCGGAGTCGGTGTGCTGACGAGCCCGATGCGATTAACGATGCGATGAACATGTGTATCAACCGGAAAGCTATTCCGGCCAAGTGAAAACAGCAAAACACATGATGCCGTTTTCAGACCTATACCGTTTAATGCTGTCAATTCTTCAAGCACTTCTCCATCGGATTTATTCCGAAGGGCGGTGAGGCTAAATTTTCCATACCGTTTCTTCACATTCCTGAGCAATTCTTTTATGCGCGCTGCTTTTTGTTTAGCCATCCCTCCTGTTCTTATCGCAGATTCTATTGAGGATGTTCGAGCCCGATACATAGATTCGTAATCAGGATATTTTTCTTTCAGTTTTTTCCATGCCCGGTAACTGTTTGTATCATTTGTGTTTTGACTGAGAAGTGTAGCTATTAGCATATCGAGCGGGTCGGGAGATTTTCTGTCATTATTACGCACAGGTATACCGAGGTGCTTTTCAAGCATGCGGATAACCTGTTGGGTTTTCCTTTTTAGTTGAGTTTTTCCTGTCATTACCGGAGTGCGTCCTCAAGTGCTGTTGCTGCATCGGTTTTTTCATCACGGTACTTAATAATCACTGGAGTAATGAGACCGAGTTGGTTTTGTCTCGCAAACTCGCCCTTCATAGGACGTGTTCCGGGAATAACAACCGCGTTGGCAGGTATTTCAAGCGGTGTATCATGTGTTTTTCTGTAAATCTTCCCGTTTACTGCATCATACACAGGTGTTGAACCGGTAATGATAACTCCCGCGCCAATTACCGCACCTTCCCTCACGATCGTGCCTTCGTATATTCCGGTATTCCCGCCAACCATCACATTATCTTCTATGATAACGGGCATCGATCCGATAGGTTCAAGTACTCCACCAACCTGTGCAGCGGCACTGAGATGAACATTCCTGCCGATCTGCGCACACGAACCAACGAGAGCATGGGAATCTATCATTGTTCCTGTATCAACATACGCACCGACATTAACATACGCAGGCGGCATCATAACTACTCCTGATGCAACATATGAACCGTCCCTGATTGTTGTTCCACCGGGTACTATACGAACTCCCTCCCCGACACTGAGAGACTTCAACGGGTAAGTATCTTTGTCGTAATAGTTAAATCCACTCCCTAATTTAATCTCGTGCATTGCACCGAATTTGAAACCGAGTAATATACCCTGCTTCACCCATTGATTCACTTTCCATGCTGCTCCATCGCGCTCAGCCGCACGTATTTCACCTGCGTTAAGAAGTTGCTTAAACACATCAAATACAGGCAATACATCTTCCCGTTTAAGGGAGTCTTTGTTCTGTGAGAATTCTTATATTTTTTCCATAACTTGATCTTGAGTCATATACCTGCGTCCTTTTTAACCCAATGGCTATCAGAATCCGTAAATAGTATTCGTTTATTGTACAAGATTTCTTAATCACCTAAATCAAGGATAACGAACGTAAAATATCCTGTAATTTTTCTTTATTCTTTTGCTCCATAGATACGAGCGGAAGACGGAATGATTCTGCCATCCTCCCCATTAGTGCAAGCGCCGTTTTAACGGGAATCGGATTTGATTCGATAAAATTCGCCTTCATCAGTGGAAGCAAGCGAAAATGTGATTGACGCGCTTCGTCATACTTCCCATCAAGACACGCACGCATCATATCGGAAAATTCTTTCGGTACTTCGTTAGAGACAACGGATATCACACCATCTGCACCAAGTGCCATCATCGCAAAGGTCATATCATCCTCACCAGACCATACACCGTACGACTCCGGCCGGTTACGAAGAACTTCCATAACCTGGCCAAGATCGCCGGAAGCTTCTTTTACACCGGCAACGTGAGGAATCTCAGCAATACGAAGTAATAGTTCGGCGTTCATATTTTTCCCCGTTCTACCGGGGACATTATAAATTACCGATGGAATATCAACGGCATTTGCGATTTCCACAAAATGCCGGTAACATCCCTCGTCGGTCGGTTTATTGTAATATGGTGTAACGGATAATATCGCATCGGCACCTGCCTCCTTTGCGGTTTTACTTCGTTCGATTGACTCGGCAGTAGCATTGCTGCCGGTGCCGGCAATGACCGGAACACGTTTATTCACAACTTCAACAGTTGTTTCAATCAACTGGAGACGTTCTTTTTCAGTTATCGTAACGGCTTCTCCGGTGGTACCCAGCACTACAACTGCATCGACACCACCATCAAGCTGAAAAATAACATGTTTTTTATACGCCTCAAGATCTATGTCACCATTTTTGGTAAACGGCGTTACCAATGCCGGTGCGGTACCTTTAAATAGTAATTTCATAACGTTTCCTGTTATTAATTATACACGTAGTAAGTCATCCATTGTATATACACCCGTGCGTCCCTTTAACCATTGCGCGGCACGTAACGCTCCCTGCACAAACCCCATCCTATTTTTTGCAGAATGTTTTATCTCAATGGAATCAACATCCGAATCGAATCCGACGAGATGCGTCCCTATAATCGAGCCCGCCCGTGTGGATGAAACATGTAATGTATCCGGTTCAATCCGCTCGGATAGTCTCCCGGTTTCTATACGCTTTTTCCGGGCAGATTCATTGAGAATGATGTTTGCAAGGGTAAAGGCAGATCCACTCGGGCTGTCCTTTTTCTGAGTATGGTGCAGCTCATGCACAAAAACATCGTATTCGGGGAATCCGTTTACAAGCCGCACTGCATCCCGGACAAGCCTGAATATTATATTCATGCCGATTGAAAAATTCGATGCGTAAAATAATCCGATATTGTGTTGCTCAACAATCGGCCGGACAGTTTCTAACTCTTCATACCAGCCTGTTGTGCCGACAACAATATCCAGTTTAGTCTCTGCTGCTGCCCGTATATTACTTACTACTGCAGCAGGAGTTGTAAAATCAAGTAAAATATCAATATCATCACGCTTTAAAGATCGAATAGCTTCTCCATCACGATTTTCTTTTGAAGTAATTATTTTCGCGACGGTTATGCCCTGTTTTTCAGCTTCCGCTTCGATTGTCTTTCCCATCTTGCCGTAGCCAACAAGTCCGATGGTGAGCGCTGCTGCCATAGTTAATCCTTTTTAATGGGTTGTTTGATGAGAAAAAAAATACCGTTCGTGTAATTTCCCGACAAGTTTCAGTGACTCGGAATCCGGTACAACGGCACAGACACTTCTTGAAGATGCACCCGAAAGTAATACCCCTTTGGAGATACCTTTCAGTGCTTCGGCAAACTGAACTCCATAGTCCGGAGTAGAGCCGATACTTTCTCCAACAATTCCTACCAATGCAGCGTCAGATATGTAATCGATTTCTCCATATCGTTTAAGCGATGATAGTATATCCTCCGTTATATACTTTGCATCGATAAGAACAACAGTTTCTGAACCAACCTGCAACGTCAAATGCATATCAAACGGCAATGAGCGAATATACTGGTTAATATTTGAGAGATGAATATCACCGTTTGCCTGATATGGTGCACTTATACGGATGAGTGCAATATCTTTTTTATACGTTACAGACTTTACACCTGTTGCAACCGCATCAGCAGTAATAAATGTTTGTCCCGTTGATTGCAGCCGTGAGCTGAGTACTCTGATAGGTATTCCCTGATTGATAACAGGTATAATTGTTCGGGGATGAAGAACCTTTGCTCCGAGATTAGCCAGTTCGAGTGCCTCGGAATACGATAACCGTTCAACGGGAATGGTATCTGATAAAATATCCGGATCGGCCGACCTGATTCCCTCGACTTCCTTCCATAGTTGTACCTCTTTTGCTTGAAGATATGCACCAATCAAAGTGGCAGTATAGTCGGACGATTCCCTGCCCATTGTTGTCCATATTCCCCGTTTTGTAACACCGATAAATCCGGGAGTTACCGGGATAAACCCTTTACTCAGAACCGGTTGAAATGTTGATTGTATATTTTCTTCAACCTCTTCAAAGATCGGAACAGCGCGTGAGAAATCATTAGATGTATATAGATACCGTTCGACACCAATAAGTTCAGCGGGGATTTCTTGTTCCTGCAGTATCAATGTGAACAGCAATGAGCTTAATCGTTCCCCGTATGATGAAAACTGGTCAATGGTGCGCGGAGTTATCTCTCCTACCAGCGATAACCCATCGATTAGTTGATTGAGCTGGTAGCTATAATTTTCTGCTTCACTGGTGAATATTTTTTTTCTTTCTTTTGAAAGTAATGTCCCGGCAATTTGTTCATGCTTATGGAATAATTCACGGCTGGTGGTATGTGCATCATTGGTCTTTTTTTGGCCGGCCAGGTAGGCAATTTTTTCAAGATTGTTTGTAACCCGGGCAAATGCCGATATAACGACAACAGGCGTTTCATCACGATGCCGGCGAATGATAGAAATAATCCGGTGTATATCGTCGACGGTTTTGATAGACGTTCCACCGAATTTCATCACGATCATAAGATGATATCCTCTACTTTGTTATAAAATAACTGTTTAAGATACAAAAACAACAATCGTTTCGCAATTTGACTTTATTTATGAATCGCCGTATCTTTATTGGTTAGTTATCGATGATAAAGTGGGGCTGCCCCGATTCATCGGGCTCAGCTTTATAATAAAAACAGAATGGGGCCGTAGCTCAGCTGGGAGAGCGCGTGAATGGCATTCACGAGGTCGAGGGTTCGATCCCCTTCGGCTCCACAATTAATTGACTTTATACTGCTCGAACAAACCGCGACTAAAGAGCAGCGGGGTAATACACACACGAGGCTGTAGCTTCCCGACATAAAAACGTCGGGACAAGCAGCCATCACACGGGGCCGTAGCTCAGTTGGGAGAGCGCTAGAATCGCACTCTAGAGGTCGAGGGTTCGACTCCCTTCGGCTCCACAAATAATGCGATATTATGGCTTACCAGCATAATCAAGTATTTAAACCCGGCGCAATGTTTTTATATTTGCGCCGTTTTAGTATGTACAAGGAATGGTTGTATGAATTATACCAAAAGATATATTCAAGGTTTAATGATTGCAGGATTTGCACTTCCTTTCATCCTTATCCTGGGCTGTGAAGACACAACCGGTCCCGGTGCTGAAATTATTTTTCCCGATGTTAATGTCAGCTACAGTCAACATGTACAACCATTATTCAATCAAACTTGCACATTCTCCGGTTGCCATTCAGATGCGTCACAGGCTGGCGGATTGAGTCTGACCAGTTATGAAAATCTAACTGCCCGGCCGAACATAGTCGTACCACACGATCCTGAAGTTAGTTTATTATATTTACGGATTGAAGGGCGAATAGGCGAGCAGATGCCGCCTCCCGGTTGGCCTCAACTGACGAGGAATCAACGAGATGGCATTCGCACCTGGATAGAAGAGGGTGCAGAAAATAATTAATTTTTATCTCTTACCGGAGCAACACGAACATCTCTCCCCCACATCAATTTCTCACGCAACACATCGTAGTAACTTCGCACCTTACGTTTTATTAATTTAACCTGTATGTCCGATCGCCGGAAGATCAACTCCACGGGTGTGTTGAGATGTTTCTGAAGCTGGCCATCTGCCGCAAGCTGCACAGTTTGTTCAGGTGAGGATACTACCGTACGGATTACTTTATCTGCAGGTATGATAACCGGACGGGCATTCAGTGTATGCGGACTGACAGGAGTTATTATCATCACGTCCGTATCAGGTGATACAATGGGTCCGCCGCACGAAAGCGAATATCCTGTGGAACCTGTCGGTGTACCGATAATAAGCCCATCACCTTTAAATGTAAGTAAATAATCATTATCGACGTAGGTTTCTACATCGATCACACGCAAGAGGCCACCACGATCAATCACAATATCATTGATTCCATATATATTCAACTCCGGTTGATCCTCAATGGAGCAACCTATAGTAAATCGATTACTTATGATATAATCTCCTCGTATTATTTCCTCGATGCATTCCGAAAGTTCGTCGGTCGACACTTCGGCAAGAAATCCAAGTTTACCAAGATTAACTCCAAGGATCGGTTTATTTTGTGCTGCTGCCCAGCGTGAAAATCTAAGGATTGTGCCGTCTCCGCCCATTGCTATTACTATATCAGAATCCGAAAAAACAGTCTCGGTTTTCGCCACTGAATTTTTATTTACTGAAAACGTATCACCGCTTTTATGTAAATATGCGGTGACTTCCTCGTCTATCAGATAACCGATATCATTATTATGTAATTTATCCAATAAACCGGAAACGGCACGTGCTAAGTTTTCTTTCTGCCAATTACCGACTATTCCGAATTTCATTTTCAGTCTTTCTTTTCCTGTTCATTGCTCTGCGTATCATCTTCTTTTGGTGGCCGGTCTTTTTCTTCTGACTCACCTTCGGGAGTTTTTGTAGTTTCCTCCTCTTTCTTATCACGCTCATGGACATAATTTAACCGCAAGTCTTGCAGCACCGATTTCAGCAGCTTACTCTCATACTCTTCGAGGTTACCTTCCGTTTTCCTCTGAATCATATCGAGTATATCGATCGATATCTTTGCCTGTTCGATATCCCGTTCGATTTTATCGGAAATCGGATTCTTGATTTTGCCCATATGCTGCATCGCGGCGGTCTGAAACATAATTACTAAATTAGTGAATAACATCTGGTCTTTGTTTTTTGGGTCCTCCATAACTCCTCCTTATGAAGTTTACATATGGAACTGCATTTCGTACAATTTTTGATACATACCTCCCGGTTGTTGCATCAACTCCTCGTGTGTTCCTTGTTGAATGATAATTCCCTGATTGATAACAAAAATTTTGCTTGCATTTCTGACGGTTGACAACCGGTGTGCAATTACAAATGACGTTCGGTTCTCCATTAGTTTTTCAATTGCTTCCTGAACAAGGATCTCAGATTCAGAATCCAAGGCACTGGTTGCTTCATCAAGGATCATTATCGGCGGATTTTTTAATAAAGCACGTGCAATTGAAATCCGTTGCCGCTGCCCCCCTGATAACCGCGCTCCCCGGTCGCCGATAACCGTATCATACCCATCGGGAAACGAGCGAATAAACATATCAGCATTTGCCGCCCGTGCCGCTTCAATGATATCCTCATCGCGAGCATCATCCAATCCGTACGCAATATTATTACGGAGTGTATCATTGAACAAGACGGTTTCCTGTGTCACAATACCGATCAATCTGCGCAGCGATTTTACCTCCACATCCCGTAAATCGTGTCCATCTATAAGGATAGAACCGTGAACAGGATCATAAAATCTCGGGATAAGATCGATCAAGGTGGTTTTTCCACTTCCGCTCGGTCCGACTATTGCAACAACCTCACCTTTATTCACCGTTAAATTGATATTCTTAAGCACTGCCTGACCGTTATCCTGGACAAGTAACGGTGTTTTTACCGGATATGAAAATGATACATTCTGAAACTCAATCGAATGTGTAAAGCCGTCAAGAAAAACTGCGTTCGGTTTGCTTTGAATAGTCGGTTTGGTATCGATAACGGTAAAAACACGTGCAGCCGCCGCTGCAGATTGCTGTAATCTATTCACCACTGCCGTAAGATTTTTCATCGGCGGCATCATCTGAAATATTGCAAACAAAAATCCCATAAACTCGGCAGGCCGCAGTGTGCCGAACTCAAGCACCTGTCTGCCTCCGTACCAGATAATTACAACACCCGCTATCACCGACAAAAACTCAGTAACCGGATGCGCCAAATTTCGCATGCGCGCTATCTTCAACATCCGTTTGAAATAATCGCGGGTTTTCTCCATAAACTTCTTCGACTCAAACTGCTCCATTCCGAATGCTTTCACAACTTTTACACCGCTTATTGTTTCCTGCAGCACGGTCGTTATATCAGCTATCTTTTGTTGGGATTTTCCGGTATCGCGTTTTAAACGCTTTCCGATTATTCTGATAAATAACATGGTGACCGGAATAATGGCGATAGAGATTAAGGTGAGCTGCCAGGATATCATTAACGCGATCATGAGGAAAACAAGGACAAGAAGCGGTTCCCGCACGAGGTTCAAAAAACTCGTGCCGATGCTTTGCTGAATAATAGTTACATCGTTGGTAACACGGGATATAAGATCGCCTGCACGTTCGTTTGTGAAATAGGATAAGCTGAGCGTGTGCAGGTGATTGAATATGGCATTTCGCAGATCCTTTACCATACCCTGTTCCACAAATGCAAGCATATATGATTGCATAAAGCCGGTAATATTTTTGAGAAAGAAGACCAGCAGTATAATTACACAAATCCTGAACAATGCGTCGAACTGATCGCCCGTAAAAACTATCGATGCAAACCACAACGAGAGTGAATGGCGCAATCCTTCGAGCCGTCCGACAACCGGTGGAGATTCCTCTTCCACTGCAGGTTCGACATCCTGCTGGATCGCCTCGGGCCCCCCTTTTGCATAATCCTGATCGAATAAAGTTTCAAGAAGCGGAATTGTAAGATAAATCGATAAGCCGCTGAATACCGAGAAGAAAACCGTAAAGATCAGCGACGCCGTGAGATGCTTCCAATACGGCCGAACATATCGAAATATCCTGTAATAAATATTCATATTATCGAACAACGAAATTAACCAGCTTATCCTTCACCACGATTGCCTTCACAAGCTGCTTGTCATTCATATGCTTTTTTATATTGTTGTCCGAGAGTGCCATTTCCTTGAGGGCATCTTCGGTTGTTCCGGCAGGGACTACAAACTTAGCACGTATCTTACCATTAATCTGGGCAACGACGGTAACTTCTTCTGCAGCAACCGCTGTGCTGTCATATACCGGCCAGTTTGCCTTGGAAAAGATGCTTTCTGTTTTTCCGCACATCTCCCAGAGTTCATCTGCCAGATGCGGTGCAAACGGAGCCAACAGTACTATAAAGTGATACATCGTGTGTCCGAATACCGCTTTCTCAATATCGGATTTTTGTTGTAAATTTTGAGCATATCGTGATAAATCATTCAACAATTCCATCAATGCTGCGACCGCCGTGTTGAAATGAAATTTTCCTGTATCATCAGTTACCTTTTTTATGGTTTGATGACACTTACGATAAAGATTACGCGCATCTCCCTCAAGTTCGGTAAATACAATTTGTCCGTTGCTTCCTGTATCGGTGAAATGGACGTTGTTATCCCGTACGAGATGATAGATACGCCGGCTAAACCTGTCAATACCAACAATGCCCGAATCCGACCAATCTCCCCCCTCTTCATACGGTCCCATAAACATCAGATACATCCTGAAAATATCGGAACCATAGGATTCGACAAATGAATTTGGATTCACAACATTTCCCTTCGACTTTGACATCTTGGCACCCTGATTGGTAATCGTGCCCTGATGTACCAAACTTATGAACGGCTCATCAAACGATAAGTAACCTGCATCACGCAACGCTTTTGTTATAAACCGGGCATACAACAGGTGCATTACGGCATGTTCCGATCCCCCGACATATTTATCTACCGGCAGCCATTTGTTTGTGATCTCTTTATCAAATGGTGCCGTATCAAGATGCGCGTTCGGAAAGCGAAGGTAATACCACGATGAACAAACAAATGTGTCCATCGTATCGACGTCACGTTTTGCAGCAGTGCCACATTTCGGACAGCCTGTATTAACAAATTCATCACTCCGTGCCAGTGGCGATTCTCCACCCGGTCGAAAATCTACATCCATAGGCAATTCAACCGGCAATTGGTCTTCAGGTACCGGTACTTCACCGCAATCCGGGCAATGCACTATCGGAATAGGCGCTCCCCAGTATCGCTGACGTGACACAAGCCAGTCACGGAGACGATAGTTCACTTTTCTTTTGCCTAATCCGCGTTCCTCGATCTCATCGGAAATTTGTTCAATACCGGTCTTCGAATCCACACCGGTGTACTTTCCGGATCGGATCATAGTTCCTTCACCGATGTACGCTTCTTCAAGTGGATCATTTTCATTTTTCCCGGGTTCAAGTATCACGTTCCGTATCGGGAGATCAAAAGTTTTTGCAAATTCAAAATCACGTTCGTCATGTCCCGGTACTGCCATTACTGCACCGGTACCATAGCTGTATAAAACATAATCGGCAGTCCAGACCGGAATCTTCTCATTATTAAGTGGATTCACCGCATATGCTCCCGTTGGAACACCTGTTTTCTCACGTTCGAGAGATTGACGATCTATTTCAGTTTTTTTCCCTGCTTCTTCAATATAATTTTTAACCTGATCTTTGTGTTCAGGGGTGGTAATCTTTTCAACAAGAGGATGTTCGGGAGCAAGCACCATATAGGTCACACCGAATAATGTATCCGGTCTGGTGGTGAAAACGTTCAGTTCGTCACCTGTTCCATCGACAGTAAACTTTATCTCAACACCGACGCTCTTCCCGATCCAATTCCGCTGCATTAGTTTAGTCTTCTCAGGCCAATCCAGGTCGTCGAGTTTTTCGAGAAGTTCATCGGCATAATCGGTAATTTTGAAAAACCATTGAACGAGATCCTTTTTGATCACCTGCGAACTACACCGTTCACACAACCCCTCAACAACCTGTTCGTTTGCTAGTACTGTTTTGCAATCCGGACACCAATTTACAGGCGCTTTTCCGCGATACGCGTTACCGGAATTATACAGGGTCAGGAATAACCATTGTGTCCATTTGTAATATTCCGGTACCGAGGTATCGATCTCATACCGCCAGTCATACATCGCTCCAATCCGTTTGAGCTGCTCCCGGATATCGTTGACATTTTCCTGGGTGCTGTGATGAGGATGTACTCCCGTCTTAACGGCCGCATTCTCTGCCGGTAAACCGAACGCATCGTAACCCATTGGTTCGAAAACTCTGTGTCCCTGCAGTTTTTTGAATCGTGCCCACGTATCGGTGGGACCATAGTTAAACCAATGGCCGATATGTAATTTTGCCGCAGAAGGATAAATAAACATCACCAGACAATACAATTTATCTGTCGCGTCTCGGACATCAATGTGATAGGTACCCTCTTCTTCCCACCGTTTTTGCCATTTTCGTTCGATTTCTACCTGATTATACTTCATATGTGCAATTACATCCGGTTTATACGTTAAAGTTATAGATTACGTTAAGATAGTAAAATTACGCAATTTAAGGAGATTAGTCAAATAAATGACTGAATGAATTTGAAGGAAATGTATTATGAAACGGCTTTCAGAACAAGAGCGGTAATATCATCTGATTGATTATCTGGATCGGCAAATTCCTGAACTGAAGCGAAAATATCGTCTAGCAATGATCCGGCACTCTCACACTCATTATGAAGCATCACATTCTCGATCCGCTCCTCACTGTACTCTTCGTTTTCTGCATTCATTGCCTCGCTCACACCGTCGGTGAACATTACCACCGTATCTCCGGGATCTAAATGAATGATCTCGTGTTCATACGTTATCATCGACCGTACAACTCCAAGAATCATTCCCCCTTTATCAAGCCGGCGAACTGTCCCGTCAGCTTTGCAATAAAACGGATGATTGTGACCGGCATTTACGTATTTTAAAGTATTATCTTCGGTGTTCAGTATTCCCCAGAAAAATGTTATGAAGTTGTCGGCAGAGGTATTATCATAGATGAGATCATTCACTCGCCCTGTCGCATCGGCAATTGTAATATCGAGTGGAGCAAGAGCACGGATGGTTGCCTGTAAGTTTGCCATTAACAGTGCGGCGGGCGTCCCCTTCCCTGATACATCAGCTATGACAAGTAAATACCGGTGATCATCTAATTGCACTATATCGAAGTAGTCTCCTCCTACCTGCCTTGATGCAATAGTCTTCGCGGCTAATTGATACCGCGGAATTGCTGGAATCGACTTCGGGAGCAATCCCTGCTGAATTTGATGTGCAATTTTCAGCTCTTCCTCAAGACGTTGTTTCTCAAGTGTCTCTTCAAAGAGCCGGATATTCTCCATCGATATCATTGCGAGATTACCGAGTGAAGAAAGAAACTCAAGATCCTTTTCTGAATAAGGAGCACCGGTCATTCGTTTACCGAGCAACATGACTCCTCGTGTTACACCCTGAATGGTCATCGGTACAATTACCGATATAGCATAATCGTCCAAACAACGATAGGTGTCGGGTTCGAATGTATCCGGGCTATCCGTAACAATGACAGGTTTTATACACCGTAATAAATCGTGAAGCACGGTTTGCTTTACCTCTTTTACCGGCAACCGGGATGCAATCACTTCACACCGATCATTCTCTTTTACCGCGATAAGATACCGATTGGTACCGAGATGGCCGAGCAGAGAAAAGACCAGAACTTTTATAAGCTGTTCCCGTTCAATAACGGCACCGAACTCTTTACTCATTTCGAATAACGTATTCAGTTCCTGGATTCTGCTGTCAAGATTTCGATTTGCTTCCTTTAATTCTTCGAGAATGGATGTCTTTTCAATTGCCGTTGCTGAAATATTGACAAGTGAACGGAAGAATATTTCTTCAGATGGGCTGAACTGTTGTTCACCGATACGCTTGCCAAGACACACAATTCCGATAAGTTTACCGCGTACTGTCAGGTCAAGAATATGGGTAAGTCCGCTATTCTGTAAACGTGTTAGCCATGGGAATTGCTGATAATCGTGTGAATGAATACTAATTTGCATTTCCGGTTCAGGAGAGATTTCCAGATGTTCTTGTTCCCGTATGTCGTGTATTCCCTTCGCTTTCGCCACACGGTACGTGGTACCATTTTCCCGGAGTAATATTAATCCGCGTGTAAAACGGAGTTTTCCCATGAGTGTGTAGAGAACATTATTCAGAATGAAATCGATATCAAACGATGAGTTGATTGTGCGGGTAAACTCAACGAGTGGCTGTAATTCAAATGGTGATGATGTTTGTGTATTTTGGTTTACTACCGACATGGAATGATAAAAATATTATATTTTCAATGGGGCTCTATAAAAATCGTATCACGATTATTGTAAATACTTGGTTAAAATAACCCGGTTCTTTCTTCCCGGCTGGATTTTATATTCAACTTTATCCATAAGTGATTTCATCAGATACATACCGAATCCGCCCCGTTTATAGCTTTTTATGTGTTCTTTCATATCGGGCATTTTGATAGCATCGGGTTCGAACGGCATCCCTTGATCCTCAATCATTATCTCAAAAGTATTATTCCGTGCTTTCAATCTCAGGTGAATAGGATAATTCGAGGCATTTTTATAGGCATGCTTTATTATATTCGTACAAGCTTCATCGACAGCGAGAGTTATTTTACTTACTTCATCATCACTAAAACCGAATTTTTTAGCTTCATCGGAAATAAATGCTCTCACCTTATTCAGGTACGATGTCTTGCTTTGTATGGTTAATTCTTTCAAGTTATTTGATTCTGTTTTCTGTTTCACGATTATTGGTTCTCCTGAACCGTCATCTAGTACGAAAAATCAATCGTTATTCTGACTGAACACTATTGAATTTTTCAATCGCTTCGCCCTCCTGTTTGAATATCTCATAAAGCAGCGGGAAGCCGAGCAGATCAAAGACATTATAGACCTTCTGCGACATATTGGAAAATTTTATATCGCCTTTTTGCTCGCGCACATCTTCAACAAATGCCATAAATACACCGAGTCCGGCACTGCTGATATACGAGAGGTCGTTACAATTAACAACGATTTTATGATGACCCTTATTAATAAGGTCCTGAAACGTTTCTTCGAGTTTCGGTGCGGTATGTGCATCGAGATAGCCCTTCAGTTCTAACACATGCACCGGATTCTCATTCCGGACCTTTATTGAAAAATCACTCATGCTAAAATCTCCTTGCTTATATATACGAAACTATTCATCCTGAGTTTCTTTTTAAGATAACAATTGTTATATCATCATCAAAAGAATCACTGCCGGTAAATGCTGAAATCTCATCCAAAATGAGCGAACGCAGCTCACGCGGACTCTTTTCCTTATGTTTTGTGACCAGCGTCACAAGCCTGTCCGTGCCGAATTCTTCACCATCCGATTTTCTGGCTTCGGTTACTCCGTCGGTATAAAATACACAAACATCACCAACGGAAATCGGTATTTTTTCTTCTTCGATAACTTCATCGAATAACTCTGCACCGGTCAAGCCGAGACCTATACCATTTGGTTTATGCAGTTTTACCGTACCGTTATGCAGATTCATCATCGGACAGTGCCCCGCCCTCGATAAATGCATTGAATGATCGGAAGTATCAACAATAGCATAAATTAACGAAATAAATGCACTTTTATCAATACTGCCATATAAGGCATTGTTAGCTTTAACCAGGAATTCGGCCGTCGAGGTACACGATTTGCTTAATGCCTGAAATATACCTTTGAGTTCAGCCATATAAAACGCTGCAGACACGCCTTTCCCTGAAACATCACCTATCACGACACCGAGTCTGTTAGAATCGAGTTCGATTACATCATAATAATCTCCGCCAACTTCAAATGCCGGTGCAGAGAAGGCATCCAGCTCAAATCCTTTCGGTTCGGGCAGTCGTTGCGGCAACAGCTTCTTCTGCACTTTTTGTGCAACCATGAGTTCCTGTTGCAACCGCTCCCGCTCTATAGATTGTTCGATGAGCCGGGAGTTTTCGATTGCAATTGAAACGTGATCGGCAAAGGTCGAAATCAGTTCGGTTTCTTCCTTATCGAATCCGAATTCCATGGTTTTCGCGGCATAGAGAATACCGATCATCTGCTCCTGAGATACAAGCGGTACACCTATTAAAGAACCTATATTTTTCACTGAACGACTGATATCACGAGTCCGCCTGTCACGAACAAATTCATCGATAACGACCACTTTTTTAGTTTCGATAATATGCCGGCGAAGTCCGGTTTCCGGATGTGTTATTATATCAATTTCAGCCGGTTCAATATTTTTAAGGGCAACGAGTTCGAATTCCATAGCACCATCACCGGCATCATTCTTTTTAATTACCTCAAGCCAGGCGCTGCGGGCTTCGGTAACTTCAATAGTCAGATTTGTAACCGTCTGTACCAGGTCTTTGAAGTCAAATACCCGGGTAATTAATCGGCTCAGATTGTGTACCGAACTCAACTCAATACGTTTCCGGTCGAACGCCTCTGCGGTCGGCAAATGGAATAATGACACAACAAAGCTCATACCGAAATAAATCACACTGAATATGGCAATAATACGCACAAAATATTGCAATGGATAATGATAATACAATAAGCTCCGGTTTATGAAACCACTCTCGGTCAGTGTGACATTGAGAATGATAAACAGGACAAAAAGCAAGAAACTATATCCGATGCTGTATAATTTTTCACGTTTTGAAAGGTATACTATCCACGTAAATTTAAACGAGTTGGCAATGCCGGCAAAAATCGCTATAACAAAAAAGACAAATGATGTGGTCGTACTTTCGAGCGGTTCTTGATTCCAGACAGAGAGTGAGGCGATACCCAGGATGACCAGAAATATTATTAAATTTCTCTTGGTGCCCTTTCGTTGTTTAATGAATATAAGCTGAGCAATGGTATATAATAATATAATTGCAACTATACCTGTGAATATGCTGACAATATTTGCAAAGAATATAGTAAGATAATCGGTCGGAATGAGTTGCTTTTCAAGTGCTTCAAACCCATTAATAGAGATCAATGCAATTACGAGCGACATTGCCAGGAAGGAAAGCAAGGTCATAAAAATAATCCCGAATAGACGGAGTGGATTCACCGATCTCCTGGGCATGATCGATTGCAGAAATATGTATAATCCGATAAATGCGAGTACAACAAAGACATTGCGGAGTTGTGAGATCAATCCGAGATCGATTTCCAGGTTTTTATGCACTGCATCGATTATAAAAACTATCAAAAACAGTACACCTGCACCCGTGACAGACACTGCTCCGCTTATTTTCGTTTTTATAATATGTGCAATAGATTGTTTCATCATACCCGAAGTTTTTTCCAACCACCCGAACGGAATTTCAGAAACATTATAAGACTATAGGTAATAATATATGCCGGTAATGCTAACCATGCACCGATTAATCCCAGATCAAGCGGTACAGCAAATATATATGCAATCGGTAAAAACACAAGCCAATGCGTGATGATCTCACTTAGCATAACAAAAACCATCGCACCTGCAGCCTGTAACGCATTAGCAAGAATTATTCCTACAGCATAAAATATTTGTGCCGCTCCGGCAATACGAATGACCGGTATTGCAGCATTAATAACATTTTCATTGGTAGTGATTATTAACAACACAAACTGTGGAATTACCAAAAAAATAATCCCAACACAGATTGTAAATATCGTTCCGAGCTTTGCAGTTTCAAAACCGTAACTTTGGGCGAGAAACATTTTTTTATTACCCATATGATGACCGATCAATGTTTGAGCTGCGATACCAAATCCGAATAACGGCATAAAAGAAATAAAGAGTGCTGTTATCACGACCTGGGTGGCAGCCTGCTCAAGGGTCCCTACCATTCCGGTTATCCCGACAAATACCAGAAATCCGCTCAGGATAAAAACACTCTGTACCGACACCGGAATTGATATCCTGAAGATCGAACGGATGATATCCTTCGATAAACGGATATCAGAATAGTATCTATATGGTATTCGATAATTACGTAAAAATGTTACAAAAACGAAGAAAAAGGTACTGACAAAGATACCTATTGTCGATGCAAGACCGGCACCTGCAAGTTCCATTCTCGGGAATCCAAAGTTCCCGAAAATCAAAAAGTAATTAAATATTATATTCAACAGGTTCATTATGATCGCGGAGATCATAAAAATATTCGTTCTGCCAATACCATAAAAAAATCCACGGTATGATACGCTTATCAGGAAAAACGGCAGTCCGACAAACCGGTACATCATATATCCCGAACCGGCATTGGATACCTCTCTGTCACTGGAAAAGAGATCTATAATTTCATATGAGTAGAAATATCCGAGAGTGCCGAATATCAAACCGAGTACCGTACAAACTATCAGAGAATTATTTAATACCTGGCCTGCTGACGGTTTATCTCCTTCACCGTGTCGTCTAGCAACTAAAACGTGGGTACCGGTTGCAAGACTTGAAAATATACTTATAATTGCCCAGGTCGCAAGGAGTCCGAGCCCCATTGCTGCGAGTGCAAGCTCTGCAGTGTGAAGCCGTCCTACCATCGCAGTATCTACAACCGATACCACCATTTGTGAGGATAAACCGGCAATTGCAGGTGCAGCTATTTTGACAACCTGCCGAGAAAGACGTTTATCGGGAAGAAAGTTCATTGGCACCTGCAGGCTCCAGCAGGAGTCGATGTATTTCTAGGTACTCAAATTTCGAAATTATAGTACAACCCGGATCTGTGCGATGTATCTATCTACATCCTGAGTGTATATGGACTCGGGATACTCTTCTTGTAACTTTTCAAAAACATTCAATGCTTTCTTATATTCACCTGCTTCGAGATAGTTACGTCCGGCATGTTTCAGGTTCTCCGGTGTGACAGCGGTTCTTCCATACCGGTTTGCAGCCTGCTGATAGTACTCTGCAGCTTTCACATACTCCCCCCTGACTTCATATATTGCAGCACGACCGGCAAGCGCTGATGCACGCAAGAGATCATCCGAACCCCGGAATTCTGAAAAATACCGGTATGCATCATCATATTCCCCGAGATGATAATATGCATTAGCGAGATAGAAAGAAGCGATTCTTCCGGCTTCAGTTCTACGATAATTATCGGCAATATCCCTTAATCCCATAATATTCTGCTCCAGTACACCTTCTATTGCACGTTCATATCGGGCTTCATCATAGAGTGGATAAACTTTGCCGAGTTCGGTCATTGCTCGTTCATGCTCACTTTGGAGATTTGTATAGTATATCACACCTATTAACACGAGGGCGATTACTGCGATACCTCCAAAAAGTAAGTGTTTTCGGTAATCATAGATTTTGTCGTAGACTTTAAAATACGTTGAAACTAATTTGTCTTGTTTGATTTCTTTTCTTGAAATCTTCTTTTTTGGTCGTAACATAATATCTCACATCCTCACTTTAATGATAAATAAATATTGTTGTACGCCCGACAGGATTCGAACCTGTGACCTACAGCTCCGGAGGCTGTCGCTCTATCCAGCTGAGCTACGGGCGCATTGCATTTCACATTATAACCCTATAAAATACAAAACTTTAGGGGGGAATACAAGAGAAACCGGTTTATGAGCGTAAAGGTTGTTATTTAAACGAAATAGGTTCGCCCGAATACCAGCCCGACAGGTAATACATAACCGCGTTGCGGCCTGCCCGTTGGGCCTCAAAAAGGGCGTGTTTGCCCGTAAGCATAACTTCTTCCACAGTTGCACCGTTAACCGGATATACCGATACTCCGACACTGATTGACGAATCAAATTTCTGATCCGTAAATTCCTTTTCATGAATCTCTTTCCTGAGATTTGCTGCAAATTCCAGCGCACTCTCAAGCTCGGTCTTTGGCAGCAAAATCACAAATTCATCAATACCGAAGCGGCACGCGGCATCGACATTCCTTATTCGTGATTTTAACAGGTCTCCTATTTCCTTAACGAGTTCTGTCCCCATCTCGGTCCCGTACGTATTCGTTACATATTTAAAATTATCGATATCGAAAAGAATTAGTGAAAAACTTTCCTTAAATGTACTCGCGCGCTTAAAATTATCGTTCACTTTTTCCATAAATGTCGCATAGGTATCGAGTCCGGTTATTGGATCGACACGCTCAAGGTGTAATATCTTCTCCCGTAAACGGTATTTATGGAGCGCTAATCCTGCAAGGTCGGCAAATAGTTGTACAATCTTTACATCCTGCTTTGAAAAACTTTTTACCTCCCGACTATCCACGTGCAGGTAACCCAACGTTCGTTGATTGACCGAGATTTGTACCGCAATGCATGAACCAAACGATTTCTCAAGCTGAACTTCATCAGCATTTTCGCTATCGTCCTGGCTATCTGGTATACATATTGGCTCGCCGGTCCACAGCAGTTTACCTATCATACCAGTTGTAACTCTTGTTCGAAACTTCTTACAAAAGGTAAGCGATAAACCGCTACTATTCTCTACCCGGAGATATTCGGTTTTCGGATCGATTAGTATAATAGCGCACGTTTGACAATGATATAATCGCTGTAACTTATCGATAATTAAATGAAATACGTGTTCATATTGATGTGCCGATTTTAACTCATTAACTATATCGGTAAGATGGTGTAATCGGAGTTCTCTAACTGTATCTTCCATGGTGTGTACTCCTTTCGAATGTACATAAGAATATATTACGACTTTATCGCAAAATCAATATTTTTTCTTCGGTAGAAAGAAAATCAACATCACGGCACCGGCAGCAAACCCTCCTGCATGAGCCCACCAGGCAATGCCAGTTGATGTTTCATAATACAAAGCAGTCCACCCACTCCATAGCTGAATAATAAACCAACCGCCAAGAAAAATGAGTGCAGGAATATTAAAAACCGGAAAGAGAATAAGCAGCGGAATGACAACCTGAATACGCGCAAGCGGATACAGAAAGAAATAGGCACCGAGAACTCCGGCTATAGCGCCGCTTGCACCGATAAGTGGTGTTGTGGAGTCTACATAAAAGAAAAAATGCGTAAGTGTAGCAATAATGCCGGTGACAATGTAGAACAAGAAAAACCGCAAATGCCCGAATCGTGATTCAACACTACTTCCGAACACCCATAAATACAACATATTACCGAGGAGATGAAACAGTCCGCCGTGTAAAAATAGGGATGTAATTAATGTCGGGAAATGAGAAGCACCGGCAATAGGATTCAGGATAGCACGGTATAATTCAGCCGGCACAACCGCATATCTGCCAATAAATTTGTCAATCTCAGCTCCCAGTGATATCTGATATATAAATATCGCAACGTTGGTACTGATGAGTAAAACCGTTACGACGGGAGGTTTCAATCTATAGACATTATCACGTACCGGTATCATGAAAATTTGGTTATCTATGAAGAAAAAATAGTTAGCGAATTACGGATAGCAATATACTAAAATTTCCGAACTTTTTTCTCCTTACTGCAGATTGAATCCCACGAATTTTTTCATTACATTTTCTAAACACCTTTGATTCTTTTCTGATTAGTATGTATCATTCAATTCTGATTAAGGAGCACCTTCCCTATGGCTAAAATTAAAAAAAGATCCTGGGCTGAACCGTTTAAGATCAAAGTCGTAGAACCATTAAAAATAACTACCCGTGAGTACCGGGAAAATGCAATTCAAGAAGCCGGTTATAACACTTTTCTCTTACATTCCGAAGATGTCTACATTGATTTACTAACCGATAGCGGCACCAATGCAATGAGTGATAATCAATGGGCCGGTATGATGTTGGGTGATGAGGCATATGCAGGCAGTAAGAACTATTATAACCTTGAAGAAAAGATGCAACAATATTATGGTTATAAATACCTCGTACCTGCGCATCAGGGTCGTGGCGCCGAGCATATGATCTCAAAAGTACTGATTAAACCGGGCATGTATGTTCCCGGTAATATGTACTTTACCACAACCCGCTTACACCAGGAACTTGCGGGAGGAACTTTTGTCGATGTCATTATCGATGAAGCACATGATCCCCAGAATCAACATCCCTTCAAGGGTAACATCGATTTACAAAAACTCGAGGATCTCATTAAAAAAGTAAGCGCCGATAAAATCCCATATCTCTCAATAGCCGGTACCGTAAATATGGCCGGCGGTCAACCGTTCTCAATGGATAATCTGAAGCAAACGTATACGCTCTGCAAAAAGCATGGTATCCGGATTATCTTTGATGCAACCCGGGCTGTTGAAAACGCATACTTTATTAAAATCCGGGAAAAAGGATATGAAGATACAACGATTGCTGAAATTCTCAAAGAGATGTGTTCGTACACAGACGGTGCGACGGTCAGTGCAAAGAAAGACCTCTATGTAAACATCGGTGGTTTCCTTGCAACAAATGAATATGAGGTATTTGAAGAAGCCCGTAACATGGTTGTTGTATATGAAGGACTACATACCTACGGCGGTATCGCCGGACGTGATATGGAGGCAATGGCACGAGGTATTGTCGAGATGGTCGATTATGACCAGATACGCGCACGAATCGGACAGGTTGAGTATGTCGGTGAGAATTTACTACAACACGGTATTCCGATTGTTGAACCGGTAGGCGGTCACGCGATATTTCTTGATGCAAAGAAATTTTATCCACATATTCAACAGATAGAATTCCCGGCGCAAACACTTGCCGCTGAAATCTATATCGACTCTGGAGTCCGCTCAATGGAGCGCGGTATCGTTTCAGCCGGAAGAAATAAAGAAACCGGCGATCATTATTACCCAAAGCTCGAGTTGGTACGTCTTACCTTTCCGCGACGTGTCTATACACAGGCACACTGTGATGTGATGATCGAATCGATCGTCGAGACTTTTGAAAACCGTGATAATGTTAAAGGCCTAAAGATGGTCTATGAACCGAAATACCTGCGCTTCTTCCAGGCACGCTTTGAACGGTTGTAAAACACTTCCTCCAAAAGCCACGGAATTTTACATTTATTTCCAGTGTACTATCTGTGGCTTTTGCATTTGTTATCCCTTTTTAACCAAAGAATAATTGCGTTACGAGCACCGCTGATATAATACCGACAAAATCGGCTGTTAAGCCACCGGGTACTGCATGGCGGGTACGATATACACCGACAGAACCAAAGTAAACCGCCATAACATAAAATGTTGTTTCCGTACTTCCCATCATTACCGATGCCATTCTGCCGATCATTGAATCAGGTCCGTGTGTTGTTACAAGTTCCGACATCACACCCAACGCTCCGCTTCCCGACAGTGGACGAAGTATAGCAAGTGGTAATACTTCAGGATCCATTCCGATAAGCGTTGTGATCGGGCCGACAATTGTTCCGAGCATTTCCATTGCACCGCCTGCCCGGAATACGCCGATAGCAACAAGCATTGCAACGAGGTATGGAATAATTCTGACTGCAACCTGAAATCCTTCTTTTGCTCCTTCCACAAAAACTTCATATATCTTCACACCCCTCAGAGCGGCAAATATCAGAATAAATACAATTAATGCCGGAATTGCAGCAATTGAAATTATATGTAATACAGTCATCATGGTAAAAATCCTCAATCAAGTTGTTTACGATACACCGGAAGACGCTGCAGTAATTTCACCGCGGTTATTCCGGCAATTGTTGCAGTAGCCGTTGCAAGTATCATGGGAACAATTATTTCAGTGGGATTTGCACTTCCTGCCGATGCCCGGATTGCAATAACGGTAGCCGGAATAAGCTGTACACTGCTTGTATTAATAACAAGAAACGTACACATCGCATCTGTTGCGGTACCGACTTTCTTATTTAGCTTGTTCAGCTCTTCCATCGCTTTCAGCCCGAGTGGAGTTGCGGCATTGGCTAGTCCGAGCATATTTGCCGAAATATTAAGGATCATTGCACCCATTGCCGGGTGATTTGCCGGCACATCGGGGAACAATCTCGTCATAATTGGCCGGAGACCTGAAGCAATGGTTTGCACAAGTCCGGCTTCTTCGGCAACCTTCATCACCCCGAGCCAGAGTGCCATAATACCGATTAATCCGATCGCAATGGTAACTGCCGTCGATGCATAGGAAACAATGCCATCGTTTGTAACGCGTTGCAATCCAATAAACCGCAACGGGTCGGGAGTAAATTCTGCATTGTATGTTTCCGTACCGGCTCTATTCACGATAATAATGCTTCCGGCAAGTGCATCATCGTCGGTCGGTTGTGCCTCGGTCATCTCATCCCAGATTGACGGGAATTCTTCCTGAACCGGTACACGCGCCACGGCCTTCTCCGAAGATGAGAACGTAAGATGAACCGTAAATGTGTGCAATCCATCTTCTACCCGATCAAGACCGTAAAACGTGTGGAGATATTCTAAATTGATTGTCATTGTACCATCGACCTCTTTACCTGCCGCCGGTTCTATACCATCTTCAAGGGTGAGTACAATATCTATCGGTTTTTCATTCCGGTATTTATCGGATAGCAAGTCGGAGACGTCAGTCGATAACGCCGCAATAATTCCGGCGAGTATCAAACCAAGCCAGATATAATTCAGCATAGTAATTCATTGTTGTTAGTAATTGGAAGGATTTATGATTTGTACTAATAGTATCACTTAGAGCAGACCCCGCTCTGCAAAACTTGTATACGTATTCCCTGCAATTATAACGTGATCATGCACGGGGATACCGATTACTTTTCCGGATTCAACAAGTTGTCGTGTGATCATTTTATCTTCTCTACTTGGATCAGGGTTTCCGCTCGGGTGATTATGAACAAGTATGATAGATGCAGCGAGGCCGTCGATTGCCGCTTTAAATACTTCACGCGGATGGACGATGCTTGCGTTTAAATTTCCTTCTGAGATACGCACCTGTTTCTGGATAATATTTGAAGTATTCAATAACAATACCTCAAATACTTCACGTTTCAAATGTGCAAGGTGCGGCATCATATATTGTGCAACTTCTTCCGGTCCGTTCACCTGCACCCGCTCTACATCCCTTGAGCGGCTCAACCGTCTCCCTATCTCAAATGCAGCCACTATCTCAGCCGACCTGGCTTTCCCGAGACCACGATTACGCGTTAACTCATCAACCGATAGTTTTGATAATTCGCCCAATGTTTTGTGTTCGGAGATAAGCCGTTTCGCTAAATCGACTGCAGTAATCTTCCCGCTCCCCGAGCCGATAATTAATGCAAGAAGTTCTGCATCGCTTAATGCAGCCGGACCACGCAGGAGCAGTTTTTCGCGCGGACGGTCATCGACCGGCCATTCTTTTATTTTAGCGTGATAAAAAGCCGCTTCTTTTACTGCATCTTGTTCCTTCATACACCCCCTCCCGATTATGGGTGATGAAATGATTATGAAAAAAGACGTAACGCTTCCTGATACTTTTCAGCGGTTTTCTGAACAATTTCTTCCGGTAACGGCGGCGGTGGCGGTGTCTTATCCCAATCGAGCGATTCGAGATAATCGCGCAGAAATTGTTTGTCAAAACTTTTTTGTGAACTGCCAGGCCGGTACTCATCCTTCGGCCAGAATCTGGACGAGTCAGGTGTTAATAACTCATCGATAAGGATCACCTCATCATTATAGATGCCGAACTCCATCTTAGTATCTGCGATAATAATTCCGCGCTTTTCAGCTTCCCGGGCAGCCCGTTGATATATCGCTATGCTGAGCGACCGGAGGTGTTCAGCAAGTTCACCGCCTATTATTTCTGCAGCGGTATCAAATGATATATTTTCATCATGCCCTTCATCTGCTTTTGTAGCAGGTGTAAAAATCGGTTCGGGCAATCGCTCGGATTCTTTTAAATTAGACGGTAGCTTTATACCGCAAACCGTGCCAGAAGCTTTATATTCTTTCCAGCCGGAACCGGAAATATAACCGCGCACAACGCATTCAATCGGAATACTCTTAGCTCTTTTTGCTAACATAATGCGGTCTTCAAGAATATCCCGATATTGGAGGAATTCCGCAGGCAGATCATCGACCTTTGTGCTTATAAGATGATTCGGAACAATATCATCCATTCGATCGAACCAGAAAGTCGATATCTTGGTGAGTACTTTCCCCTTCCCGGGAATACCTTCGTTCATTACAACATCGTATGCAGATATACGGTCGGTTGTTACGATTAATAGATTCCCATCTGCCGCATACATATCACGAACTTTACCGCGGGCAACTCGTTCCACACCTTCAAAATCAGTTGTCAGTACCGTTAAGCGTTCAGTTTTTGGACTCATAGTTCAATTTAAAATTATTTCATCTACTTTAATTATTTCACCTGCCATATACCGCAGAACATTTTTGGCGGCATTTACGCGGTTTCTTCCCATGACAATCGGAGAATGTATTCCGCGATAAAATATCCCCGACGACAAAGCCTCGGCAATACCATCCCGGGTTGTTGCTCCTTCAGTAATGAGCATGGAAAGCAATTTCATCGTATCGTAGCCCATGAGGGTATTTCTGGTAGGTCTGCTTCCCATACTTTCTCTGAAAGAATCAAAGAATTCAATAAAAGTAGAATCCTCAGTATTCCAGAATGAATCCGAGGTAAAATACACTCCGTTAACATAGCGTCTGTTCTCTTCCAGTGCAAGGATGTCGTTCCATTCGCCAGTGCCAAGCAATTGTGTACGAACGTTATGATATGCTATCTGCGCCGATACAATTCCCATTTCATCTTTTGATGTGATTGGCAAATAAATTGCATCGATAGATTCAACCGGAACATCCAGACTATCGGCATACAAATCACCATGTATCACATTAAGGCCAAGTGAATCAGCGATACGAGGACCATCTTCACCGAGCAGTTCGATTACCGGGACTGCACTTTCTTTTTCAATTAACGAGTCAAGCAGCTCAAGTTCCACTCCGGTACTTGCAATTTTAAAAATATCACTCTGGTCCATTTCTCCCGAAAATGAAATATACAGGTGTAATGAATCTTGCAATCCATATCTGCGAATATTATAAAACTGTTGCGTAAAATTAGTTTCACCACCGCGATACCACTCATTGACCACAATATAAGCACCATCAAGCTCGTTTACCTCATCGATAAATCCTTCTGCAATATCCTGTCCGTGTGAATCAGTCGGTGCGAGCACTGAAAGTGCAGAGTAGCCAAGGTGTTCCACTGCGTATCGTGCCATCGCACGACCGCGGGTTCGGTAATCCGGATTTGTTTGAAATACGTAGTGGCCGATATCGGCAATATGGTTTGCTGTAGCCGTCGGAGTAATGATCGGTACACCACGTGCGTTTGCCACACCAGCTGTTGCAAACACTTCGTCACTAAACACCGGTCCGAGGATCATAACTACTTCATTATCATTCACAAGCTCCTGTACGTGACGGGCTGCAACCGATGGCTGACGACGTGTATCACGAATATCAAGAAAAAGCTGGATGTCCGATTCAGCATTATGTTGTTCTACTGCAAACTGAACACCTTCCAACAGTTCCCGTCCGAGCCGGCGAAGCGGTTCATGTGGAGTATTTTCAAAGAGTGGTAATATCACACCGATTTTGAGGGTAACTCCTTCTTCAATATTCTCAAGCAACGACCTGAGTTCGCTGATCAGCGGATGCATGCTGTATTCCTCCACCGCTTCTTTGAGCAATGATTGTGCGAGACCGAAATTTCCCCGTTCCATGTATTTTTGTGCTAAGGAGAGCGCAAGGAAGCCCCGTTCAAATTCCCGTCGTGATTCTTCATAAATATTTTGCAAGTCATCAATGCTGAGGTGTTCGTTGATAATACGTGCGAGGTATGCTTCAGCATTTCCTTGTAGTTCAATATTATCGGTTTGTTCAAGTGCCCGCATAAACGTAATCAGAGCATCTTCATATCTTCGATCACGCATGTACGCTACACCGAGCGTGAAATAGGCATCATCCTGATATAACGATCGCGGGAATCGGTCAAGGAATCGTTGTAACAATCTCGAAGCCTCGCGGTTCTGACCCAGCTCAATCATTGATTTAGCCGCCATTACATATGCCGCTGTGGTGCGCTGAGTAACATCCCCCATATCCAGAATCATCTCAAACTGTTGCAATGCTTGCCGGTAATTTTCATTCTCGAATGCTTCGACACCCGATTGAAAATATTCATTTGCACGCTCACTGAAAACCACTCTCCGATCCTGAGCGGATACATCTGTGAGGAGTAAGAATGCAATGATTAGCGAAAAGAGTGTACGAAAAATTGTAACTGCAATCATTCTGTTAATTATACCTGTTCTGCCACAATTTTTTAAATTTAATTGTAATAATACCGAAAATATATTTGTTTTCCAAAAATAGTGATTTTTTTGAGAAAATTCTATATATCGAATTGCCCATGGCCTATTTTGTAGAACTTGCCGTTAACATATCCGAGAGGATTCGTTTACTTCCTGCTCACCTTTGAGATAGTTCAGATAAGTTTTACAGCACATATATCGGGTAGGAATAATCATTACCTCCAATTATATAATCGGTTCAGGTAATAATTCTTGTCTCACCTAACGCCAGCATCCATAGTCCATTGTCGGAAATTTCAAACGAATTGGCAGCGCGGGAAAGTTCCTTTGGTGGTTCATCGATATTCTCATCCGCCACATCAAACGCTCCCCAATGCATACCGGCAAAGTACCGGGCATTAAGCTCCCTATATGCACGTAATGCATCATACGGATCCATATGCATATACCGCATATACCATCTGGGTTTATATGCACCGATCGGCAATATCGCAACATCGATTTGTCTAGGACTGTGGTTAGCGACCCTTTGAAACTCGGGGAAATAACCGGTATCACCGGCAAAATATACGGTTTCATCCTGGCCGCTGATCAACCATCCCGACCACAACGTTTCATCGACATCAAATAGTCCTCTGCGCGATGTATGTTGTGCCGGTGTGCATATAAATTGTATACCATTGTGCTTTATACTATACCACCAGTCACGTTCCTGTACGTTTGTAATGTTCCACTTTGCTAATTCTGCTTTAACGCCAAGCGGAACGATAAAGAGCGGATTAAATTCTTTTCGTAACCGCATTACGGTCGGCTTATCAAGGTGATCATAGTGTGTGTGAGAAATCAATACGACATCAATATTCGGCAGTTTGTGCCATGGTATGCCGGGATTTGATTTTCGACGAGGACCAATTTTATTCCCAGGTCCGACCAAAGAACTCCAAACCGGATCTGTCAGGATATTTACATCATCGATTTGAATAAGATACGTAGAGTGACCAACCCACGTCAACGCTGTGCTATTATATCGTTCCTGAATTTTTATATCCCGGTAATCAAGCGCCGGAATAGAATACCGGCGGGATCGTGGCCTGGGATTTACGATAAAGTTTTGCAAGCGCCATTGAATACGATCTCTAATTCTGAGATAATCTTCATCATTCATCCATGGGTTTGTAAACCCGTTCTTTGTATGGTGTATGTGGTTTAAATTGTTAGCCGCAATAGCTCCGTGCATAGATAGAGTGTACAGTAATAATTCAACATTAATTTTTTATGATATTTCATTGATTGTTATAACATCATAGAGCGGTAAATGATTCACCGATCTCAAATTTATTCACGAGGAGGAATGGATCTCGTTTCTCCGAACGCAAATACCCACACACGATCCGGATCCACCTGCAAGGAGTCCACAGCAACCTGTAGATCCTTTGGAGGTTGATCGAGTAATTCATCCGATTGATCGAAGGTTCCCCAGTGCATTGCGGCAAAGTACCGGGCATGTAAATCCAGATATGCCTGCAATGCCTCAGCGGGATTAACGTGAACAGGCTGCATAAACCACCTCGGTTCATATGCTCCGATTGGCATTAGTGCCACATCTATTGGACTGTAGCGTTCACCAATCTCTTTAAATCCCGGGAAATAACCGGTATCCCCGGCAAAATAAAATGTTTTACTGTCTGCCTGAATAATCCAGCTCGACCAGAGCGATTCGTTGCGATCGTTTATCCAGCGTTGTGAAAAATGTTGGGCCGGTGTACAGACTATCTTGATTCTGTCGATTAGATACTCATCCCACCAATCAAGTTCGACGACATTTTCGATCCCCCATTCATCGAGAAATTTTTTATTTTCAAGCGGTACAAAAAAGACAGGGCTGAAATCTTTTTCTAATTTTTCGATTGTTCCACGATCCATATGATCATAGTGATTATGCGAGATAACCACAATATCAATAGGCGGCAGTTTTTCCCAGGGGATGCCGGGTGGCATATACCGTCGCGGACCGACCCGCTTACCGAACGGCCCGACCCGGTCACTCCATACGGGATCGGTAAGTATATTTTTGTTATCCACCTGTATCAGAAAGGTTGCGTGGCCTACCCAGGTCAGCATACCGCTATAAATCCGCTCCGGCGGATTAACATATTCCGGGGGTATCGCTTGCAGGTCATACCGGTCGGGTTTTACCACCTGGTGCATTATCCGGCGGTTCCACTGCCATCGCAGAAAATCAAAAAAATTCTTTTCGTCATCCTCTGTAAACCAAGGATTACGAAACCCGGAATCCGTGTGGTGTGTTTTGTTATCAGAGGTATCCGAAAGTCCCATGAGAAATAATATCGGCAGGATAAAAACCAATGCTTTCACGTACTGCACAATGCTCCCTTATGATTTTTCAAAATGCCCGGTTTTGGAATACACTTTATCATACGAATCGTACAAAATAAGTGTTACAATTGAATAACTCAAATTTTATTTGTAAATTAAAAGCTTAAAGTGACATAACAATGACCTGAAAAGGAGGGAACTATGACAACACAAGTAGAAAATTATGTAACACCAAAAATCGAAACAAATATCGAAGAACATCTCGGTAAAGATGGAACAAAAGATCTTCTTGACTATACCTGTAAAGGGATTGCAAAAGAAACCCTGACGTTACCCGGACCGGATTTTGTCGATCGCGTATTCGCACAGACAGATAGAAACATCAATGTATTAAAAAACCTGCAATGGATCTACAAAACAGGCCGACTTGCAGGAACAGGCTACCTCTCGATACTTCCGGTGGATCAGGGCATAGAGCATTCAGCCGGGGCATCATTTGCCCCCAATCCGGTATATTTCGACCCTGAGAACATCGTTAAGCTGGCCATTGAAGGTGGATGTAATGCTGTTGCATCAACACTCGGTGTCCTCGGCAGCGTAGCACGAAAATATGCGCATAAAATTCCATTCCTCGTAAAGTTAAACCACAACGAGTTGCTCACCTATCCGAATAAATATGATCAAATTATGTTTGGCAATGTTGAGCAGGCCTGGAAAATGGGTGCAGCAGCCGTAGGGGCAACGATCTATTTCGGCTCTGAAGAATCATCACGACAAATTCAGGAAGTGTCCGAAGCATTTGCATATGCACACGAACTCGGGATGGTCACCGTGTTATGGTGCTATCTGCGTAACCCGGCATTCAAACAAAACGATACAGACTATCACGTTGCCGCCGATTTAACAGGGCAGGCAAATCACCTCGGTGTAACCATCGAAGCCGATATAATCAAACAAAAAATGCCCGAGAACAACGGCGGATATAATGCAGTTAAGTTTGGTAAGACACACAAGAAAGTATATGATGAATTAGCAATCGATCATCCTATTGAATTGACACGATACCAGGTAGCAAATTGCTATATGGGACGTGCGGGTTTAATTAACTCAGGCGGACCATCCGGTAAGGATGACTTTACCGAAGCTGTAAAAACCGCAGTTATCAACAAGCGTGCAGGCGGTATGGGATTGATCTCAGGCCGTAAAGCATTCCAAAGACCTATGAGTGAAGGCGCGAAATTATTACACGCTATTCAAGATGTGTATTTGTCGAAAGATATTACAATAGCATAATATATCAGATGAACAGATGTAGCCACCTTACAGGTGGTCTACATCTTGTAATTATTTTTATACAATATTTATCGGAGAGAGGTCGGAAAGAAAGTATGGCAGCAACATTTTGTCCCGATTGTGGTTCAGAACAAAAAGCAAGTGCAAAGTTTTGTGCACAATGTGGCGCATCGATAGCGCAATCAGTGAGCAATCAGACAACACCAATGCAAAAGCGAACAAAAGCACCGGACCGTGATCCGATGCCAAAAGCGAAAATAGCTATAGCAGGATTGTTCGGTATCATCGTCGTAATTCTCGTGATAATTTTTTATAATTATATCACGATTGAAGAACATGGTGTGATTGCAGCGCAGCCCACCGTCGGTGATGGAAGATTTTATGAAGATCGTACCGTTGAGATGGTGGATATTGAGTCAGAAGTACGGAACGGCAACCTTGTGTTTTCCGTTGATGATGTTCTGGAATATGAACTTGTTCGGGTTGAATACAAAGGATCAACTGCAGAAGTACCGGTACTAGCCTATATATCACCACACGGTAAATTGGTTACCGCCATCAGTATCAGCGAGCCATGTAATGCAACCCGGTTCACCATTATTGACGGGGCAATTAAATGCAACAATTGCGATGCCAAATGGGAAGTCGCAACAATGCAAGCATTATCCTGCTGTCCGAACAACTATCCCGATCCGATCAATAGCGAGGTTGTCGGCAATGAAGTACGGGTTCCGATAAGCACTCTCGAGAACTGGCGACGACGGTTATGACATGCAATTGCTGACGTTATCCGCCAGTTGTTTGTTTTTATTGTTTTTTATCGGTGAATTTATCGGTATTAAAGGTTTCAGCAGGCGTCCTAAATCCCGTACAACGATGTGGAATATTAACCTCGTCTTTACGGTACTGTGGATCACGGCTATAACCCTTATACTTTTTCAAAGGACAAGCGGTGTTGTACTCGCCCTTGTCCTCTCTGTTTTATGGATAATCGCGCAGATCCGTGCTCACTGGATACCCTACATCCTTGGAGCCCCGCAGGAATACCGTCAGGAATACCAGCGTATCTTTAAAAACACCGCATCGGTTCTCCCACGACTCACCAAACGCGGCGTTGTCCCGAATTTATATCATACATTGATTTTCATACTACTCGTGCTCACTATCGGCTCCGGAATTACAGTCTTGGTGGGGTGAGTCCGTAACCGGTATAGCTTAACGGCGTTATTGCAGCACCTTCAGCGTTCCCCGCACGGCGAGCGGGGTTACAAGTTTTTTTTCACTCCGGATCATTCAAACTACGCAGCCGTTCGAATGTATAAATTCCCATATCGTGACCGTCGCCCCATGTTATCGAGATTGCATAGGTGCCGACCTGATTTATTTCCTTCAAATCATATTTACCCGGTGTATCATCCGGTGCGGGGTTGGGTTTTGTCGACTGGAAAAGTACCGTTTCACCTTTACATCCTGCGCAAGGGCAGGCATCCCTGAGTTCTTTGAATGTATAGGTGGTTACTTTCCCGTCGTTCCAGGTGATGGTTATTTCATTACCCGATGTTTTTTTTTATCGATGCCGGTTTAGGTGGTGTCATTGCCTTACTGTGATAATTTTTGGCCGACGGATAATTTCATACCTCTGAGAAAATCAGAGGCGTTCATTCGTTTCTTACCTTCGATTTGCAGTTCGGTGATCCGTATAATTCCTTGTCCCGTTGCAACGTGGAATTCTTCATCGCCTCGTATAATACGACCCGGTTCTTTTTGTTCATGTTCGTCAACAATTTCAGTGCGATAGAGTTTTAATTTTTTACCATCGAGATAGCTGTATGCAGCCGGCACAGGCGATAATCCCCGTACAAGATTATGCACATCACATGCAGACCGTGACCAATCGATGCGTCCGGTCTCTTTGGTGAGTTTGGGTGCACGCGAAGCAAGCCGTTCATCCTGTTTGCTGGTTTGTGCTTTGCCCTGCTCTATCAGCAGGGCGGTATGCAAAACCACATCCGCCCCCATCTCCGCAAGTTTATCGTGCAGTTCACCGGCAGTTTCATTTTCACCTATGGGACAACGTGCCTGCAAAATAATATTGCCGGTATCGACTTTTTCTTCGAGGAAAAACGTTGTCACACCGGTTTCTGTTTCTCCGTTAATTATTGCCCAGTTAATCGGTGCAGCGCCGCGATACTTCGGTAACAGCGATGCGTGGAGGTTAAAAGCTCCTTTTCCGGGTATCGTAAAAACTTCAGGCGGCAATATGCGGTAAGCAACAACAACCATGAGATCGGGTTCAACCCTTTTCAGCTCGGCAATGAACGATTCATCTCTCAGATCGTCAGGTTGAAGAACAGGGAGATTATTTTTTTGGGCAAACCGTTTAACCGGTACGGGTACCACCTGCCGTCCGCGTCCCCGTGGTTTATCGGGTGCTGTCACTACGGCCGAAATAGTATAATTTTCTTTATGTAATGTTTCGAGACTCGGAATGGAAAAGTCGGGTGTGCCGAAAAAAACTATTTTCATGAATTTCGAACTTCCTCTTCCTGGCTTCCGATAACGGGATACGGAATGTCAAGATCTCCCCGTTTGATATCGAGTAATATGCCCTTATGAAACTTACGCCTGCCGGGACTGAGGTGATCAATGAACAAGATACCATTCAGATGATCGATCTCATGGAGAATAACTCTGCCGGGCACACCCTCGGCTTCTAATTCTTGTTCGTCAAAATCAAGATCAAGATATTTAATATGAACGTTTTCCGATCTTGTAACAACATCCCGCACAGCCGGAATACTCAAACACCCTTCTTCCAACTCCCATTCTCCAGTATGCGAGATGATTTCCGGGTTTATAAGTACACGGGGTTTTTCGTCCTTGTATTCTTCCATTGGTGATACATCCATAACGATCACACGCTTTAAAACGCCGACCTGATTAGCAGCGAGTCCGATGCCCTGTGCATTGCGCATAGTTTCAAACATATCTTCGACTAAATCCCGGACATTTTCACCGGGAGAAACCCGTTCTGCTTTTTTACGCAGAGCGGGGTGTCCGTATGTGACGATTGGGAGAATTGCCATGGATGTTTTGTGGTTCGTGTATAGTGAATAATTACCGTTTCATTATCAACTTATATATTAATCCATAACTCTGCGGACTGCAGTGACCCGCCTTTGAAAATAGGTGCTTTCGAGTGATGATATAGTCACTCCGTTTGAAACCGATGCATGGGCGAATAAATTATCGCCGATATATATACCAACGTGTGAAGGATTCTGGCCGGTTGTATTAAAAAATATCAGATCGCCAAACTTCCTCTCAGACATTTGCACCCGGCGTCCCATCCGGTATTGTTCAATAGTAGACCGGGGTAATTCAATATTCATCGAGTTACGGAATACCGTTGAAATGTACGCAGAGCAATCTATTCCGTCAGATCCTGTGCCGCCGAGCCGGTATGGTGTTCCGATATGCCGGAGGATTTCCTGCAATAATCTCGTCTCCTGTCGTGTCGGGTGAACGATACGGCTCTCCACACTTGCTACCTCAACTTTTACATCATCTTCACGACGCTCTTCACGTGCTGCCTGCTGAAGTTCTCGTGAAAACCGGACTGATGTATCACGAGATGTTGATTCCTTTCGGGTTTCTTCCGACTGAGCAAAGCGGGGAGAACCGCTGCCACATCCTGCAGCGATTATGAGGAGGCTAAACACAAGTACTATGGAAACAACCGGTTTCATATCTTTAAAATAAACATCCCGACAGTTTGTTGCAACTGCCGGGATGTCTTCCAAAAAACGCTTTTTTGTAAATTACCCTAAATAGGATTTCAGGGTTTTGCTTCGTGTTTTATCACGCAGTCGACGCAATGCTTTTTCTTTAATCTGCCGGACACGTTCGCGTGTGAGACTGAACCGCTCTCCGATTTCTTCAAGCGTGAGTGAATGTTCCAGATCCAATCCAAAATACAATCGTATGATCTCCGCTTCACGATCGGAGAGAGTTGAAAGTGCGCGGCGCACTTCCTGCTTCAACGATTCTTTCATCAGCGTGTTATCCGGCGAAGGTTGCCGGTCATCGTGAATTACATCGAGCAATCTGTTATCTTCCCCCTGTGCAAAGGGAGCATCCATCGAAAGATGGCGTCCTGAAATCTTCAGCGTATCGGCAACCTCGAATGCTGACATATCAAGTTCTTCCGCAAGCTCACTGGCGCTCGGTTCACGCTCAAATTCCTGCTCGAGAGCGGAGAATGCTTTCCCGATTTTGTTCAATGCTCCCACACGGTTCAGCGGGAGACGTACAATTCGGGACTGCTCCGCGAGCGCCTGGAGTATCGACTGCCGGATCCACCAGACCGCATATGAAATAAACTTAAAACCGCGGGTTTCGTCGAAACGTTTCGCTGCCTTAATCAAGCCCAAATTCCCTTCATTGATAAGGTCGCCAAGCGACAAACCCTGATTTTGATATTGTTTTGCTACACTAACCACGAAACGCAGATTCGCCTTGGTTAACTTCTCCAGTGCAATCTGGTCTCCTTTTTTGATTCGCCGGGCCAGCTCAATCTCCTCATCGGGTTTAAGGAGATCTACCTTTCCGATTTCCTGGAGATATTTCTCAAGGGACTGGCTTTCGCGATTAGTGTACTGCTTCGTTATTTTCACCATCCATCACCTCGTTTACTTAAACAATTTCGGGCTATCTAAAGTATTATTAACAATGTTCTATCTTACTTAGTTTCAATGACTTCGGGATCGATACGGTCGACTATTGCAACAATTGCTGCATCGACGGGTGCAAACCTATCTGGAAGCGGTATCGTCGCCTCACGGGCCGTAATATAGCAGATTGTCTCACCACTGCCGGCTCCGATCGTGTCAACGGCAATAATCGGTGCTCCCGCAGGAGAACGGCCTGAATCAATAGGCTGCACAATTTGCAATTTCAGATTTTCAAGCGCCGGATTTTTCCGGGTCGCCCATATCGTTCCGATAACTCTGCCGAAGAACATATGTAGTATACGTTTATGTTAATGTATTGTTTCTTCAATTAATCGGACAAATCAAGCTTGTCAACAATTGCCATAATGACAGCATCGACCGGCTTATTTTTGGTTACGTCAGTCTGACGTGCTGAGCTACCGCTTGCAACCAACACTACCTCACCAACACCGGCCCCGACACTATCAACCGCTACGACATACTGATCCTTCAGACGATAATCAAGATCAACATGACGTACAATAAGGAATTTCATGCCGGTGAGATTTTCATCTTTTCGCGTTGCCCAGACCGTGCCGATAACTTTTCCGAGAATCAATGTAATTTTCCTGTTTTAAACCACTTTTTGAAATACGTTATAAAAACTCGTTCCATCCATCTGACTTCTTACTTCGGATGAAATCGAAAAATGTTCCGCACATGTTTGTGCTATATCCGCAAATGTAGATCGAACTCCTACATCCCTACCTTCTGCCATCCCTTTTAAACTTGCGAGTAAAAAAGCATACTCGCGGGAATGATCTGTGCTTGGTGTTGTCGGGTCATTGCCGTGATCACTGGTTAATATGAGCAGGTCATCGTCACGCATTGTCCCGGTAATTTCGGGTACCGCCTTATCAAATTCTTCCAGCGCACGGGCAAATCCCTTGGAATCGTTCCGGTGTCCGTATTCCTGATCAAAATCAACAAGATTTGTAAACACAAACCCTTTATCAAGGTTTTTCACGGTATCGATTAATTTTTTAATTCCGATTGTGTTGCTTTTTGTGTGAATATATTCCTGAATCCCACGACCGGCAAACAGATTGTCGACCTTACCGATTGTCATCGTGAAAATATTATGGTCGATTAGATGATCGAGCAATGTTTTCCTCGGTGGTTCAAATGAGAAATCTTTTCTGTTGGCAGTTCTTTCAAACGCACCGGGTTCACCGACAAACGGACGGGCAATGACCCTGCTTACAGTGTGCTCATCGATCATTATTTTATTACGCGCGATCTCGCACCACTCATATAGACGTTCGAGCGGTACAACTTGTTCGTGTGCTGCTACCTGAAATACCGGATCTGCCGATGTATATACGATCGGATAACGGGTTTCCATATGTTTTTTCCCCAGCCGGGAAATTATTTCAGTACCCGATGCCGGCACATTACCGAGAATACCGCCGCAACCGGTCCGATTAATAAATTCTTCTACAATAGTATCGGGAAATCCTTCAGGGTATAATGCAAAAGGTTTTTTTGTTATGAGTCCCGCTATCTCCCAGTGTCCCGTAGTGCTATCCTTGCCCGCAGATTGTTCCGTTAACTTACCGAAAAAAGCGTCTGGATTATCAACCGGAGGAACACCACGCACCGGGGCAATATTTCCTAATCCAAGCTTCTGTAGATTCGGTAGAGAGAGTCCGCCAACCGCTTCTGCGACATTTGGCAATGTTGCACTGCCGCTATCACCATACGCATCTGCATCCGGGAGTTCACCCACTCCCACACCATCGAGGACGACGAGGAAGCAGCGTTTCATTATTAATTATAAATTTGCTTTTCGTTACACTTACAAACGCGTATATGGCGTTCACCAAATTTATACGCACCTGTTTTCTCAGATTTTTCTGCCGATACATGGAGAAAAAAAGAGAATTCCGTTTCACATTTCGGACAGATTGATTTCGATCTTCTCTGTCCTTTGGTTGCTTTATCAGCAAATGTTTGACTTTTTGCCATACTATCTCCGCTTTATGTATATTAATCTAAAATTGTTTAATAAACTCGCACAATATTGCCGCCATTTTCAATAGCTTTTTGTAATGCAGCAACTGCGTGCTGTGAAAGTTCGACAAACTGCATATCTTCCGTTATTCCGCATACTCCAGAACTAACGGTTATCGAGGTAGTTTTGTCATTTACTGTTATTACCTGGCTTGCAAAATTCTTACGAACTTTTTCAGCCCATAAATATCCCTCATTTGCAGTGGTATTTAATAACACAACTCCAAATTTGTTATAATCAAGCCGACCGAGCAGATCATATTGCCGTACAGAATTCTTAAGAAATTGACCGAAAGAATATATAGCATTATCCAACCCCTCTTTGCCATGCCGATCAATCAATTGCTGCATGTTATCGATGGAAAATACAGAGTATGTCAAATCATGGCCAAAATCATCGGCCCGCCTTATTTCCTCCTTAAGCCGCTGTTCGAAATAACTTTTTTTCAGCAATCCGGTGGTATCGTCGATTATCACATACTTATCAACCAATTCAGACATATAGAGTATTTCCAATGCTGATGCTATGTTTTCTACCAACCGGTAGAGCACTTCGATATCGCGTGCTGAATATCCGGAACGATCGCGTCGTTCAAGGCTCACCGTACCATAACATTTTTTAAACGAACTTACCGGTGCTATTAAAATCGAGCCGTCACTATCGATTTTTTCTTCTCCATTAAAACGCGGTATCGTAACCGTCGATAAATCATCGACAAGGAGATGTTTGTTTGAATCGAGCACCGCGCCGACCAGACTATTCTCTAGATCAACTATTTGGTGCGGTGCAATATATGTACCGTCCTTTGCTATATCAACATGATAAATTACCCATGCCCGTTTGTCATCATTAAACATGGTAACGGCTAAGTAATCATAGCCGATCAATCGTTTTGTTTGTTCAATCAATGCCCGTACAATAGTCCGAAGTTCTAATTGCTCACGAATGGTCTCGTGCATCTTCCGAATTGAGAGTACAAGTTCTGAATCAACCAAAAGGTCGTATTTCTCAGTATGACTTTTGATCAGCGCTGCAAGTAACTTTGTAAACTGACTCAACAATGCCAGTGTTTCAGACCCAAAAGCATCTTCGGCTTTACTATCAATTGCAAGGACTCCGACAACAACTTTCTCCCCATCGCGTCCCTGATAATGTACCGGCACGCCGATAAAGGATTTTACAAAATCAATATCTTTATAGTACCGGAGTACATCCCGCTCCGAACTCGGACTAATGTGAGAAATAAATTCCGGTTTGCCATTGCGTGCAATTTGACTGACCACATCATTCTCGAGTGGTAATTTCCGATCAGGGACAAGATTGTGACTATCGCTTGCCCTTCCCTGGAATACCAGTTCTTGTTTTTCAAAGTTCGTCCAGAAAAACGCTACCGTGTGTGCTATCAGCGATTCCTTTATGGCAGTAAGGACTTTGCCGAGTAAAAACTCAAATTCACTTCGCGGTTCACTGCTGCTCGGAAAGTTCTCAGATTCAAGATCAAAAAACTGCGTCAAATGCGCCTCAGTAAGTCGTGTTTTTTCTCCCGCCGATTTCGATTTTTTAATGTCGTTCATTCCACCAACTTCCGGTGATCGATCTTTATCATCTTCAGTATGAAAGGCGGTTGTATCATCAAACTCATTTTCTGCTGAATTCGCCTGCAAGGCAGACTCTTCATCCTCAAGACTCTGATCAGTTCGTTCAATTGTTTTGTGATGTAAACTATCAGGGGTTAATCTTGCAGCAAGCGAAAAATAAACATACCCCCATAAACCGACAGAAATGAGAATGACGGCGGTAATAATTATTGCAGAACCGCTATATATACCAAATATTAATAAAATAGCACCAATTGCAACAAGAATACCTTCTTTTGCGGTAAGGGCGCTCAATACATCTTTAATGGTGGTGTTTCCGGATGATACCGCCATGCGCAAGGGCTTTCAAAGTGTCGTATTATGCTAAAATATTGAAATGTAATAAAATAAATCTAATTAATCAAGTAATTTTTTAATATGACGGAGACGCCGATCGATGCGGAGAATCAATAATTTTCTCCTTAATGTATGGCGTGGGTAGCGATATTTTTATGGGATAAGTTTATAATAATTAATAATTTACTAACTATAGACCTGACAGGTTCCGGAACCTGTCAGGTCAGTCTAATTGCAGTTTAAGTATGCATCTGTACCAATTCATTCTCCGGGAAGAAATATGAAATTTCAATTTTACCGTTTTCAACAGAATCGGAGCCATGCACTATGTTTTCGCCCTTATTATCGGCATACAGCTTCCGAACAGTTCCTTCATCCGCTTCGGCCGGGTCGGTGGCACCGATAAGGTTTCGAAAATCTTCAATGGCATTTTCCTTTTCAAGCACAATCGGTACACAAGGCCCTGAGCTCATAAATTTAGTTAAATCCTCAAAAAATGGGCGTCCGCGATGAACTTCATAAAAGCCCTCTGCTCCCTCTTTTGACAACCGAACCATTTTCAGTGATACGACTCTGAATCCGTCTTCCTGAATATGTTTAATAACTGTACCAATGAGTTCTTTACGGACACAATCCGGTTTTAATATTGCAAGTGTTCTCTCTATAGCCATAGTTACCTTTCTGCTTTCTATTTACCTGTACGTCTGGTTGTTGCAGCGGACTTTGCAGCGGCTTTTTTCTTCGGTGCGGCTTTCTTCAACAAACCACGGCGCTGCATCACCTTCTTCACAGTTTCACCGATAAGAGCAGGATTCTCCACTACCGTAATCCGGGCTTTTTTCATCACTTCCATTTTTTCAGTAGCGGTACCCTTTCCGCCTGCAATGATTGCTCCCGCGTGTCCCATTCTACGCCCGGGAGGAGCGGTACGACCTGCAATAAAACCGATCACAGGTTTTTTAACATTTTTTTTCACATATTCCGCCGCTTCTTCCTCCGCAGTACCACCAATCTCACCGATCATTACCATCGCATCGGTGTCTTTATCCTCATTGAATAATTGCATCGCATCGATGAATTGTGTCCCGACAATCGGATCACCGCCGATACCGATACACGTTGATTGACCGATACCGAGTTGGGTTAGCTGGTAAACTGCTTCATAGGTGAGAGTACCGCTTCGTGATATAACACCAACGTTACCCTTTTTATGGATGAAGCCGGGCATAATACCAATCTTGGCTTTACCCGGAGATATAACGCCCGGACAGTTCGGTCCAATGAGTCGTGAATTACTTGCATCGAGTGCGGTCTTTACCCGCATCATATCACGGGTCGGGATTCCTTCTGTGATACAAACAATGAGCGGTAAACCGGCATCGATTGATTCAAGAATTGCATCGGCAGCAAAGCCGGCAGGCACAAAAATTACCGATGCATTGGCACCGGTTTCTTTCACTGCATCTGCAACTGTGTTAAATACCGGAATATCCTGATGCATCATTCCGCCTTTTCCGGGAGTAACACCTGCTACTACATTCGTTCCGTACTCAACCATTTGTTGTGTATGAAAACTTCCTTCACTACCTGTTATTCCCTGAACTACGAGTTTCGTCTTTTTATCAACAAGTACACTCATAACATTACTCGTTATTAGTTTCGGGTTAATGGATTAATTATTATTCAAGTGCATATGCTGTATTCAACAGCGTTTGTTCATCAAACTGTTTTCCCAGGATTTGCAATCCAACCGGCAGACCATTCCGATCATAGCCACAGGGAACACTTATGCCCGGGATGCCGGCAAGGTTGGCCGAGGTTGTATATACATCCGATAAATACATGTGTAACGGATCATCAATTTTTTCACCGAGTCGAAAAGCAGTACCTGGCGTTGTGGGGGTTATGATACAATCCACTTTTGAAAACACATTATCAAAATCATTTTTTATCAGGCGTCGCACTTTTTGGGCTTTCCGGTAATACGCATCATAATAACCGGATGAGAGCACAAATGTTCCGAGCATAATCCGGCGTTTTACTTCTTCGCCGAAGCCTTCACTTCTTGAACGTGTATACATATCTGTGAGATCTTCTGCATCCTGAGCCCGGTATGAATACCGAACGCCATCATATCGGGCAAGATTTGAAGATGCTTCGGCTGTGGTCAAAACGTAATATGCTGCTATTGTGTATTCCGTATGCGGTAAAGATACTGAAACAATCGAAGCTCCCATATCCTTCAATTTCTGAATGCTGTTTTCAATAGCAGGCCGGACGTCCTCTTCAAGATCATCTGTGAAATATTCATCAGGTAATCCGATCTTCAAGCCGGCAATCTTTTTAGTTAGTTGACCGGTATAATCCGGTACCGGTACAGACGCAGAAGTCGAATCGTGGGGATCGTGTCCGGCAATTATTTTCAGCAACAAAGCAATATCATATACCGATCGGGCGAACGGACCTATCTGATCGAACGACGAGGCAAATGCAACAAGTCCATTGCGTGACACCCGGCCGTATGTCGGTTTTAATCCGTACACACCTGTAAAGGCGGCCGGCTGTCTGATCGAACCACCGGTATCACTTCCGATAGCAGCAACAGCCATGCCGGCTGAAACTGCAGCAGCAGAACCCCCACTCGATCCGCCGGGAACATGATCGGTGTTGCGTGGATTACGGGTAACACCAAACCGTGAGTTTTCAGTGGATGACCCCATTGCAAACTCATCCATATTTGTTTTACCGATAATAACGGCACCTGCATCCCGTAACTTTTTTATTACCGTTGCATCATACAACCCCTCAAACGATTCCAACATTTTTGATGCACAGGTTACCTTCGAACTCCGTATACAAATATTATCCTTTACTGCAACGACCATACCAGCAAGCTCGGGTTGGCTTCCTGTACGTATCAATGCATCAATCGCATCGGCCTGTTCAAGTGCCCATGTATCATATACCTCTATGAAAGCATTGATATGGGTATGTTCTTGTATCTTGTTTAGATAATCTGATACCAGACTTGAAATAGACTGGTCTCCGTTGAGAAGACGTTTCCTTATGAAGCTGTAATCAGATTGTTCAGCAATCATTCAGCGGTACTTCTGTATGAGATTAGTATGTAATGTGTAAAATCCGTGTAAAAAAATATCAACCGGGGTTGATGAGTTGTCCCTTACATTAAAAAACAAAATTTAATTCTTTTCTGTACTGTCTTCTTCCGAAGATGATTTTTCCGATGCTGCAGGTTCGGATTTTTTCTCCGGCGGTTTTTCATTAATCTTTTGTTTTTCTTCGTTTATATCATCCTGAATTTCACGCGCCGCTTTTCTGAACTCCTTCAACCCTTTACCGAGACCCTGTGCGAGTTCCGGAATTTTTCGGGCTCCAAAAAATATCAGAATGACAAGAAGAATAAGAATAATTTCCGTGGCACCCAGATTTCCGAACATAATGTTTCTCTCCTTGGCAGTATTACTCTGCCGAAATATAATTATTTACTTGTATAATACTATTTATCACTGATTCAAAAATCTTTTTCCCGTCACGTTTACCGAGCAGGTCTTCCATCGCCCGTTCGGGATGTGGCATCATACCGAGGACATTACCTTCTCGATTTACAATACCCGCTATATTTTCGAGTGAGCCATTCGGATTGACGGCATCCGAAATCTCACCGTTTTCATCACTATATCTAAATACAATTTGACGATTTTTTTTCAACTCTTCAAGTCCTTCAGCATCAATGATGTAATTACCATCGCCGTGGGCAACAGAAATTTTGAGCACCTCTCCTTCGGAGCATTGCGAGGTGAACCTGGTATCATTGTTCTCAACCCGAATATATACATCTTTGCAAACAAATCGCAGATGCTCATTTCTGACAAGTGCTCCCGGCAATAGTCCTGCCTCACACAGCACCTGAAATCCATTACAAATCCCCGTTACGACACCGCCATTGCGGGCAAAGTTTATTACGTCTTTCATAATAGGAGAAAACCGTGCAATTGCACCGCATCGAAGATAATCGCCATAAGAAAAACCACCCGGAAGAATAACCAGATCGGTTTCACCCAGAGATTCTTCCTTATGCCAGACGAAGCGGGTATCAATCCCCATTATTTTCCGTAAAGCAAAGAAAGCATCATGATCGCAATTCGATCCCGGGAACACAATTACTGCAGCGCGAGCCTGTTCCTTCATTCTTTGACCGCCTCCTCTTTCCTGCGGATGGTGAAGGTATAATCTTCCATGACAGGATTCGCCAGAAGTTTATTACAGATATCATCGACGGTTTCCCTGGCCTGGGATTCAGTCTCCGCATCAACCTCAAGTTCTATGTGTTTTCCCATCCTCACATTATGAACGGCACCGTATCCAAGCTGGTGCAAACTTTGTTCTACGGTCTTCCCTTCCGGGTCGAGTATTGAAGGTCTCAGTGTAACCGTTACAACTGCTTTAAACATAAACTTCACCTCTCCTTGTGCTATGCATCTAAACTTGTTGTCTCTTCCGGAGAATCTTCGTCGAGTTCCTCCCCACTTAGAAACCGACTTATTTTTTCATATACTGCCCGCAGCGGTCCTGAAACAGAATATGCTAAAAATATAAAAAAGAGTGCATACCCTTTAGTCGCAGCGGTAATAATGATAGCAAACAGTACTAATCCAGATTTAAGAGGGCTATTTTTTATTGATTCCTTGCTCGGCTTTGGTAATGTATCGTATTTAATTAACGAAACCATCAGTAATGATGAAACGACAAGAATCGGAATAAGCATAATACCCCAGAACCCCGTTAATCCGGCACTCTCATCATAAAAAATCAACACATAGGTAACAATCAAGCCGGCTGCAGAAGGTATCGGTAGTCCCCGATAAAAATCTTTATCAAATCCGGTCAGTTGAACGTTAAACCGGGCAAGTCGAATGCCGCCGAATATCATCGGCATGGCACTGATGAGTATTCCAATATTATTAAATTCATATAACGCAAGATTGTAAACGAGAAACGATGGAGCAACACCAAACGAAACGATATCAGAAAGGGAATCGAATTCCACCCCAAATTCACTTGAAGATTTTGTTATACGTGCCATGATTCCATCAAGCGCATCGAATACTGCGGCAAGTATAATAAACCAGGCTGCAACGATGAAATTTCCCTGCGTTGACGAGACGATTGACATGAATCCGCTGAACATGTTCAATGTAGTGAACATATTCGGCACAAATGCTCTTGTTATTTTCATGTATTGAATTCCATCCAAACCTTTACGTTCTCCAACACATTGCTTTTACTTACACATATTAATCAGGTAAGATCGCGATCACCGTTTCACCAGCAACCATTTTCTCGCCTACTGCAACTTTAATTGTAGCACTTTTCGGCAAAATTATATCCATACGCGATCCGAACTTGATCATCCCGAATCGCTCACCTTTTTTAACGACATCGCCTTCCTGTATCGGACAAACAATTCGCCGGGCAATTGATCCGACAATTTGTTTGAACATTATTTTTTGGCCATCCCGCTCCACACCGATTTCGGTACGCTCATTTTTTTCCGATGCCATATGGTCATATGCCACCATAAAATCCCCTTTTATATACCGAAAAAACCCGATCTTGCCGCTCCACGGAATCCGGTTTACGTGTACATTCAACGGTGATAAAAATATGCTCACCTGTGTCGCGGAGGCATCAAGATATTCTGCCTGATCAAGTTCTTTAATCAATACAAGTTTACCATCTGCCGGAGATAAAACTATATTATCACCATCAGGGATCGAACGCTCGGGATCACGGAAAAAGTAGAGTGTAAACAGTAATAATGCGGCGAGAACCCCGATAATGCTATATTTAAGTACCGGATGTTGAATACCGAAATATGAGGCAAGTATTCCGATAAGGGTAATGCCCGCAACCGTTATCACAACATCATAGCCGTACCTCGTGATCAATAAATTTGCCTCCAAAATGCCAAAAATTCTTAATAATAAACATGGTATATTACCAAATTATTCGTTGAAAATCAAATACTTACGGGGATTTGATCGTCAGTCTTCAGTTTTCAGGGTTCAGCACACAGATTTAAACATCCGAATTTTTATTCTATCATGACAAGAGATCGAATAGACGGATGGATGTGAAATATTCTATTTCACCCTAACCGTTTTCGCTTATTCAGATATTGAAACAGAGCAACATCGAAGGGTGTTGCAGTATCGAGCAGAACATAGTCAACCGCTTGTTCACGACATTCCCGCTTATAGCGATCTAAAAATCGGCGCATTTCGTCCTGATATGCTTTTTGAATGTGGTATGGTTGGGTGGTCATTTTTTCTTCAGTCTCCATATCCTGAAAAACAGCATCTCTGCCGAATGCAAACGACCGTTCGGATGGATCGAGCACCTGCATTACGATGACCTCATTCCGGTTGTGCCGGAAATGTTTAAGTGCTCCGAGCACTTCATCCGGATCATCAAACAAATCACTGAAAATAATTACTAATCCTCTTCGTTTTATCCGTTCTGCCATACGATGGAGCGAAACGCCGGTACCGGTTTTATTACCTGGCTGTGTATCAATGAGCGTTTTAAACAACATCTTCAAGTAGGATTGTTTTGATCGGGGTGGTAAAAATGATCGTATCGCTTCATCGAAGATACCTAGCCCGACAGCGTCCCGTTGGCGAACCATCAGATACGCGAGTGCTGCTGCAACAGATGTTGCATATTCATATTTAGTCGGATGGTTCTCCGAGCGAAACGCCATCGACCGGCTGGCATCTACAATCAGATATGTTTTTAGATTGGTTTCTTCCTCGTATTGCTTGATATAATACCTATCTGTCCGGCCGAACACTTTCCAGTCAACGTGTTTGATATCATCACCCGGCATATATTGACGATGCTCTGCAAATTCAACACTGAATCCGTGATACGGACTCCGGTGGAGGCCGGCTATAAATCCTTCCACCACCAGCTTTGCACGAAGTTCAAGATTTTCAATACGGGATATAACATCAGGTTGTAAAATTGTGTGTTCGGCTCTCGCCATTCTTCCTCACTGTACTATTGGATACATGATAAAAATAAATTGTGATTATACGCTTTCAATCAATTCAATCGTTTCACAGATGAATTCCCACGTTTCGTTAACGTGACGTTCTTCTACTTCGGTCTGCCCGATCACAAGGCGGATCACATATATACCGCTCAATCGAGTATGTGTGGCAAACATTTTCCCTGAAGCGTTAAGATGTTCGAGAAGTTCCTCGTTTATTTCGTCAAGCTTTTCAGGATCATCTATTCCATCGGGATGGTACCTGAAACAAACAGTATTTAACGGCACCGGTGCCATTAATTCAAATTCTGTTGAGTTATCGATAGTGCGCGCCAGTTCCTGCGCCATTGAGATGTGGTGCCTGATCTTATTCTGTAGTCCCGCTATACCATAATTTCTGATCACAAACCAGAGTTTTAATGCTCTGAAACGACGTCCGAGTTGTAATCCCCAATCACGATAATTCTTTACCGGTTTTTCATCATTGGTTTTTAAGTACTCGGGTAGAATTTCAAACGTCCTGACAAGTGCATCGGGATCCTGAACGAAATACGCCGAGCAATCGAAATTCGTGAACATCCATTTGTGAGGATTAAATACAAACGAATCAACGTGCTTTATACCGTCAATCATCCACCGATATTCCGGAAGGACCACTGCCGTGCCCGCATATGCAGCATCAACGTGCAACCAGAGAGAATATTTTTCAGTAATATCACCGAGTTTTTTTATTGAGTCGATCGCTGTGGAACCGGTTGTACCGAGCGCTGCAACAACTGCAAGCGGTATATATCCCTTATCGATATCATCATCAATCTGATTGTGCAATCTGCCGGGAGCAATTGCATACGTATCGTCGACCGGTATTTTTCGCAGATTTGCAGAACCGAGCCCGATCACTTTTACCGCTTTTTCTATTGATGAATGACTTTCAGTTGAACAATATACAATGTGCTTTCGATGCGTGTACAAACCTTTTTTATTGATTTGAAAGTCTGAATGTTTTTCACGGGCAGTCAGCAATGCACAGATAGTTGCCGTCGATGCCGTATCCTGAATGACACCGGTAAACGATTCCGGTAGTCCTATCATCTCACGAAGCCACTGCATAACCCGTTCTTCGAGTTCGGTGGCGGCGGGTGACGTAATCCAGCTCATACATTGGGCGCCAAGTGTCGCAGTAAGCATCTCGGCCAGCACAGAGATCCGGCTGCTGTTTGCGGGAAAGTAAGCAAAGAATTTTGGGTGTTGCCAATGAGTTATTCCGGGCAGTATCACTTCCTGAAAGTCCCGAAAAATTTTTTCAAACGGTTCTCCGTCCCTCGGTGGATGCACTGGAAGGTTATGCAGGATTTCGCCCGGTTTGGATTGAGATTTCACAGGGTATGATTCGATTTCATCCAGATAGTCTGCCATCCAATCAACGAGTTCGTGCGCGTATTTCCTAAATTCTTCAGAGTTCATGGCTGACTCGTATAAATTAATATTCAGTATAACACCGTATTGCAATATAAGAAAAATGTAACAGAAAAGGGAGGGCGGCGTTATCGTATAGCAATATTAATATCCAGCCCGGCTTCGTTTGTGGTCATACCCGGTGTGCGTGAACCTTCCTGATTTGGAGACACCTTCGAATAGCGATAGAAAATTGATGCGGTGACCCGTTGACTCAGGACATACCGTACACGCGGCTCAAAACTTGTGCGGGTTGCACCGTCATCAACCTGTCCCTCACCGTCGCCACGCAGCACCTCGGTATTGAACCGAACTCGCTCATTGCGTGAGAGCGAATACGTCATACTGATATCGATATCGTTGCTCAGTGATAACCCGAACAGAGGCATTGCAAAACCACGACGACCATAGGATGCAGTAAAGGATACTTCCTGTGTTAAACTTTTTACAATAATGCGCGATGAATAATTGAGATCGTAATTTGTTGATGTATTATATCTTGCATTCGCAGTTAAATTTCCCTTCATAAACTCTTTGAATGTCACATTGAGACCGACAAGAGGATTGAATCCCATGGTAATACGCTGCATTTCAGTTTGCCGACCGCTTCCATCGGCACGATCTCTCCATCGCTGCGTATAACCCGATGAATATGCATGATCAAGGGATACACGTCGTGCCCAATTTTCAAATATTCCGAGCCGCTCCAGACCTTCCCACCTGAAGTTCCAGTTTACCCGCGGAAGTGCATCTCCGAATATACTTCTCAGCAACGAGAATGATTCCATACCTTTCTCGAATGCATCGGATAACTTTTCACCCTCACTGCGGTCATCGGTCGGATCATTTATCGATGCCTGAAAAATACTCATTACTTCATCAAGATTACCGCCCAGCATACTGAGTCCCGGAAATGCAGGGAGTGTAAAGAATGAGCGGTCTACATCACCTGCTTTATTGACACTGGTAATTTCGGGCACGCCGAGAGAATCGGTAACCAAACTGTGATTACGATTAAAATTCCACGAATAGTTCCAGTTGAATTCTATCCGTGCACCCTGCCAGAGTTGCCGTTGCGTACGAACGGTTACGCGGTTGGTTTCCGAAAAGCTATCCATGAGACTACCGTTCGGCGCGCGCAATTCTGCAGGTCTCGATGCAAATCCGAGTTGATATCGACGAGACGGACCGTGTTGGAGCTCGGGATCTCCGCTAAATGGCATCTTACCCCAGAAGTTGCCAAGCCCCGTTCCACCGACCAAACCACTATTCTGAATGTTTTGATTCTGATTAAAACTAATTGAGATACGATCATAATCCAAAAACGGAACCTTAATCAGATATTCGAGTGCCTGTTTGATTGCAGCAAAACCGGTAACCGATTCTTCATCCTCATCTTTCACCTCTTCTTCAGCATCTTCCTCCTGAGGTTGTTGTGCGGTGCGTCCCCTTCCGCGTTGATCCTGCTGCTGCCGGCCGCGTGCCCGTTGATCCTCGACACCGAATATTCTGTTCCCGAGGTCCTTCAAATTAATGGTCATCGATGCATCAAACCTCGCATTCACTCCTGAGCTACGCCCTAAAGTTTCCTGGGAAAGATTTCGCGTCCACCGATAACTTGAACTGTATCCGGTGTTGAACTCAAAATATCGGTTAATACCCCATAGCGACGGTAGCCGCGGTCTGGTATCGAGACGAACTTCCTGCGTGTAATTATTATCTAATCCGAAATCGAATATACCGGGGCCACCCACTATGTCACCCATAATATCGGAGAACGGTCGTTGCCGTCCTTGTTCATCAAGTTCAAAGTGTGTTAGTGAGCTGGCAATATTCAGACGATAATCGAACGACGGATTAATAAAACCGTTCTCAAAAAATCGCCAGTTAAAAGCCATATTCCGGTTACCGGTAAAATTGCGCTGGGTTGGCCTGACTCTGTCCTGCCGTCGCAATCGTTCGTTTGACCGGTTACGTTGAAAGTTTAAACCGGTATTGAAGTTTGCTGGCGAATAGAAAATCCTCACGTCTTTATAATGATCAAGTAACGGTACTCCGTCAAACAGGCTTTCAAATGGTTGCCAGTAATTATTCCGGCTGAATGTTAATTGATAAGTCGAACGTGCTTGCCAGGACCAGCTTTCGCGGTGTTCTATAGTCGGGCTCCGATCCCGGGTTTTATTATAATTAAAACTAAACCGAAGGTTGTTTATTGTTTCCTGAAGATACCACCTGTCTGTTGGAATTTGAACCCGAATATTCGGCGCCGTATACGAGTCGGTCACCCGAACGGTTTGCGATTCCAAACGAATTTCTTCCACCATCTGCTGCGCCTGCTCCGGATCCACCCCTGCCTCTTCGAGCTGTGCCAGTTGGCGTTCCATAGCACTTGAGATAAGAATATCGGTGCCGGGAATATATTGCGGATTAACAATACTTTCGGTTCGTGTATAATTGATTGGTAGTTCGGTACCACGCTGCCAGTCATCCGGTAAAAATTTCTGAAGAGAGAAACTTGCCCCCATCTCCCAATTTCGATTTGTCTGGCGTGAACCGAACTGTCGGTCAAGACGATGGAAGTTTGGGTCGGTCTGTGACATATTGAACCGTACAGTACCAAAGTCAGCCAAATTTATCGATGAACTAACACGATAAGCCCAACCGGGTGTATTATCGACATCAATCAATCGCATTTCGTTAACCCACACCTGACCCCGTAAGGTTCTTCCGCCTCCGTTTTCATCCCCGGGATTGGCAATACCGATCGACATATAGCGAATATTGGTTAACGATGGATTTTGAACAACGCGATAAGTAGCTCCCGGCGGACCGTCTTCAACCGGAATGGGAGCGCTTTGGTTTGTTGCGGTGTCCCGTACTGCTTTTGTTGTAGTAAGTTGTGCAAAGTCGATTTGCACATTGTTTTGTTCGTGCCAGCCGGGCCACAGCGGCTGCCGGTATTCATAATAGTTTGATGTATCTGCACCAAACCGGATAAAGATCTCTGCATCCCGGTCTGTTCCATCCCCGTTAACCTGCCAGGTGGGATCACCATGAACAAACATTCGCAAAGAACGGTAATTGAACATGTCAAGTGAACGCCCGGGAAAATAACGGAATGCCTGACGACTGTCATCCGGATTAAGATCGTTGATAGTTAAAACGAGTGATTGTTCGTTCCCTTCAATGATATCGCCGTCGGGAAGCCGCTCACGTGGTGGCCGGACACCGGGTGGAGAATAATATTCCGGATTTTCTTGTTTATTCAACACGGAGATAACCATCGTCGTATCATCCCGCATTTCTTCTTCCCATTGATTACCGGTAAATGCAAAGTCTGCGATACGCATATGAATATTATCTTCAAACCCTGAAAACCATACCCTGAAAAACTCAACATTATTTAAAGATGGATTACCGATCTCATCATCATACTGGCGTATCGGTATACGAAACTGATACCAACCGTTATGACCACCACCGACTATATAGGGATTATCCTGAAAGGCGTTTGTTGTATCAAGGCTAATTTCGTATTGAAAATAACTATTCGTAAGGTCGACTATACCGTTTCTGTTTAAGTCCTCGGTATCCGGCAGAAAACCGGCTTCAGTTTGGGCGTTTCCTTCAACGCCGGTTACACGGGAATAATCACCTTGTTGTGGCGGTCGGTAATTATCACCAGAGGGATCATCATTGAGTGTATCATAGAAAGGAGTTCCCTGATAGTGTTCCAACCAATCTGCAAATACTTCCCGTTCTTCTTCGGTCGGGATTCCGTCGAGCCCGACATCCTCTTCATCATGGAGTGTCCCGGTTGGATTTCTCCCTCTACTTCCATCCTCCTGGTGGATACCATTTACACGATTACCCCGTAACCGATCCTCATATATTATCCTTTCACTTATCTGTCCCATATTAATGTACATTTTCCCGTCGCGGGTATCACCTTCTATGCGTGCCCAGAACTCAATGAAGTTGAGATTTTCATCGACCAGATTTTTTGTCGAACCGGTCAACGCCCGCATCAAACCACCCCAGGAGTTATACGGGTTATTATAAATCGTCTCCATGAGATCCCATGAATAATTATATTCACCACGTTCACGAGGTCTATATTCTACGTGCATTACTGTTACACGATCTTCACCACGCTGGACCTGGCGTTCCGGCCAAATATCGGTCACCAATGTTACTTCGTCACTGGGGAACGTATTATACCAGAATGTTCTCGCTTTATGTTGCACCAAAGAATCCGCAGGAACTTCACCTAACTCACGGGTTCTGACGGGCGGGCTTGCATACTTCCAAGTACCATAATTCACACCGATTGGTACACTACGCCGCGATCCTTCAAAGTCATCGATATAGGCAACACCTTTTCCATCGTCCATTGCGACGGTTGATGCTTTTGTGTTGCGATTTGGTCTTATATACGCAGCTTCGCCGCTTATCTGCAGGTTGGATTCAGCCATCGAATTGAAAAACGGAAGTTTATTCATTGCATCGGTTACGAAATTAACCGGGACACGGGTTCTGCCATCGATACCGAATATCGCATTGTTTACCGGCTCCTCGCCGACACGTACTTTATCGGCCAGCGTTTCTTCCCGCATACTCATCATTGTAAAATTGATATCGGTATAACGTCCGATTGGCAACTCTCCCCGTAAGCCAAGTAATGTCTTTGAGGCGATCTGGAATAATTCATTCTGTTCATAGGTAATACGCAGATCGGCTCCCGGCTGCATAGCTGCATCACTCCGGAGTGTGATCTGTCCGAGCATATAATCTACGGTGTAATCCGTCCCCTCCTCAAGCCGCTGGGTTCCCAGAAAAACTTGCACACTACCTTCGACGACGTTAAAACCAAGATTATAGGACGATGCCACCGATGAAGAAAATCGCCCGCGTACCCGGAATCTATCTTTTTCATTTCGTGCACGCGCTGCCGAGACTGTAGTATCGTACACTTCGGGGTATGTGTACTCATCCAGTCCTGCTTCGGCAAGCTTATCATCAAACGGTCGTAAAGATGGGAAGATAAGCTCACCGCGTGCGGCATCTATCGTAACTCCCGGACGCCAATCGAATCTGTTATCGGGGGTGGGTGCACCTGCTTCATCAGTTTGATCAAGGCCAAATACCTGCAGCAATGGTTGTCCGTCAAGTTCATCGGTAGGTTCCTGACCGGGGATATCGTATTCTACTCGAAGTTCAAATCCTTCCTTTTGTAAATTTCTGCCACCGATAGGATAGATATTTCGAAGTTGTAATTTCCAAGCATCGGTATATTGCGGCTGGAGGTTTCGCGGTCGCACGAGTTTTAAAACTATCCGGCTCGAATCATCGTCAACATTTACTACGAAATCACCGTATTCCCCTCCATCAGCCCGGCGATAGGCAACGGCAATCGCCTGATCATCCGAAAGTTGTTTTCGCATTGTCAATCTGCCGGTTCGCGTGCTGATGTTGTAATCCTCTCCTTCACGAAGCATTACAAACTGTCCGATTTCCACCTCACCTGATATCCCCGACTCAAGATCCCGCCACTGTGCAGGATCATATCCTGCAGCAGGGCGTGGAGGTAAATCTATGTGTGCAGTAACGGGGCGTTCATTGACGTCGGTTATGACACCGCTTCGTGTCACCCATACTTCGAGATCGGTAATTTCAAGTTGCGGATTATATTGCGGTTCAAGCGCCATTGCCGCCTCATAACCATCTATATAATCTTCATCGATGAAATAATGATTGCGAGAATAATCGTAAGGTCTGATTTCAAAGGTTTGTTCTTCTGCACCACCGCTTAATGTTAATTCTTCAGACCGCCCTTTTTGCTGTGAAGCAACTGCAGTCAATCTCATCGGTCCGAATTGCAGATTGGATTTTATACCAAATAATGCCTGGCTACTTCCGATAAATTGTGTTGGTGTTCGTAATGATACGTTCCCTGCCTCAATAGTTTGTATGATCTCATCATCATATCCGTCATACCTGATACTGAGTTGATTCTCATATTCAAATGAACGCTGTGTATCCCAGTCGGCATTAATATTAAGTTTATCACCGACAAGGCCGTCTACATTTATCTGCACGTCCTGTTTGAAATCCGGTTCATTACGCGTATTGTCAAGCCGTGATAAAGAGGTCTGATCGGATGATTGCCGACGGAAACCTGCACGAATATCAACGGCTCCTGAAATATTCAACCGGATACCGGGTTCACCGAATATATTGAGTAGCGGATTTGGAGGAACGGGTATATCAATCGTAGTTATATCGCTGATAAAATCGCCGAGATCAGCTTGCCTACCTTCACCATATTCAAGTTCGTAGGCATAGGCAAGACGTTCCCATCCTTCCCTTCGAATGGAACGGGATCTATTGTGAATATAGTCATCCAGTGACATTGTGACCGGAATTTTAACATCTTTCCCGTCAACCGTTTCTCTAATAGTGACATGACGACCGAGTGAGTCAAGTTCTACCGTTCTGTTATAAACCTGATTTCTGTTTTCAAGAAATAGCGGATGGCGTCGTTTATTGTTGTGAGAGAGAGACGCATACGGTGTATCTTTTCTGCGGTATCGAAAATATTTCTTACGTGCGGTTGAATCGGTCGGTACAAGCAAACGCTCCTGAATTTCTTCCCGGGTCAATGTGGTATCGGTAACGCCATCGATGATATCCCGTTCACGATCTCTACGCATCGCTTCCCTTCTACCGCGCACGCGTGCAGGTCTTCGGTCAATATCTTCATAGATGACCCCTGTCGTATCCTGAGCAACGGTATCACTTTCGGAAACCTTTGCAAACGGTAACGTGTTGGCTTTTATAGTGATGTGGCCGGAGAGAAGGTATAAAATAGCAACCGCTAGGGTAATGAAACCCACCGGACCCACTTTTCGCAAAAGCGGCAGAGAAATTGATCCCTTGGTTTTATCCACAGCGACTTTTGTGTTCGTAATGTTATATTCTTATAGAACAAATCCGATATGCGGATTTTTCTTTGTTACTTATACAATACCAATATACCCGGAATCACCCTTCTATAACATTGCGAAAAATAGGTCGTTAAGTACAATAAATTATGGAAATCGGTACTTAATTGCAAGACTTTCAGCAAGAATTTTAATTGTGAGAAATTGGAATTATTGGTATATTATTGAGATATGACAATTGACCGTTACATATTGAAAGCGCACATTGCACCATTTTTTATGTCACTTTTTGTGCTGATCGGGATTTTTATTCTGCAGTTTATGATGCGGTTTATAGACCATCTCGTGGGCAAAGGGCTGGGGGTTAGTGTTATTCTTGAAGTAATCGTAACAAACCTCGCGTGGATGCTTGTGCTTGCAATTCCAATGTCGGTATTAATTGCCACCCTTATGGCATACGGCAATATGTCTGCAAACAACGAAATTACCGTCATGAAATCCAGCGGAATTTCGGTTTACCGGATGATGTCAGCTCCACTGATTATTTCTGTTCTTCTTGCATTCGGGCTAATGGAATTTAACAACCGTATCCTCCCGGATGCAAATCACCGGGCAAAAACTCTCGGCATCGATATACGCCGGGCTCGGCCCACCCTTTCCCTTGAACCGGGAATATTTTCACAGGAAATTAAAGGCTATACACTCATTGCCCGCAAAAACTATGAGGAGACTAATGAGCTCGAAGGGCTTACCATTTACGATCACAGTGAACCGAATAAAAATGTCATTATAGCTGCAGAGCGCGGTTTTATAGCGTACAGTTCGGATTTTTCATCACTTATTCTTGATCTTTATGATGGCGAAATACACGAAACTTCTACACAAAGTACGAACAACGAATATCGTCGTGTGAAGTTTAATCGACACCGGGTACTAATCCCTTATGATGGATATGATTTTGAACGCACCGCAGACAATGTATTTCAACGCGGTGACCGTGAGTTAAGTGCACAGGCTATGCTTGAACGGGTCGACAGTCTTCGATCTCAAAATAATCGCATACTATCCGGTATTAATTCACGCATTGACAGATATCACACGTCATTAAGAACCGGTGATTTAGAACATCTTCCGCCGACCATACCCGCATATGAGGAGGATCCCTATAGAGCAAAAGTGCAGCTCGCACTATCACGCGCACGCTCACTATCATCTTCGATAGACTCTGATATAAAGCGGCTCCAAAGTAATAGCCGGAGGATCGATCAGTATATGGTCGAAGTTCATAAAAAATATGCAATCCCGATTGCCTGCATAATATTTATCCTCATAGGTGCGCCGCTGGGCATTATGACACGAAAAGGCGGCTTCGGTGTTGCAACAGGTATCAGTCTGGGATTCTTTCTGCTCTACTGGTCATGTCTCATCGGTGGTGAAAAACTTGCTGATCGAGGTTTTATCAGTCCCTTCATAGGTATGTGGGGGGCAAATATGATACTGCTGCCTGCCGGTATATATCTTACCATCAGAACGCAAAAAGAGCGACTGTTAATCAACTGGAGCAAGCTGCAAAAAATTGTTCCCAAATCGTGGCGTGTAGATACACCAGAAGGTCAGGAACACGGTGATCAGTGATGAAGTTGATTGATAGATATATAATAAAACAGTTCATTTCGCACTTCGTCTTTGCACTTGTAGCAATTATCATGGTCTTCATCATCATAGATTTGATGGAGAATGTGGATGACTTTATCGATGCGGGGGCACCGGTAAATGTAGTTATCGTATATTATATATATTTTATTCCCGAGATGATCAAGGCTATGATACCGGTCGCGATGTTACTTTCAAGCTTATTTACCACCGGAAAGCTGTCAAATCAAAATGAACTTGTATCTATGAAAGCGGGCGGTGTTAGTTTATATAGATTTATGCTTCCTTTTCTCGCTATCGGCATTATTGTAACCGGCTTTACCATTTACTTCAATGGATGGATTGTACCGCTTGCCAACAGCGAAAAATATCAGATAGAGCGTGAGCATCTTGCTAAAGGCAGTAGAACTGAAACCGACCGGTACAATATTTTTATTCAGGACAGTCCCGTGAGGTTTTTATCGCTTGGCTATTATGATGAATCGGCGCTTGCAGTATCGCGGGTCAGTATTCAGGAATTCTCTGATACTAATTTAGCTGTTATGGCACGACGCTATGATGCTGCCCGTATGGAGTGGGATGTCGATACAAGAATATGGACATTACATCGCGGTACACTGCGGGAATTTTCGGAACAAACCGAAGAGATGAAACCATTCGACCGTATGCCGATGGAAAACTTATTTTTCTCGCCCGATGATATCGCCAAGAAACAACTTCAGCCCGATGAAATGAATTATTTCGAGCTACGCGATTTTATTCAAGCACAGCGGCGTGCAGGGCAACAGACCGCACGCTGGGAAGTTGATTACTACCTAACGATTGCATTTCCATTTGCAAGCATAATTGTAATACTTTTCGGTGTTCCATTCTCTGCTCAAAAACGCCGTGGTGGTATGGCATTGCAATTCGCCGTCGGTGTCCTCATCACTTTTCTGTATATGGCATTTATGGAAATTACCGGAACATTCGGTCAAAGTGGCCAGTATAATACTTTGTTGATGGCATGGCTTCCGAATCTAATGTTTCTCGGGGCGGGACTGATTAATCTTTTGCGAGTGAGTAAATAGTATTCAGATATTAGTTATCAACTTAGCAACCGGCAACTCTTTTAGAACCCTACTTGCAACTTTAAAACCGGTACCAACCGATCACCGTAAATATCATCCCGGTTTTCTATATCGATGGCAAGATGTGTCTGATTAAAACTATGAGCAAGAAAAGCTGCGTGAAATGCACTTATAAAGTGATTTAAAAAAACTGCAATTGCCGCTGTATGCGCTCGAGCATAAAGTGTGTTAGCGTAGCCGCGTTCACCCGAATAAAACCTGAACATATCCGATACTTCGGTAAAATATAAACCCGGATTAGCTACACCGGTACCTGTTTCCAGATCGACATCTTCATGCGGCTCTGAATCTTTCCAGCCCCGATTGTACTGGGGGTATTTCCCGATCAACTCGTAATACTGTTGTGTACCATAGGGCTCAAGGGTATGCGAGAATTGTGGAATCGAACGTTCGAACTCATTTATTTCTCCCCAATCTACCCGTTCCCATGGCGGAAGACTTTCATCTGTCAGATAACTAATGTCCCCTCCCCAATATTCGTTCAGCCAGATCACATAATCTACAACACTCCAATGGGTATCGGCATAATTCTCAAAGAAAGCAGTTTGTTTGTCTCCTCTGTGATCATAATGGAGGTAAAAATACCAGGCAGTAACTTCCAGACCAAAATGTGCCAGACCGCGCCACCATCTGCCTGCATAAACCTCTCCGGCACCGGGCACTGCCGCCGACATAAATGCGGCAAGGAGTGGTGATTTTCTGCTCACCGTATTGCTGTAATTATTATCGGTCTTAGCATATATGTTCTCCAGAAAAGAACCAGCATGATACTCTATAACATCCCGATCAAAAATCTTATGATTGATCGGTTCAATCATATCAATCGGATCGGATGCAAGTAATACCGACGGTAGTAACAATAAAACTGTTATATATTTTATCTTCTCCATAACGATCCAGTCCCTAAATCAAACCCGAATAAAATTCCGAAATAAAAATTCCACTGTTTACCATATGTCACCGGTTCATTGCGAAAGACGCGGGTGAACTCATCGAAGCCGTATGCCGCACTGAAAAATATCCGTGTTGGATATGAATAAAATGAGAATGATTCCAGCCTGAGTTCAAATCCTACATTGCGTTTCAGTTCGTCTATACCGGGAAATGAACCTGTCCACGCATCACCGATATCGGCGAATACCGATCCGTACAAGCGTTCGAACTGCATTTGTGCAATCCTGAAATCAATTCCTTCCAGAATCGGAAACCGGTATGTCAGATTGAGCGATGCGTACTCATTGCCACCCAGCGAATAAAACGGGTATCCCTGCATACCCATCAGTCCGCCAATGTAGAAATTAAAAAAGTCGTCGACCTCTTTACCAAGAATTGATCCACCCCGGAGCCGGGCGCTTAAAGTCTGATGTCTTGACAGGGGATAATGTTCCCGCCACTCGCCTTCTACACGATGAAAGCGTGGCCGGTCGTAATCGGTATACAAAATATTCTCATCCTCATCGTATACCAATTCCGGATTATACTTATTAAACTCATAACCATATCGCAACTGAATAAACCTGCCGACCGGGTTAATTTCGGTTTGTATTGTCGGAAGTATTCCCCGGTGGGTCAATTGTGCCTGTAATGTATTGCCGACCAGGTATAATTCTCCAAAAGATCCAACAAGATTATTGGTTTCGGGGATAAAGAAACTACCCACATCATATCCGTATCTGCTATGACGGTACAAAATCGTAAGTTCGTTCCTCGGATTAAAAATATGGTCTTTCAGAAGAACATTAAATTCCATCAGATTGTAAGTAACATCAACATCGATATTTAAATCCTCACGAAGTTCAATAACTGCATCGGTTTTCCGTGTTATATTATAAATTTCAAACGATATATCCGGATACCAGCCGACCAATGAGAAGGGAGGTAATCCGGTGTTCCATTCAAAAATGGCAAAAAGATCGCGCTCCAGCCGCCGGTTGATAGTTGCTCCCGCAAAGAGTGCATGGTGCTCCAGAATATCACGGGTCATCATATACAGGCCGGGTTTTATCATATCGGTGAAACCGCGTTCGGGAATATAGTTATCGAACCGGATCAACGGCACAAGCATCGTGTTGGTAAATACCGAAGAGTAGTTATCCGAATCATACTCGGGAACATCCCTGTCGTTATAATTCCGCAGCCGGTTCCAATCGATACCGCTTGCATCTGTTCCCGGATTATAGGCAGCGTGAATACTCTCATCAAACCAGCCAGGCTCTCCGGCGATATAATGTTTACTTTCATCGACAGGTGCTAAGTCGCTATACTGTGCTATCTTATAACCACTTGACTGATACGATGCATAAACTAACACATTCTCATTTACCGACGGCATAAATGCACCACCCAGTACATTTGTAATTCTTTCCGAATTTTCATTTATGCGGTTGTAACGATAGATATTAAAGATTCCGGTCTTATCGGATGCGAAATAGATGTGTACGCCATCGGGGGAATATGAAGGATCGCGCGCATCATAAGTATCACTGCCATCGATAATTGAAAAATCTTCCGAATGTAATGAATATTCAACAATATGCCGGTTAAATCCGCTTGATGTCGCAAATACAATTTCATCACCGGTTGGCGACCACTGAGGTCTATAGACCTGCTCCCCGTGTTTATTATCAGTAATATACGTGATCCGCTTTTCCTCTATATTGTAGAGAACAAGATTCTGCGTGCCATCTGCCACAGTGACGGCGGCAAGCGTGCTCCCATCGGGAGATATATCCGGGTCGTGGAGTCGTAACCCTCTGGTTAATCGTTCCGTATCTCCGGACTCAACATCGACGACAAAGAGATCGCTAAACCCCTGCCAGTTCGGATTTTGACGTGTGATGCGTGAGAAGTATATCTTATCTCCATCCGGTGACCAGGAAATTCGCGAACGGACATTACGCTCAACGAGTTTCGTATCACCGGTCTGCCTGTCCCCGATATAAAGTGCAGACTGCCCGAAATAATCTCTTCCCTTGTTAGATACGTACGCAACATACTTACCGTCCGGTGAATATACCGGATGAAAGTTACCGAAACCTTTTTCGACTATCAATTCCCCTTTTTCCAAATTAGCTTTAATTGTTTCGGTCCGCTTGTGGTAATCATTAATAACTGCCGATCTCCAATCATTATATACTTCCCGTCCCGATTTACCAAGCGCGCGGCGCATCGCCTGATCAATATTCACAATAGTCAACGAGGCAAGCTCTTCAGATATCGTTCGCAAAGCATCTTTACCGTATTCACTTGCTATATACCGCACAAGCGAAAAGCCCGCATTGTATGCAGATTCATTACCGAGACTTGTTTTACCGAATACCGACATCTCATTCCACGTCAGCATATTATCATCGAGCGCATACATTCGCAAGATCATATCACGATGGGTATCCCAGGTATCATATTCTAAGCCGGGGTGCATAAACTGCGCTGTACCTTCTGCAAACCAACTCGGCACAATAAATCCCGATATGGGGTATGATACGAGAATATTCGGGAAACCATACAACACATCTGGTCTGCGCTCATCCTCATACCCCATCCACTGAATATAAAATGCCGGCACTCTTTTTCCGAATTTCATCGATGCCTGAATTTGAACTATGTGAGTAAATTCATGCGCGATAACATTCCGGAGCCAGTTACTTGTACCCCGCATGTCAAAATCAAGTGCGCTTGCCCATATCTCGATTTTGTTATCATAGAAAAATGCCGCACCGTTCGCAAAATCGCCATGGTCGCGGACGACAAGATGTGTCTTTGCATCAGGTTCATATTTATAAAGCGATGTGATGGGTTTGTATACATCTTCGGCAATTTTTGCAGCTAATCTGCCGGTTCGTTCCGCACCGTCATGGTAGTGGATATAGAAATGTTCTGTCTCAATGGTGTACCAACCGTCTTTCGGATCCTCGGGAAATCCCCATTGAGCAAGAAGTGAGTATGGCAGGATTCCAACTGTGAAAAGAATAATTCCTAACCACATAAAGCCGTGAAAAACTTTTACCCCTGCCCTCTCACGTTTATCTATCCTTACAGTCATTTTATCTTACCACCGCAATCTTTATAAATACTACTTGTGAGTTGTTTGCACTGCGTGCTTCTATTCTCCCGAGGTATACACCGCTCTGGACACCGGATGCATCCCATGAGATTTCATTATCCATACCACCGTTTCCCGGACCGTCAAAGGAAGTTATTTTCTCACCGTTCATCTCATAAATTGAAATAGAAACATCGGCGCTTTCACTGAGATAGTACCGGATATATGTTTCACCGTCATAAACGGGATTTGGCCAATTATAAGCACGGTCTTCCGGCAAAAACTCATCAACTAATGGTTGTCGCGGAAGCGTAATTCTTTGTACATTACTTCGCCGGTGATCGATTCGTTCTTCTCCCCACCACACGCGGTCTGCATTCCATTCACCGGAAAACCTGTATGCATATAAAAGATTATCCGCAGTTACGAATGCAAGAGCAAACTTCCCCTCTGCCTCGAATACAGCAGGTGATCCAATAACGCGTTCACCGGCTGCAAGGGGAGTTCCTGCAGCAGCACTTCCGTGTGCATTATGAAATTGTATAAGATTATCGTTACTGCTAACGGCTACGTCTATTCTGTCATTTCCGTCAAAGTCGGCTGCAACGGGATAAATATTATAGAGTAGTTGTTCACCTACACGAAGCGGAAAATGATCCAGAACGGCTCCGCTTCTGTTATATGCATATAATGCAGTGCCTAATGGTGTGACTATATCGATTATCCCATCCTTATCAAGATCAACGGCAATCGGGAAACCGATTCCGTTAACAGTGACTCTTTCGATTGAAAATTTTTCGAGTATAGATTGTTCTGAACTGCTTAGCATATGGTTCGATTTTGGCGGACTCACCATAATTTCCGGCTGCATAATGTAAACAGCTTCATCGCCGACACCTGCTACATAAGCACTACCGTTTTCCATAAAAGCAGTCGTTCTTTTGACGGTTTCGGGAAACTCCCTCTCAAATTCTTCTTCATTAACGAATAAAACGCTTGTTTCACTTGTCGCCGCCCAATTATTTTCATTGAAAATATGAATATCGGTAATGGTACTTCCATCTGATACTGTTCCCGCTGTTTTGACCTCGGTACCGTCTATAATTTTAATTTCTCCATCCCCGGTACCGACAATACACATACCGTTCTGCAATAATGCAGGTCCGGCTGTAACATTCGCACCAAACGAAAAAGATTCGCCGGCAAAAAATTCATATTCTTCGCCGTTTTCAGGTGCAGCAATATTCCATTTTGTAACGTATGATTCATCCGTCCGCGTATAGAGAACGATACTGCCATTATCATCGTACCAGGCAGGCGTACCGGTAACCCGTCTCTCATACGGTCTCTGGATATGAGTTAGTTCACCATACGCATCGATAACCTGCAGCACACCGTCATTCACAAACAATATTCCATTGCCAAATGGAACCGGAGATGTCGAACTGCCGGCTGCATGCAACCGGTATGGAAAACCATCTAACAGACTAACTTTTTCCGAACCCACACGAACGGTCAATTGCATAACCGGATCACGTTCCGAGAAATCATACATTGTAATATTACTCGGTGCACCGGTATTGCTCACTGAAGGAGGAATGGTAGTGGCATCGAAACGATTTTCATAAATTGGTGCGGGGTTATCCTTAAACCAGAAGTCGAATTGTGTTCCATCCTCCGATCCCTGCCCCGGCTGCAGGAACTCAAATTCACGTCCGATATCCTGAGAACCATCTGCTTCTACCACCCGTACTCCGCGGTTTTCAATATCAGCGTTGATCCGATTCTCAGCTATACGTGTATCTATAATGCGTTCATCTATATGCCAGATAACAATACCGCCGTCATAAAATATTTCATCTGCTTCGATATACGCACCGGGTAAACTCCAGTCGTATACTTCGACGTCCAACACTACACCAGCTATGTCGCTGATGTCAAAAGCATTGAAACCAACCCGGTCCCGCTCCACGGTGAACTCAACTTCCTCACCATTTTGCATGAGCGTAACGGTTTGTCCCGCACCGAAGGGATTACGATGACGGTTTTCAACAAGATAATACTCCCGTTCATTTATCGGCACACGCAGAATGCTGTCAGGTTGTCGATGTGCTACAGCTGAAATGGAAAAGGTATGTTCCCCTGGCTGCACTGTTTTCGGTTCGATCCATCCGAGATAATATTTTTCCCAGGCCGATAATTCCGGTGGGAATAAGCCCATAAAACTAAAGATCGCCTGGCCATCCATCAATCCGAATCTACCGATACCGGATCGTCCGGTATCGGTATTAAACAAATCGGGGAGACCGAGCCGGCTTCCGTACATTGCACAAACGAGACCGTTCATCCCAAGCTGGAGTAATTGTCTGCCGGTAACAAGGTTCAGTTCGCGATTTTGTGTTTCGGGTAAAACCATTGAATTGGTAATACGAAATCCATCGGGACCTACTTCGACACCGTTGTAATCTTCTCCGAAAATTCGCCTGAGACTTTGCGGACCGAGATACAACGAGGGGATATCAAGTGGCGTCGGATCAAATCCAAATATACTTGTAAGGTCAACATCCCGGCCTACACCTGCATGAAAAATGATGAAGGTATCATACTCATCAAATGGTATTTGCGGGGATTGTTCGGCAGCAAGCTGCCACGCTTCTTCAAAAAGTAATCCTATCTCTGTAAAATCACCATTTGTGCGGGGACTATATGTTCCCATTTGTTCCGACAGAGTGAATATTTCATCCCAGACAGTATATTCAATGGTCAACCGCCCACCTGAAACTTCATCATAATACCGTCGTGCAAATTCGAGATGATATTCAAAGTATTCAGCATCGTGCGGCGGCGGGTTCAATATGTCTGTCGTACCATCTGATAGATCAAACTGTCCATCACCGGTAGTACGTGAATCTTCATCCGGTTGGAATTGTACCATAATTGCAAGAGTTCGGAGTGTGTCGGGCACATCGGGGCGAGAAATATAAGAAGCGGAATCACCCCCGGCTAGCGTTAGGGGGTGATTCATAATCTGACCGAATAATCCAACAACTAAAAATACGACACCGGCTCCAGCACAGAAAAGAGGTCGAAAATATTTCATGTGTTCTTATTTTACCACGAAAGCAATAGTGTGAATCGCAACGTATCCGATAGTGGATGATTCTCTTCTATAGTTGCTATATAACTAAAATCAAAACCGTAGATGTCGTATCGGATACCGGCACCGAAGGTCAGGAACTTGCGGTTACCATGATCTTCGTGTTCATGGAAATAACCGGCACGTAATGCAATAAAACCGGCATACCAATATTCTAATCCACCGGACATAATTACTTTTTCTAAGCCGCCGTCACCCCAGGCAGTAAAGATCGCTTTATAAAATGGATCTGGTTGCGGGATTTCTTCGGTATCCGGATCGCGTTCATAACGGCGTACTAAAATTCGACTGAAGTCAGCACCCAGTGTCAACTCATTTGTTTCGGTATCAACCAATTTCAGACCAAACCCTGCCCTTAAATTGGTCGGGATAGGATCAGCCTGGTCGGCATCGATATATGTTATTCTCGGACCAAGATTTTGTAAATTAGCGCCGAGGGTCAGCGGCATATCAAACAATGATGTTTTGTAAAGGATACCGATATCACCTGCAACTGTCGTTCCAACACCGGTACCTTCTTCCTGTTCAGTTCCTATCGGTGATAAAGCACTATGAATTACCCGCAGGTTTACTCCGAGTCCTAAATTGGAATTAATCTTTGTAGCATAACCGGCTGTGACCGCAAACTCATAGCTTCGGAATGTCCCGATCGGATCCGGTCCGAGCGATGATGTCCGTGTATGTTCACCCAAATTCAGATAGGTAATTGCTGCGGATACAGTTCCGTTGAGTGATTCAATGTGATTCCTGTAATTCAGGTAATCATAAAAGAGGTCGGACATACCGAATTCAGGCAACCAGTTAGTATGCGTGATACTGATCTCCTGTCCTGTTTGAAACGCAAGACCTGCAGGATTCCAATGGATCGCAGCGGCATCATCTGCAATACCGGTTCCGATTTCACCCATACCCGAAGCACGAGAGTTCGGCGATATCATCAAAAATGGCACAGCAGCTTCACCTTGCGCTTCAGCCGATCCGTTGACAAAAAGACATATCAACAATAGAGCTGCGATAAAGGAATACATTGTTTTCATAGTTCATCCTCCGAATGGATCGTGAATAATGCTCCTGCTCATAATTATAGTAAATTAAATTATTTTAATTTGAATTGCAAGGAACAATAGTAAATGATTAATAATGATTTCTTATTGTTATTTATAAAATTTTTGTGCTATCTCATAACGACTAATCTGCCGAGCGCCTCACTTGTATATTCTCCGTCAGCTGTTCGTGCAATAACTTTATAAAAGTAAACGCCATTCGCGAGCCGGTCTCCGTCATCATCGTAACCGGTCCAGGGTATTCTGACAAACCGATCGGTGACGCTGTATTCTTGTAATTCGGCAATGAGGCGTCCGGCTACCGTGTACACTTTTATCTCCACATCAATCGGCACATTCTGATTATGCTGGAAAGTAAACACGGTCTCACGCTGAAACGGATTCGGATAGTTATAAACATTCTGTACGGTCAATTGCTCACTGGAAGCGACTTCGAAAAATATTTCTGCAGTCGACGAGTTATTGTACACATCCCATGCACGCATTTTTAAATGGTGAGGGCCGGATTCGAGTTCATCCATTTGATACTCAATACTTCCCTCCTGATAGCTGTCAACTGCACCGGTATAGTAGTCGGTGAGGTCAATGCTCTCACCATCATTGTGCCAGGCTTCGATACGATGCCCGACCCCGCCCCCTGATATATTGATCCCCGATTCATCAAAGAGATCGACTAAAAGCAAGGGGTGCTCGGATACGAGATCTCCGCTCCGGAAATTTCTGTCATCGAGATACATTGTTATTTCAGGCCCTTCAGTATCTGGTGTCACGGTAGTATCGATGCCGCCCAATACAATATCCCTGCTGAATCCCCGTCCATCGCTATTATCTTCCCAGAAATATAGCGCTATTCTCCCCTCTCTACCTTCGTGACTTATATCCTTCGGCACAACAAAACTTGATGAATACCGACCGCGATTAATTGAACTCTCACCCCGAAATATAACATTTCCGGATATCGTAAACGACCATCCGCCCCACTCAGTCACACTAACCACTTTATCCGAATCATAAACACTTACAAACATACGACCATCAAAATCTTCATTAAGTGAACCGTCAGGTTTGTTAATAGTACCATCAATGGTAACTTTTTGCAGTGCTTTCAGCATAACCGTCTCATCAACCGGCTCATCGTTAATTTTCGTGACCGATGCATTATATTTGGGTATTTGCAAACGTACCGTCGGATCTCCGAGTAAAACAAATTTTATATCATTCACGCCATGCCGCACCTGCTTTGTCGCAAACAGTGCGTCACCGACCCGCGGATACGTACCGTCGTTCAACGGATTCAATAAATTCTGGTAAAATCTATTGTTGAACTGTGCGTTGTCTGATGACCAGACTATACGTGAGGATGACAGGAGGCCTATAGTGCCACCTTCCTCACGGCTAACAAGTAACTCACCGCCGCTTTGTTCGCTCGGATCATCAAATCGAGAAAAATCACAGGTAGCAGCAGTCACAAAAGAGAGCCGGTTACGGTTATTGAGTTGCGGAATAGTAGTCTCCTTCACAAAAATCCATTCGTGAGCCCATACACGCGGATTGCCGTGGCCTGTCCAGTTAATAATAAGCGATCCCTCATTAAACGTGCGTACTATTTCTTTGTTAACTTCAGGTTGACGGCGACCAGTCGCAGTATTCTCAATAGGATACTCGATAGCATAAATTTTCTCTTTTTCGAATGCTGCGGGAGTGAAATCACGGGCAAGTTGTTCGGATTGCCAGGTGTGCAGATTCCCCTCATTGCCGCCGCGAGTTGTCAATCCATTATCGGCAATATACGTAACCAAATTTCTCCATGCACCGGGATCGGATTTCGTTTCGTAATTAATAATTTTATCAACCATCACGCGGGCATCTTCTTCGTTAATTGCATTCAATCTGCCGATAGATAGTGACGGGCGGCGCGATCCGTCTGTAAATTGCACAAAGAAATCATCAGTTGTATAGGTATTTATTTGACTGAAGGATTCATTGGTTTGCCATGTGGGCACATAATTACGCCGGTAGCCGAGATACTCACGGTAATCGTATGAGCCGGAACCAAACAATAGTACATACCTCGGTGTCACCTGCCAGGATTCGTAAGCATGGGACAGGAAATCACGGATTGCAGTGGGATCGACCAACCCGCCGGAAAACTCATTATATATGCTTTTCACATCAACGACAATGGTAGATAAACTATTCTCTGTAAATGACTCCCGGTGCTGCTTTAATCGTTCTGCCTCCGATACCAGGTGCGGATGGGCAACGATAATGAATTCCGCACCTTCTGCAATACCGCGAAGATTCGAATTCTCAATCGGTTCAATCGTTTCAATTGATCTATAACCGTTTGGTGCAGCCGCAGCATATCTGCCGGGTGCTCCACGTTGTTCTTCGGATTGAAACCGTATTGCTGCACCTTCAATGTTTTCGGTAATACGGTTAACATCTGTATAGTCCGTTACTTCATACGCAGTAATTTGAGAGGAGGTAAATCCTTCTACGGCAAATTCAACAACTCCTGTCGTATCAGGTGCGGTAAAAACTAAATGATCGTCTTCTGCTTGAAAACTCCTCGGATAGTGAATTTCAAACCATTCAAGAAATCCTTCAGATTGAGCGCCGGCATTATATTGAAATCGTAGAGCACTCCGGTCATCCGGAAACGATCCGGATCTTGTAAACATTGTAGTTGCACTTCTGGCAGCATAATTTCCGGTTATTGTACCGAGATTAACACCGGAAACAGGTATCGCGCCAAGACTTACCCCCTGATCTTCAATACTAAAGTTTGTCTGGCTCGGTGCTCGAGCGGCCACCTGAATACGATATCGGGTAGGTGCCTGAGGTGTAAATCCATGCAACTGCTGGGGAAAAGTCGATACATTTCCCGGAGAGAACGATTCTCCCATCCATTCACGACCTGAATCGAGTAAATTGATTTTCGGATCGCGATATACTAAACTTGCAATAAAATGGTCGGGTCGTATAGGGTTTTGTTCATCCAATGAGGGAACTGTTTGCATCCGGCGGCCTTGTTCCCCGCCATAGGTGACAAAGTATGTGTTCTCTTCGACGTAATAATTGTACCGATGATGAAATAGCTGATTATCTGGATCATACTCCCAGGTTGTGGTTCCTGTCCCGTAAAAGACAATATAATCACCTGCATTAAACTCACCATCCTCCTCACCCCGCACGTATATTGCTATTTCAACAAGATCTTCAGGTCTGTCTTGCGTTATAGATTCCGGCAACTTTTTGCCGCCGTGGCTGTACATTTTTATGGTTCGCGGATCTATTTGATTAACCGGTATACCTGCCTCCTCAAGCACCGCTCTGTTAATACGATACATACCTTCTTCTTCAACTGAGATCCTGTACCATTGTCCTTCGTGCAGCAAACTGTTCTGATGAGAAACAGGTGCCCCACGCACACCTTCCATTCGCAACCGTGCCTCGGGGGATACCGATACCTGGTTTATATTAAGCACAGTATTACGCAGTATTGTATGCGTATACTCGTCAATTGTACCGAAAGATCCGCTGTCAAACGATATACGCACAATAATCCGGTTATGAAGATTTACCGTATTACCGTCACGTTCAAGTTGTACCGGATGTATATGAAGAGTACCGAGCACGACATTTCTGACGGCACCGATGTCATGGATATCTACGAGCGGTTGATCAATCTCAGTCTGTATATCAAGGCCGTTTGCGGTGAGATACATCTCATCATCTTCATCTTTATATATATCACCAAGCGGTGGTACACGAATACCGCGAACAGTATGATAATCCTTCTGCATCACCTCGATTGAGGGGGCGCCGGTTGAGGGTAATGCAATCGTTACTGCACGGTACTTCAAATCAGGGTATGCAGGATCGGTTCGCTCGGGTGATTGACTACCATAATATGAAATACCGGTGTACTCAGTATCGTCTATCGTTACTGTATCGTATTGTACGTCTTTGAGGCGGTATTCAATTGTTATGCCGCGTGAATTGGATTCGAGGATATTTATATCGGGATAAGCCGGATGTGTATTCGGAGTCTGGGTTAAGGTACTATTAGAAATGCTCACCGAACTTACCGCAACTGCAGTAAGTAACCACATATAATAAAAAACCGAATGACGGCTACTATAAAAAACCCGTTTCCATTCGGTCAACCGGTGACAGAATGTACCTATTGGCAATATTTGTTCGTTAAAAGACAATGCAACCTTATTAAATACCATCCCGACAATTAAAAAATTAAAAAACTTCTAACGAACTACTGATAGGCACACCTGTAAATTGTTTCACACCAATAATTAATAGATACAAAAATATAGATATTTATGTCGACAAAATCAACACTACCCCGGAGGCCAGGTCATACGGCGTCCGCCCATAATATGCAGATGCAGATGCGGAACCGTTTGCCCGCCATTCACACCATAATTCACCACAAGCCGGTAGCCATCCTCGTCTATTTTATTTTTTTTAGCTATTTTTTGGGCAATAAGCACCATTTTACTCATTAATTCAGTATCATCTTGTTTCATATCCTGAACAGAATCAATATGCTTTCGCGGAACGATCAACACATGTACCGGCGCCTGCGGGTTGATATCATTAAAGGCAACCAGCTCATCATCCTCATGAACAATATCACTTTTCATCCGTTTATTTACAATCTCACAAAAAATACAATCTGCCATCAGGAATTCCTCCTTTTCGGTATTGTTATGATTCACTTAACGAATCTTTTTTCGATATCCATTACTTTATCAACTCGCTTCTTATGTCTTCCGCCACTGAACCATGTATTGAGAAAAATATTCACGACCCCCTTGGCAACATCTATACCTATCCCCCTGCTGCCGAGTGTCAATACATTTGCATCATTATGTTCACGACTGTTCCTTGCAGTAAATTCATTATAACAGCAAGCCGCACGAACCCCCGGCACCTTATTCGCAGCCATACTCGAACCGATCCCCGCACCATCGATCATAATTCCACGCCAAGCTTCACCTTTCGCGACCGAATATGCAACCGCATACGCGAAATCAGGATAATCACACGACTCTTCAGAATACGTACCGACATCCATTACTTCATAACCGAGGTCTTTTATATACTTACTCAGCTCAGCTTTCATCGTAAAACCGCCGTGATCTGAGCCGATTGCGACGACTCCACCTTTTTCCTTAACCGGCCTGTTTGTTGATGGGGCTTCTTTTTCCGGTGGTTTATCGGTAGATAGTTCTATTTGTAAATGTAATGCTCTGTCCCGGGCAGCCGGTGTAATGATATCATTATCATGTACATACAGAACCCTGCAACCTTTTTGATGCGCGTCATTTATGGTCTGTTCTGTAATTAGTTTTCTGGTCATTAGTATTCTATTGTTGTTCGCCCCATTCGAGAACTTCAAGCCGGACGCGGGCTGTACCGGATTCAATCATATCGATCCGGCGTGCCGCACCGAGCGACAGATCAATTATTCGGCCTTCTACAAACGGGCCCCGGTCATTAATTCGAACAATAACATTTTTGTCATTCGTCAGGTTTTGAACCCGAATGATCGTATTGAACGGAAACGATTTATGCGCAGCAGTCATTGCATACATATCATACGATTCACCGTTTGCCGTTTGCCGGCCGTGAAAGTCATGTGCATAATAGGAAGCCACGCCCTCAACCGTCAATACCGCTGATCGACCGGCGTATTCCGACGGTTCACTTCTGTTGGTTGGCCGCTCAGTTCCGGTAAACCGCGGACTGGCAGTGCAACCATATAACAATGATAGCAGTAAAATAAGAAAAACTGTAATATAAACCCAACGCTCCATAGTCATATCCTGATAATTACAATAGATCATCTATATGTTTGCGGCGGATGTAATCGACCACTTCTTTCACATCTTGTGATTCCCCCCGTTTACACACAAGTATGGCATCATCGGTTTCTACAATTATTAAGTCATCAACTCCGTGCGTTGCGATTACCCGGTTATTTGCAAGGAGTAAATTATTTTTACTGTTTCGTGCAATAACACGCCCGTGCGATGCATTGCCATGTTCATCTTTACTGCTCACGCGATAGACTTCATCCCACGAGCCGACATCACTCCATCCGAACTCTCCGCATAGAACATAGACATTCTCTGTCTTTTCCATCACGCCATAATCAATTGAAATACTCCGGATCATACGATATACTTGATTCAAAGTGCTGAAATATTTATTCTCACCGATGGTACCTGAAAGATTTTGGAGCCCGTCGTATAATTCCGGTAATAGTTGATGTATTTCTTCAAGAATTGTATCTACTTTCCAGATAAACATGCCGCTGTTCCAGAGAAAATCTCCACTTTCAAGAAACCGTTCAGCCGTTGAAAGGTTTGGTTTTTCAGCGAATGTCTTGACCCGATAAGCTCCTTTTTCCGCATAGGGATTCTTTTTCACATTTTCTTCAATATACTGAATATAGCCGTATCCGGTTTCCGGTCGTGTGGGTTTAATACCAATGGTAACTAAACGCCCGGTATCATTAGCAACTTCAATTGCATTTATCAATACCCGGGAAAATTCATCCATATCCTGAATAATGTGATCTGCGGGGACTATCACCATGGTAGCATCCGGATCACGATGCTTGATATGAAGGGCGGCAAGCCCGATACATGGTGCGGTATTCCTGCCTATCGGTTCGGTGATTATATTATCTTCGGGAAGGTCAACCAATTGTTCATTGATTGCCTGTTGCTGTACCTCATTGGTGACCACATAAATATTTTCCGGTTCGACGACCATACGAAGCCGGTTAAAGGTCATTTCGATCAGCGACTCATTGCCGAAGATCGAAAGAAATTGTTTTGGCTTCCGTTCTCTGCTCAATGGCCAAAACCGGGCACCTACCCCGCCAGCCATGATAACTCCGTATGTTTTTCCCATAATATCTTCCTCGTTCATAGTAGCATTTCAAAAATAATATCTCGGGACACGTGCCGATATACCACAAAACAGCTCGTACGGTATCGTTCCCATAAGACGTGCTAATTCCCACGGTGTAATGGTTTCTGTGCCGTCGGTTCCAAGCAATGTTACATCATCACCGACGTGAATATCAGTCGCCTCATCAAGGTCTACCATAATCTGATCCATCGTCACTGAACCAACCACGGGAAAACGACGTCCCTTAATGAGCACCTCACTCTTGTTCGATAACAACCGGCTATACCCATCACCATAACCGATCGGAATTGTGCCGATTCGTGTTCGCTTTTTGCTCGTAAAAGTTCTACCGTAACTAATATCCACTCCCGACGGGATTTCCTTTATAAAAACTATTCTTGATTTTAACTGGAATGCCGTCTGAAGCTGCATCTTCGTGTTCATTTGCTCAGCCGGTGTTATCCCGTAAAGTGCAATACCGGGTCGGACCGTCGTATAGTATGATTCAGGGGCATTGATAATTGCCCCGCTATTTGCAATGTGAATATGCTCTACTGTGATTCCTTTTGATTGTATTTTCCGGACCGCGGTATCAAATCGCTCGAGCTGTTTGTACATGTATTCATTATCGTTACCGTCGGATGTTGCAAAATGACTGTATAAACCGACGAGATCGAGGTGTGGAAGCTTAACGATTTTTTCAGCAAGCAATGGCGCATTCTCCGGGCTGATACCAATTCGTCCCATACCGGTGTCAATCTTCAGATGTATACGAGCACTTCGACCGTTGGCTTCCATCATCGCATTAATCGACTCTGCAAGCTCAAGAGACGACACTGTTACATCAAGATCATTCGTTATAAATAATTTTATTTGATATCCGAGCACACCACCAAGAACAAGTATCGGTATTTTAATGCCGACATTTCGCAAAATAATGCCTTCTTCAAGAAAGCCTACTCCGAGTGAATCAATCCCTGATGATTCAAGATATCTGGATATATCTGTTAACCCGTGTCCGTATGCGTTCGCTTTAACAATTCCCATCACTTTCGTACCGGCAGGGATTTGACGGCGAATTTGTTTTACATTACTGCCGATTTTTGAGAGGTCGATCTCAACACGGGTCGGACGTATAGTATTTAATTGATACGCTTCGAGTGGAGGGGTAAGAACCGAATGATCTATCAGGTTCAACGATATACCTCTCTAAAATTAATTAGTTATCAAGATACGGTAGCAGTTTCAGTTGTGCGTTGTGCAACCTTCAAGCGATTATTTGCACGTTCAAGCGACCGTTTGGCTCGCGCCATATCAAGATCCGATGCTCTGCTTTTTATACGATCAAGAGCCCGTTTTTTTGATTCCCTGGCACGATCAATATCAATTTCATCAGCCCGTTCTGCCGCATCAAGCAATGCAAGCACTCGATTTTCACGAACTTCTACAAACCCACCGCTTGTGGCATAATATTTTGTACTTCCATCTTCATCGGTAAACTTAATCTCACCGACAACAAGTGAACTTAACAACGGGGCGTGATTGTACAATACCTGAAAGGCACCTAGTTCACCCGGTGAAGAAAAACTGCGCACCCGGCCTTTGTAAACAATCCGGTCGGGTGCGACCATATCAAGTTTGAATGTCTTCTCATCCATTATGCTGCCTGCATCTTTTTAGCTTTTTCGACTGCTTCATCAATCGTGCCAACCATCAGGAAGGCACCCTCGGGTATATCATCTACTTCACCTTCAATAATAGACTTAAAGCCGGCGATAGTATCTTCAAGTTTCACATAACGGCCTTCATAGCCGGTGAACTGTTCAGCAACGAAGAATGGCTGCGATAAAAACCGTTGTATTTTTCGTGCACGTGCAACAGTTAGCTTATCTTCATCAGATAGCTCATCGATTCCGAGTATGTTAATGATATCCTGCAGATCTTTATATGTCTGTAAAATTTCTTTCACCCTGTTTGCAACATAGAAGTGTTCCTGCCCGAGAATTCCCGGCTCCATAATACGCGATGTCGAATCGAGCGGGTCGACGGCAGGATAGATACCGAGCTCCGCAATCTGACGACTCAAAACGGTCGTCGCATCGAGGTGCGAGAATGTCGTTGCCGGAGCGGGGTCGGTTAAATCGTCTGCGGGTACATAGATTGCCTGTACAGAGGTAATTGAACCCTTCTTTGTTGATGTGATCCGTTCCTGTAATGCACCCATTTCAGTACCGAGCGTCGGCTGATACCCTACGGCAGATGGCATACGCCCGAGTAATGCAGAAACTTCCGATCCTGCCTGCACAAACCTGAAAATATTATCAATAAAAAGAAGAACGTCTTTTCCCTCATCATCCCGGAAATACTCTGCCATCGTTAATGCCGTTAAGCCTACACGCAAACGGGCCCCCGGCGGCTCGTTCATCTGTCCGAACACAAGCGACGTTTTATCGAGCACACCGGACTCACTCATTTCAAGCCAGAGATCGTTACCCTCACGGGTACGCTCACCCACACCGCCAAACACAGAGTAACCACCGTGGTGAATTGCTATATTGTGTATTAATTCAAGGATTAAAACAGTCTTACCGACTCCAGCACCACCAAAAAGACCGGTTTTACCGCCGCGCGAATACGGTTCAATAAGGTCAAGCACTTTGATGCCTGTTTCAAACATTTCTTTTTTCGGACTTAAATCCTGAAATTCAGGTGCGGGGCGGTGAATTGGATACCTCTTTTTTGTTTTCGGTGGTTCTAAACCGTCTATTGTTCTACCGGTGACATCAAGTAATCTGCCAAGAACCTCCGGTCCGACAGGGACTTCAATCGGAGTGCCGGTATCGATAACCTCCGTACCTCGAACAAGACCATCAGTTGCATCCATAGCAACAGCCCTGACCCTATTTTCGCCGAGGTGCTGCTGTACTTCACAAATAAGCTCTTCTTCTTCACCTTCTATACTTTTTCTGGGGATCTTAAGAGAATTTAAAATTTTAGGGAGTTGTCCTTCGGAAAATTCTACGTCCACAACGGGACCAATCACCTGAATAATTTTACCTTTATTCATCAGGTTCCTTTCTATTTAGCTCCAGTATTGATACAGGTATTAAACGGTTGTTTTACTTAGACTTGTATAAAACATAGTAAATATATTGAAAAGTAGCGTGAAATGCAAAAATTGAAATAATTTGTTATCTTTATACATTATGAGACTTGAACATTATCCTATCGATAAACTGAAGAAGGAACTTCTTGAGATAATCGGGAAACATCTCGATTTATCGAAATATAAAGTATTTTTCTTTGGATCCCGGATAACCGGTAAGGGAGACGATCGGTCAGATATCGATGTTGGTATTGAAGGACCGGACCCTATCCCCGGTTCGACATTGTCGCTCATCACGGAAGAAGTGGAAAATATTCGGACCCTCTACACCATAGAAATTGTTGATTTTAAGAAAGTTTCTGATAACTTTTATAATGTCGCAAAACAAAATATCAAAATGATCAATTAACTATGACCAAAGTAAACGCAGTAGCAGCCGATTATATCACTTCGTTAAAACAATTCAGAAAAGTACTGAAACTTGAAAAAAATGATCTCACCCGAGACTCAGGGATTGTTACATAGTTAGTTGAAATTGGGGTTGAAAAAGTCCCAGGCGACAGTTATTCTAAGGTGTTTAAACCCTTAATTTATTCACCAAAAGAAAGGACTGCCGCCATGGGTAAGAGCA
>PWXV01000196.1 GCA_003568415.1 Ignavibacteriales bacterium
ATTGATCTCAAAGATCTCGATTATATATCAAGCCTCGGGCTTGGTATTCTCTTCAGTACCCAGATACGGCTGAAAGAATCCGGTCATCACTTAAAACTCATCAATATGAATGATCATATACGGGATGTCTTTAAATATACTTCGTTCGACAAAATGTTCGAGATTGAATAATTACTCTGCTATGATAAGACGACAGCCGCACAAAAAAATCAATGCCGATGATATGCCGGAATTACAGGACAAGGATATAATACTTCGATGTAGAAACGGTGATGTGGAAGCATTCGGAGAAATTGTTCAGCGGTATCAGAAAATGATATATACTATAGTATACCGGATGGTAACCGATCCTGCCAGTGCCGACGATATTACCCAGACTGCTTTCATTAAAGCATACGAGAATCTTGACCGGTATAAGCCAGAACACCCATTTTTTCACTGGATACACAGAATCGCGGTAAATGAAGCACTCAATTATATTAAGCAGCGCAAACGTGTTGTCGAGCTTACCGATAGCCACGAATCAAGTGAGGATGATCCGGAAACCGAATATTCACGAAACGAACTGCAAGAACAGATTGACCGGGCTCTTGAGGATCTTAAACCCGACTCCAGAATTTTAATAGTATTGCGGCATTTTGGTGAGTTGTCCTACCGTGAAATAAGTGAGATTCTGGATGTGCCCGAAAAAACCGTAAAATCACGATTATTTTCAGCACGACAGGAATTGCGCTCTATTTTACTATAAAAAGGAGGTGAAAAATATAATTCTCAAACCAACTTTTCGGAATTTCGATTGTATTATATATAAGAGACAACATAGTGACATCTTCAGGATCTGTTCAAAACAACGCCATTTAACCTATGAAAAAAGAAAAACTAATAGAACTCATTAATAGAGAAATCGATGGTTGTAACTCGAAACGAGACAGTAAACGACTTTTTGATATACTAAAACAGGATCCGGAGGCGGATAAGCTGTACCGAGACCTCCTATCACTCTCAGATGCGTTGAAGCAAGTGCCGGCGGTTGATCCGCCGCCGTATCTTTCAATGCATATTATGAATCAAGTGAGAGGAAGAAAACCAGAAATTCAATACAACCATAAGTTCAACTTACTAAAGGAGGTTCAAATGGCTACAAAAAATTTACTCACCGGTAAAAAAGCTGCAGTGCTTCTCGGAGGAGCTGTCGCTGCTATTTTTGCGATCGTTTACTTCGCTTTTATATATCCCCCGGTTGATACTGAGGACGCAGTCGGTACCATCGGTGTTGAGCGGGCGGAGCGCTATCGGGCTGATCAGGTTGCCGCACAAGAAGTAATTCTTGAAAATCAGCAATATCAGCAAGTATTGCAAAGTGATCAATTCCAAAGATTGATTCGCTCTGATGCATTTAACGAGTTAGCCCAAAGCGCTGACTTTAATAGATTAATCGCTCAGGAAGATTTCCGTAGCTTGGTTGCTCAAGAGGACTTCCGCAGCCTGATTGCACAGGAAGATTTCCGTAGTCTGATCGCCCAAGAAGATTTCCGTAGTCTGATTGCGCAGGAAGATTTCCGTAGTCTGATCGCTCAGGAAGATTTCCGCAGTCTGATCGCTCAGGAAGATTTCCGCAGTCTGATTGCACAGGAGGATTTCCGGAGTTTAATCGCTCAGGAAGATTTTCGCAGCATATTGGCAGTTGAAGACTTTCGTAATATATTAGCGGTTGAAGATTTCCGGAATGTATTAGCGATCGAAGACTTTCATAATCTGTTAGCGGTTGAAGATTTCCGCCAAATGGTAGCGGCTGAAGATATAAATAGAGTGGTTGAGCTCGAAGACTACCAAAATTTAGTGGCTCAGGAAGATTTCCGGAGTATGTTAGCAGTTGAGGATTTCCGTAATCTGTTAGCGGCAGAGGATTTCCGTAACCTGATCGCAGTGGAAGATTTCCGCAATATGTTAGCCGTTGAAGACTTCAGAAATATGTTAGCGGTTGAGGATTTCCGCAATATGATAGCAGTAGAAGACTTCAGAAATATGTTAGCAGTTGAGGATTTCCGCAATATGATAGCAGTAGAAGACTTTAGAAATATGTTAGCGGTCGAGGATTTCCGTAATTTGATAGCGGCAGAGGATTTCCGCAATATGATAGCAGTAGAGGACTTCCGCAATATGTTAGCAGTAGAAGATTTTAGAAATATGTTAGCGGTTGAGGATTTCCGTAATTTGATTGCAGTCGAAGACTTTCGAAATATGATCGCGGTTGAGGATTTTAGACAGATGTTGAATGATCAAAATTTCCAAATTTTAGCCAATGAACGAAACCTGGGAATTTTGGCAAGATAGCAAGTTGTGATATCATATTTAAACTGTCTCTAACTGTATAAGTAAATGCTGCGGGTTAACTGCAGCATTTACTTATTTATATAGAAACAAATTCAATAGTACTATAAGGAGTATAACCGTTGTTATGGAACATCGCTCGAGATATGTACTATATTTCCTTGTAATTCAGTTCCTCTGTATCATACCGGTCTTATCGCAGTTTCAATCCGTTAAAACAGATAATTTACATCTTGTCTATTATGATCGCGGGCATTCTTATATTGTGCCTCACCTTGTTAGGAGTTTTGACAATGCTATGCGGTTTCATAAAGAACTCTTCGACTATTCTCCGTCAGAAGAAGTGACTGTACTATTAGAGGATTTTGGTGATTACGGAAATGCCGGAGCAACTGCAATTCCCTATAATTTTGTCATGATTGGTATATCGCCGATTCAATTTGCGTTTGAGACAAACCCAAAGGGAGAGCGTGTATCCGGGTTAATGAATCACGAACTGGTTCATATTGTTGCTCTCGATATGGCTTCGCGATCGGACAATGTTTATCGAACCCTCTTCCAGGGCAAAGTGTTTCCCGATAATGAGGACCCGATTTCGATTTTATATAGTTACTTAACAAATCCGCGCCATTATTCTCCCCGTTGGTATCATGAGGGAATCGCTATTTTTACCGAAACCTGGATGGCCGGGGGGATCGGACGCGCACAGGGGGCATATGATGAAATGGTATTCCGTACGATGGTACGGGATGATAGATATATCTACGATGCTATCGGACTCGAGTCCGAAGGCACTACGATTGATTTTCAGGTCGGCGCTAACTCCTATCTCTATGGTACTCGTTTTATGTCATACCTTGCACTTAAATATGAACCGGAGAAACTTATCCGCTGGGTTGCACGATCAGATGAGAGTAAGCGTTATTACGCTTCTCAATTTAGAGAAGTATTCGGAGAATCCCTCGATGATGTTTGGACCCAATGGATTGCATGGGAACAGCAGTGGCAGCAGAACAATCTCGAACGAATTCGTAGGAATCCGGTAACTTCTGACCGTCCGATAGCAAACCAAGCAGTAGGAGCTGTCTCAAGGACGTATTATGACGAGGCAAGAAATGAAATTTATGCCGCTATTAATTACCCGGGACAGGTCTCATATATCGCCGGAATAAACCCGGATGATGGTTCTTTGAGGCGGATCGTCGATGTCAAAGATCCGGCAATGTATTTTGTAAGCTCTCTTGCATACGATAACGATACCGGTACACTATTTTACACAACAAATAATAACCAATGGCGTGATCTGAATGCCGTCAATGTGGACACCAGAAAATCAGAGCGTTTAATGAGAAGTAGCAGTCCGCTTGATGTTCGAACCGGTGATTTGACCTTTAATCCTGCAGATCGTTCACTCTGGGGAGTACGGCATTCCGGCGGGTATTCATCGATAGTCAGAATCCCGTATCCATATGAAGAGTGGAACAGGGTTCACACAATGGATTTTGTTGAGGTCATTTTCGATATCGACATATCGCCGGATGGGAAGTATCTTTCAGCAGCACTTTTTGATATTAGTGGAAATCATAAGCTAATTCTGATGGAAACCGAGCAACTTCTCGATGGTGAGTTTTCTTACCGAACGATACAAGATTTCGAGGAGAATACTCCCGCTAACTTTACCTTTTCTCCCGACGGCCAATATCTTTACGGGTCAACATATTTTAGCGGTGTGTCGAACATTGTTCGGTATGACATCGAGAACGATGAGTTGAATTGGATTACAAATGGGGAGACAGGATACTTCAGACCGGTGCCGGTTTCGGAAGATTCACTTCTGGCATTTCGCTATACCGGTGATGGTTTCCTGCCGGTAATGCTTGCTGATCAACGACAGGAAAGCATCAGTTCTATTAGTTTCCTCGGCCATGAAGTAGTAATGCAACAACCCATTGTCAGAGATTGGTATTTATCGCCTTCGGGCACTTCATCGGTCGATACTGATGAACTAATCACGTATCGGGGAAATTATTCGCCGGCAAGTAATATTCGCCTGACATCTGCATATCCTATAGTTCGTGGATATCAAGACTATGCAAATGTCGGGATGAGATTCAACTTAAAGGATCGGGTCCTGTTCCATCAACTCGATTTTAGTTTGTCATATACTCCCACAGATCGACTCGATATTGATGAACGGTTTCATGCTACCCTTAATTATAAAGTGCGGCGGTGGAATTTCTTTGCCAATTACAATGCCGACGATTTTTATGATTTATTCGGTCCCACTAAAACCAGCAGGAAGGGGTATTCATTCGGATTGAACTATGAAGGTTCAATTATCTACGACACACCGCGATTAATGAATTATAATCTGAATGCTGCGTATTACGGTGGAATGGAGCAATTACCAGACTTTCAGAATATTGAAGTAAGAATTCCGGATTTCTTTATCACAACAGCAAGTCTTAACTATCAATATCTTCTTCATTCACTCGGTGCCGTTGATCACGAAAAAGGGTATCGATGGCGGGGTATATCTTATTTCAATTTTGCCGATGGTACGCTATATCCCCGTGTATTAAGTAATTTCGATTACGGTATCCAGCTTCCAATACGGCATTCTTCGTTATGGTTGCGTACTTCGGTAGGTTATTCATTTGGTGATCGTGAAGAACCATTGGCAAACTTCTTTTTCGGCGGATTCGGGAATAATTGGGTCGACTATCGGGCGTTTCGGCGTTACCGGGAACATCATACATTCCCCGGTGTTGAACTGAACTCTATCGGAGGCACGAATTATGGTAAAATGATGGTTGAATGGACAATACCTCCCATTCGATTCCGCCGGTTTGGCTTTGTCAGTTTATATTCAAACTGGGCACAGCTTACATTATTTTCGTCGGGTATTGTAACAAACGTTGACAACACCGATTATCAGCGCAGAGTGTATAATATTGGAACGCAACTTGATTTCAGACTTGTTATTCTCTCGGTGCTTGAATCGACTTTATCATTCGGCTATGCAGCTGCATTCGAAGACGGCAGGTCGATGACCGATGAATTTATGGTCTCATTAAGAATACTAAGATAATTATTGGTGAACATAGTACGTGCATGCTGATTTTATAAGCATTCTGTTCCATGCAGCTCTCGGTTTAATTCCGGTTTTGCTGTTTATAACAGGGCTTGTGTTCCTTGACAGTTTTAAATTGGTGACACTGCGCGCAACGGTGGGTGCAATACTCGTTGGTTGTATCGTGGCCGGTATACTATTACCGGTCCATACATACCTGATAAATAGCTTATCGATCAGTGTGACGAGTTTCTCCCGGTATATCGCTCCATTATCGGAAGAAATCGGTAAGGCATTATTTATCATATACCTGATTCGCACACAAAAAGTCGGTTTTATGGTTGATGCTGCAATTTTTGGGTTCGCGGTAGGTGCAGGATTTGCACTTTTCGAAAATATGTATTATCTATTGACACTTGCCGAATCCAATCCGCTTGTCTGGATTATTCGCGGGTGCGGCACCGCAGTTATGCACGGAGGAACAACAGGTATCTTCGCGATAGTAACGAAGACATTAAGCGATAGATATACATCGAAGAATATAGTACCGATTCTACCGGGATTGGTAATTGCGGTTCTAATACATTCATTATTTAATCATTTTATAATTTCGCCGGTGTATATAGCAATTTTGACACTACTTGTATTGCCGGTTTTGTTTGTTTACATTTATCATAAAAGTGAAGAGGCAACCCGTACCTGGTTGGGATACGGTCTCGATAAAGATGTCGAATTGCTTCGCATGATTACTGCGGGAAATATATCAGAAACAAGGATTGGTCAATATCTGAAAACGTTACAGGAGAAATTTCCAGGTATCATTGTCGCAGATATGTTGAATTATTTACGTATATATCTTGAATTATCCGTACGCGCAAAAGGTTTATTAATCATGCAGGAGACGGGCTACCGTGCTCCGGTAGATCCGGAAATTAAAGAACGTTTTCAGGAATTGAAGTTTCTCGAAAAAAGTATCGGAAAAACCGGTAAACGGGCACTCTATCCATTCCTGAATCTGAGTAATAGAGATCTTTGGCAATTATACATGATCAATCAAAAGCAATAAATCATATATAACAGGAGGAGATACAATGAAAATCTCAACAGATGTACGCTCGGGTGTTGTTATCGTAATTCCCAAAGGTAACCTGATGGGTGCACCGGAAACCGAAGATTTCCGAAAAGTCATTAAGGAACATCTCGATGCAGGCGCGACTAAATTTATTATAGATCTCAGTAACGTGAAATGGATGAATAGTCTCGGCTTGGGAGCGTTGATATCTGCCTATACCTCGGTGAAGAACAAAGAAGGTGTCATGGTGATTACGAATGTTTCCGATAAAGTGAAAAGTGTCTTTATGATCACGCAGCTCATCAAAGTGTTTCAGAATTTTGATACTGTCGATGAAGCAATTCAGTCCATTGCACCGGAAGCGGCAAGTTAAAGCATTGGAAATTATCAGTTTCAATTGATAATCAAATAATTTTTTTTTAAATTTGTATCAATTTAATAAGTTAAATCTAACCAAATGAATGGCTATATGGACGAAAGTAGTAGTATGTTACCACTAAGTCCCGAGGAGGTATACTGCCCGGGGTGAATAGCCTAATCATTGTTGAATAACACGGTCACCTCCGGTCAGATGCCCATCTCAGCGGAGGTGTACCATGAATATTTTCAACTACCACAATCATTTCGATGTACATTGTACTATCCTGCATAAATATGCAATAATTGCATATATCCAATTCTGCTCCCCGTTCCCGTAACTTCGCAGCTTTATATTTCGTTTATCTTTTCGTAATCATTAAATATTTAGCTAACATACCGGATATGAATGTCCGTTTGAAGAATTAGTATGCTATTATGTAGAAAAAGTGAGATGATGTTACATATACAACAAACAAGAATAGTGATCATATTTGCTGTTATGATAGTAATGCTGTATCCAGTAAAAGCGGAACGTCCAATGTTCACCGATGATCCGAATGTATCACCGTACCGCGTGCTGACACTTGAGCTCGGAAATCATTTCGAAATCCTTCGAAGTGCTGAACGGCCGGCGCAATTCATCAACTGGTTCGATGTGAATCTGGTCTACGGATTCGCGCGTAATTATGAGGTGTCGGTGCATATTCCCGCAGGAATTCTGGTCTACGAATCGCACGCGCCTAAACGTAGTGAATTTGGCAGCGATGATTTGTCGATCGGTGTAAAACGTGTGTGGCGTGCCGTGGATGACAGGTGGGGAGCTGGAATCGAGGGCGGTTTTTCATTTCCAGTCGAATCACCGCCGGTTCTCGGATCCGGTAAAGAGGGATATTGGTTGAATACTATGGCCGATGTTGCCACAGGAAGATGGATTATCCGGACGGCACTCGGGTTTATGTCGCCGTTTGATACCACCGATGACGGTTATGTCATGGCGGGTCTTGCTGCGCGGACTGATTTTCATCCGGTATATTTTGGTTCCATCGAATTGTTTACGGAAGCTCCGGTATCGACCACTAATGAGGAGTTCCCGCTCAATGCAATGATCGGCGGAGGATTTGGAGTATTTAATAAGGCAATACTCGATCTTGGACTGCTTTTCGGATTAACCAATTCGACCGTCTTCCCTGGTTTGGGAGTTCATGCAGGTATTACTGTAGAGATTTAAAAGAAAAAGGAGGTAGGCATGACAGTAGAGCAAATTCAGCAGAATGTTGATTTTATTAAATATCTTTATGAAAATAAAGATATGCGCGGACTTAAAGATGCGATTAATACTTATGAAGCTATTGAAGTTGTACATATTCTTGAAGAATTATCACCCGAAGAACGTGTCATTGCATATCGCTTCTTACAGAAAGATCTTGCTCTTGAGGTGTTTGAACAGCTTGATCCTGAATTACAGGAACAACTGCTGAATTCATTTTCGGAAGTACAGGCGGTCAAAATAATAGAGGAAATGGAAACAGACGACCGAGTTCGTTTGCTTGATGAACTTCCTGCTACGGTTGCTGAACGTCTTGTAACAAAGTTATCATACGAAGAGCGAATGAAAACAGCTTTATTACGTGGTTATGAGCAGGAGACTGCCGGCCGTGTCATGACTCCCGATTATCTCAGTTTGAAAAAGAACATGACCGTCAATGAAGCAATTGAAAGAGTTCGTACAAGTGATGTGGATAGAGATAACCTGAACACCCTCTATGTTACTGATGCGTCGCGTGTATTGTTGGGTATTGTGGACTTACAGGACCTTGTTATTGCTAAACCTGATCAGACCGTCGGTGAGATAATGAATGAAGATATTGTGTATGCAATGACCGATCACGATCAGGAAATGGTGGCACGGATGCTGCAAGAACACGATCTTATAGCGATACCTGTCGTGGATCGTGAACGGCGCCTTGTCGGTGCTATCACCATCGACGACGTGGTCGATATTCTCGAAGAGGAGGCAACAGAGGATTTCCACAAGATAGGTGCTGTTGGGAAATTCAAGATAAATTTCCGGGAGGCAAGGATATCATTCTTAGTTGCAAAGAGAATACCCTGGCTTCTTGTACTGGTGTTTATGAACATCTTCTCCGGGGCGGGAATTGCCTATTTCGAAAATACAATCGAAGCAGTGGTGGCGCTTGTATTTTTTCTTCCATTATTGATTGATAGCGGCGGTAATGCCGGTTCTCAATCTGCAACGATGATGGTCCGTGCATTGGCAACCGGTGATGTTGTGTTTAGAGACTGGTTTAAACTGCTTTTTAAAGAAATTGGCGTTGCTTTCAGTATGGGGTTGATCATGGCACTTGGTGTTGCGCTGATTGCTTCTTTTCGTGCGCCGGAGGTATTAATGATCGTCAGTATAACAATGACGCTCATTGTTGTCGTCGGTAGTTTGATCGGTATGTCGCTTCCGTTTGTATTAAGCCGCTTTAATATGGATCCCGCAGCAGCGAGCGGACCGTTGGTAACCTCGCTGGCTGATATTGCCGGCGTGTTGATCTATTTCTCGATCGCGACCTGGTATCTTGGTATCGGTTGAGAATGACGGAACGCTTTAGTACCTTTCTATAAAGGTATACTTCATAATCATAGTATTGTGCGGGAGGTCCGGTGACACAGCAAAAGCAAAAATCATTCGATCTCGGCTTTACTGACGGCCAGGGCTGCGGTCAGCACCTTTTAACAACATACGATAGTAAAAATCTTATCGACCTGCTCGGTGATCCTTCTGTAAAAACTGATGAAGCATTTTACCTCGGTTTTTTAAAATCCGAAGAGGATATAAAAAAAGAAAACCTGGATTACCAATCGTATCTCGACGGTTTTCATCAGGGCTACCGGGATGCTCTCGGATTGGATTCAGAGAATACCGATATAGGTGAGGGTGATTAATTAGCGAGATCGCTTACCGTAAAATACCAGCAACGTGCTGCCGGCTTTAAGCAATAACACTAAAACCAGTGTTGTGTGAATTCCCAATGTCGGCAATAAAATAACAGCTGTAACGACCGCGCCAATAAATGCACCGAATAGATCGAGCGCGTAAAGCTTGCCGGGTTGTATGCTGACCGTTCTGGTATCTCTACCCACCATACGTACCGCTACCGGATATTCTAAACCGGTACATAATCCCATTATAACCATGCAGAGAAATATAAATGCCTGTATAATAGCCGGCGGGAACAGGCCGGAAATCGATACGAGCAGAAACAATCCGATTGTTGCGGTGATATACAACTCAATTTGCAGCAATGATGTGTGTATATAACGCATTGCAAAGTATGCACCGAGAGCGGTGCCGCCCATAAAAAGTGCCGTGAGCAAACCTATGTAATGATACACATAACCATAGTAAATCTGAAAATATAAAATGAGTAGTATATACATCAACATACTTGCAAACCCGGTCGTTGCAATAGCATTGCTGATATGGGCGGTACCGCGGGTTTTCTTTTGAATGATAAATATTATAATCACTAAGATTATTATCACACTCGCATAAAGACCTGCCGGTATAGTATCCACAATGTTTAAGATATTTACGAACGCAGGTGCAACGGTCAGACTATGAAGCAGCATACTTCGAAATACACCGCGGGGATGTATGTTGGAGTTTATCTCCGCATCGGTCTCTCCAACGATATCCTCTTTGAGCTGACCGAAACGCAGCGGATCCATTTTATATCGAATATATCCTTCATCCATTAATCCCGCATCAATTTCTCTTTCGTGTAATCGTTCGATCAATGCTTCGACACCGGCATCGGTAAGCGATTCCTGATTCGATGCGATAAAGGTATTTTCTTCACCGATAATGATGCGCACGTCCTGAAAAACTTCGTTCAGGGTTACGGATAGAAGACGATTCAGGTCGATCAGTTCGTCAACGAGAAATGTCTCCGAGCCCGGCAGACTCAGAGAGAAAACACCTCCGGGATTGAGTCTCGATTCGACAAGCTCGAAAAAATCTCGGGTAAAATAACGGTTAATCTGCAAGGTAGCGGGCATCGGGAGATTCACAATAACAGCGTCGAATGTGCGGTCTGTTTTGCGGAGATACCGAATTCCCTCTATACTATGTACAGTAACGCCGGGATGTGTGAGCTCACGTTCGGTGAGAGGTGTTGAAAAGCGGTGAAAAAACTCAATGATCAGTGGATCCTGTTCGGTATAGTGAACTTCCTTTACGGGATGTTTTAGTATCTCATGTATCAATCCGCCGACACCGCCGCCCATTACCAGCGTCTGTTTTGGATTTTCGTGAAAAAGCATCGGGAAATGTGCCTTCTCCTCGATCAGATATACC
>PWXV01000256.1 GCA_003568415.1 Ignavibacteriales bacterium
ATACACCTCCCATCAAAGTGGGCATAAGTACCTGTTTATTGGGTGAACGCGTACGCTTTGATTCCGGCCATAAACGCGATCGTTTCATAACTGATATACTGGGTAATTACTTTGATTTTATTCCGGTCTGTCCTGAATTAGAAGTTGGTATGGGCGTGCCCCGTGAAAGCGTACGCCTTGTCGGTGATATTGAAAAACCTCGTATGGTGGGAGTTAAATCGGGTGATGATTGGACTGATCGCATGAATACATACTCACAAGAACGAGTGCAGCAGCTCGAATCGTCTAATTTATCGGGGTATATACTAAAAAGCGATTCACCAAGCTGTGGAATGGAACGGGTACGTGTGTATAACGAAAAAGGGATGCCGGAGAAAAAAGGACGCGGGCTGTATGCCGACATTTTTATGAAACACTTCCCCCTCACTCCCGTTGAGGAAGAGGGAAGATTAAACGATGCCGGTCTTCGTGACAATTTTATTGTTCGTGTTTTCAGCTTTAACCGCTTACAGCAACTTTCCCGGAACAAATTCTCGCGCGCCGCGCTGGTAGAATTCCATACACGACACAAGTATCTTTTGCTTGCTCACAGCCCGAAGCATTATCAAGAACTTGGACGAATAGTGGCAAATGTAAAAAGATATAAACCGGAGAATTTACTCAGTACGTACGGCACGTTGTTTTTGGAGGCGCTACAGATAAAATCAACGTACAAAAAGAATGTAAATGTGTTGAATCACATTCTGGGATTCCTTCGCAAACATCTGACGGCTGGTGAGAAAGAGGACATTTTGAACACAATTTCGGATTACCACAACCGGCTTGTGCCACTTATAGTGCCAGTAACGCTGCTTTCTCACTATATTCGCAAACATAATATTGAATATATAATGAACCAGATTTATCTCAATCCGCACCCGAAAGAATTAATGCTGCGTAATCACGTCTAATTTAAGAGCAGAAATACTTTTTATCAGAATTTCCTGTAATTTTTACAGGTGAAAATTACCTGCACGTCATTATTTCCGTTCCATAAGTATAAGAAATCAAACCATTTAACCGCTTATTTTCAACAATCAGCTAATTTTCGCCATTTCTCTATCGCAATACCAAGTGGCACAAGTTTTGTACAATCCATAGTCCCGAACCAGTATAGTTTTTGCGTATGGGTGACGGCAATCACATAGTGCCGGTGGATTGAGCAGAATCATAGTGCATAGCGTGTTTATTTATGATATTTACAGTATAGAATCCCGCTGATATTGTTTTTGTAACGCGCTGTTTACGGTTACGGGTAGACTAACAATAGAGTTACATATTTCATTCAGGCAAATGCATGGATCCAAAAAATGCTGCACGTGACTATCTTCTAAATGCAGAACGGTACATTAAAGATTCCCTTTTTGATGAAGCACAACGCGAAGTCAAAAAGGCCCAGGAAATCGATCCGTCGAATATCTACACCTTCGCCTTCCTCGAGCGAATAGAATTTTTCCGCCAGCAAAAAGCCAAAGAGAATAACGAACAACCTCAAAGTACACCTTCTAATGGTGTCCCCGATGATACCACACATGAAGATACTACTCAGCAACAAGATGATTATCAAACTGAATCATCGGAGAATGCTGACAATTCTAATGAACTAACAAAAAATGATAATTTTCCGGAGGAACAACCAAGTTACAATGAATCACCTCCGGAACATACTGAAATCACAGAAGAACCTGATGTCGAAGGAAATGTAGCTGAACTTTCTGATACACTATCTGAATCAGTGGAAGATGATTCGACAGAATACGATGAAAACCAGGATCAGATTATCGATGAAGATACTAAGGAGGACAATACAATCGATACTATGCAACGTGATGATAATAATTTTGATTTTAATTTACGTGATCTGGAACAAGATACACCCCGCCAGGAGAATGATCAGGAGCATTCCGAACCGCAGGACCAGGATGTCGATAATGATGAAAGCTCTATAGCCGACACCGATCAACCCGGTAGTGACGAACCGGCAGTGGCTAAGAAAATAGATGAACTTGAAAAGAGACTGCAATTCCTGACCGATCTTGTAGAGGAATCGGGAGCGAACAGTAATCTCTCCTTGATCGCCGAAAAATTCGGCCAACTCGAAGAACAGATTTCGAATTTTCAAAAATCTCTGGAAGATCGTCAAGCAAAGTTTGAAGCAAATAACAGTGAATCTCCCAGGTTGCAAGAGCTTGAGGAACAGCTTTCGTCGATTACCGGGGACTTGGTAAATTTACAACAGTCAGTTCAACAAGAAAATACCGGAACTGATAATGATGAATTAGTATCAAAAATATCCGAACTCGAACGTCAACTCAATGAGTTACAAACATCAAAAGAAGAACAAAATAACAGTGACGTAAATGAAAATACAAGGAACAAAATTGAACAGATAGAACGCCGGATGAACGATTTATCAATATCGATCCAGGCAGACCAGGCTGAAGGGAGAGATTTCGATCGAATTGAAACACTTATTGACAATCTCCAATCCAGAGTGGAACAAATTGCATCGACATTCACTACCGATGCGGAAATCAACAAGAAGCATTCTGAAATACATGGCAAATTTGACGAAATCGAAGAACGTTTACGCACTTTTGAAATAAAAGTAAAGGAATTACCAGAACAGCATCCTCCCGATACCACAAATTATGAATCGACGCTTGAACAGCTACATACACGGCTTAATGAAATTGAAAATTCAATTCGCACGGAAGGCAACATTGACTCTGTCGCCGACGAATTGCGTTCACAGATGTTCGAACTTGAGAGCAAACTCCAATCATTTCGGGAAAGTAATCAGGAGCATGACAGTAATCCTGCAATGCAGAAAGCTATAGAAGAGCAACTCAGTAATTTAAAAGAAGAAATTGAAAAAACACAGGGGCCCATTTCTGATTTTGAACAACGGTTACAAAATATTAGCGATGAGTTGCGTGAGAAAAGTACCAACGCTGAATTACCGGAAAATTTACAGGCTCAGATAGACGAACTCAAAACCAGGATCGATCAACTTATTGAACTTCCCTCCCGTCTCAATGAGCTCAGCGATACAGATCAACAACTTCTCGCCAACTATGCAGATCTGGAACAACGTCTGCAGGAATTTATCGGTAGCTTTGAGACAAAATATGTCACACAGGAAAAATTCTCGGAATTTGAGGAAGTTCTCAAGGATATGCGGATCCGGATCGAAGAACTATCCCGATCCGAGAACCGTGAACAGGAATTACAAAAATCGCAGAACGAAATCCTTTCGCTCTACACAGATCTTGAACAACGTGTAAATGATATAATTAAAAATAAGAATGACATTAAAGGACGCCTTTCGTCGACAGAAAACCGGATAAAGGATATTGGTGGGAAGTTTGAAAGCAGACTCAATGAACTTACACATAATCTGAACTCACTCAAGCAGGAAATCGAGGTCACCACAAAATCGCGAATCGATAAAGGGGAAATCGATTCGCGGTTTGACCGGGTTGAATCTACAATTCTGAAACTATCAGAGAATATTGAACAGGAAAAAGGGGCACGGTATAAAGTCAATGATGTGAGTAATTCGATCGATACTATTTATCAACAGATAGAAGAAATTCTCGAAACACTTCATTTTGAAAAAGAATTACGGAAAAAACAAAGTGACCTTGAAGGAAAAGTTTCCGACCTTTCTCTGCAAATAGAAACGCTCTCCGGTTCGCTCGATGCTTTACATCAGGACCGGCAAAACTATAAAGAGGTTGAGAACAAGCTGCAGGCATTACAGGAAAAATATGATAACGAACAACGGGTATCTCAATCTAAATTGGACGAAATGACACAACTTGTTGAACAACTAAAACGCAACTTTGAAGCTGAACAGCAAGAGCGCAAAGAAACAAAACAAAAGCAAATAGAAACGGGCGTAAAACACTACCGGACTGCATTGGAAAAAGCCTGGCAGAGAGGTGCTCCGACAGGCGAGCAGGAATCTGAATTACAGAACCTTGCCGAGCTATTTTCAATTCCGGAATCGACAAAAAACGAGATGGTCCGTGAAATCAAATTGGATATGTACGGCCGGGCAGTTAAAAAAGCCATTGCCGAACATAAAGTATCTCGGAAAGAAGCCCTTTCGCTTGAAAAACTACGGAAACAATACAATATATCACTCGAAGAATATATGGAATACGAGTCGAGATTCCTGAATGATCTCGTCTCTACTCAATTTCAGGGAACCGTCTTACTTGTGTCCTCTGACGAAACGAATCGAAATGATATTGCCGATCGATTGAAATCGGTAGGGTTCGCTGTTGTTACTACCCAATCACCCAAGGCTGCACTGGAAAAACTGGAAGTTATAAATCCTCAGGTAATTTTATCTGAAACGGAATTCCCCGGATCGAAACACAGCGGGATGAATTTGCTCAATGTTCTCCGGCGAAATATAAAATTCAATTATATTCCTTTTATCATGTTCGCCGAGTATAATCAACTTGATGAAATAGAAAACGAATTCACAAAACCGAATGAAGAAGTTGTAAAGAAACCGGTTGATTTTTATCAACTTATGACTGTTATCAATGATCAATTAAAAAAATTACGTGATCATCTGAGTTCTCAAACTTTATGATACTATGTTAAAATCGCGTCTATACTGGAAAGTTCTGGCAAACTTCGGCTTGCTCATCGCTATCATCACGGCGATGACGTTAGTGACCGTGTTTGTATTGCGTGATATTGAATCCGATTTTCAATATGCCGGTGAAGATGCACGTTTTCTCAGTGACCTCGAACAGGTTTTATTCGATCTTTCCGATCTGCCCGTTTATGCCGAAACATATGCGCGTACCGGAGCCATGGAGGCGCGATTTCGATATGAACAACATCTGCGGGAAGCAAAGCAACGTCTTAACAAGATGATAGAATCAACATCTGACAGTGCAACGGTTTGGTTATTACATGATGCTGCCAAACATCTTTCGATGTGGGCGGGAGAAACAGGCACGCAGCAAATTGCAAGAGGCGATCTGGTGTCCGACACCGACACACTACAGTATGCGTATCGTTTTGAGTCGCAGGCTTTAAACAATGCCGATTTAAGCTATGCAAGAAATGTATTACGAAAACTCTATCGTGGAGGAATAACCGAACATCAATCCAATATAAACAATGCCGCCCAAATCAGCCGGAATATTCCGACCTATATTTATATCGTCAACATTCTGATTGTTATATTTGCAATCGTTCTCGGGCTTGTGTTAACGCGGTCGATCGTAAAACCGCTTCGCAATTTACGCGAAAGTACCGAACGATTAACCGATGGCACATTTGAACCAATAGATGTAGATCGCAATGATGAGCTTGGTGATTTGTATAGGAACTTTAACACGATGTCGGTTTTATTATATTCACAATTTAAAAAATTAAAGATTTACTCAGATTTTGTCACAAGTCTGAACAGTACCTCGAGTGTGCACGGAGTTGCTGCTCGCAGTTTATCGCATCTTTGTCATCATACCGTTGCGGATGCCGGTGCGATCTATCTTGTAAACAGACAAACGAACAAACTCGAGCGAATTAACAGTCTGGGGTTTGAAACCAATGGAACTTCAGCTCATAGTGTCCGATGTAATGAGGGGTTTATCGGAAAATGTGCAGCAACCAATCAGCAAATAGACCTGGAATTCACTAAAGGAAGCGATCTGATACTGCCGGGACTTCGGGCTGAGCAAAATACCTATGTCAAAGCCATACCTATAGAATTTCGTGAACGCACGTTTGGAGTTCTGGTTCTTGCCGCACCGGAGCAATTTTCCGATGAGATGAATGAAATCATTTATCAATCTTTGCCGCAAATTGCCGTTTCAATTACCAACGCCCGGCATTATGAGGAGACACAGAACCTTTCACTTGTGATCGCACACAAAAATAAAGAACTATACCGTAAAAATGAGGAACTGGAGAAAGCATACAGGATCAAATCGGATTTTCTTTCAAGTATTTCACATGAGTTGCGAACACCTTTAAACTCAATAATAGGTTATAGTTCCGCGCTGCTAAAACCGGGTGCAACTCCATTAGATGATGATCAACGCAATGCACTCAATAAAGTTTTAAAAGGCGGCAAAGATCTGTTACAGCTTATTAATGATATACTTGACTTATCAAAGATAGAGGCTGGCAGAGTGTCGCTCTCGGTAAATACAGACAGCGTTAGAAATGTTGTCAAAAAGTCTGTTGATACAATTGATCCGCTGTTTGATAAAAGAGATATCCGTCTGAAAATATATATACAAAATAAACTTCCGGCTTTGAAAACGGACACACTGAAAATCCAGCAGATATTAATTAATCTACTCAGTAATGCCATCAAATTTACTGATAAAGGTGACATTAATTTACGGGTATACTATCGTGAACGAATGATGTACTTTGAGGTTCGTGATCCGGGAATCGGTATTGCAGAAGAGCATCTTGAAAGGATTTTTGAAGAATTCAGGCAAATAGACTCGGGTAATTCGAGAAAGTATAAGGGTACGGGACTCGGATTACCGATTGCACGACGACTTGCACGGTTGCTTGGCGGTGAAATAACGGTCAAGAGTCGACCCGGTAAAGGATCGATATTTACTTTTTCCGTGCCGCCCGTCCTTATTCCCGGTCCGGGCTCAAACGATACAAATGCCAATGGAAATGGTGAGCGACGTCAAACTGGAGAATCTATTACTCCTGATAAAATAATTAATAACCATGAAGGCTTTACAATATTGTGTATCGATGATGATCCCGACGCAATTGAAATATTGAAAAACCTCCTCTTACCTGAAGGATACTCAATAACCGGAGCATCATCTGGTGAGGAAGGAATAAAGCTCGCGCGTCAAATCAAGCCGTCCCTTATAACACTCGATATTGTTCTTCCGGGGAAAGACGGCTGGCAGGTACTTCGGGAATTGAAAAAATCGCCCGAGACACGTAATATACCGGTCATCATTCATTCTATTGTCGACAACCAACCGCTTGCTCTGCAACTCGGCGCAATCGATGTTATGCCGAAACCGGTCGATGCGAATAAATTATTATCACTTGTACAATTAAGCTGTAATACGCCCGAACAATATGTATTGCTGGTTGATGATAACAGAGAATTCTCGATGGTGATGCGTGAATTAATAGAACACGATGGTTTTAATGTAAAAACTGCCGATAACGGCATCGAAGCACTTACAATGGTCAAGGAAGAAAAACCGGCAATAATATTTCTCGATCTGGTGATGCCGGAAATGGATGGGTTCTCATTTATTAATGAACTCAAAGCTCATGATTCACTCCATGATATACCGGTCATTATACTATCGGGAAAAGCATTAACCGGCAAAGAAAAAGATTATCTGGATGCACATATCCAGCATTATTTAAAGAAAGAAGAATTTTCGCACGATATAATATTGAATTCGATTAAACGTATGCTGACGGCAAGTCAGTAATATAGGTAGTTATATGAAATCCAACGGTTCAGCAAAATCCAAATATCCGGTCGTTTTGATTGTCGATGACATCGAGGACAATCTTGACCTTATCGAGTTTTCGCTCAAGAGAAAACCGGTCACTTTACTCCGGGCGACCTCGGGAAAGAAATGCCTGGCAATTGCAAAAGAGAAAACTCCCGATATTATCGTTCTGGATATTCAAATGCCCGGTATGGATGGATTCGAGACATTGCAACAGCTCAAAATGAATCCGATTACATCACCAATACCGGTAATTATGCTGACCGCACAGCATAAAGAACCGGATAGTATCGAAAAAGGATTTACATTAGGTGCAGACGAGTATCTTACAAAACCGATTGAGGTCGAGGAGCTGTTTGTTCGTATACGTATGCTTATACGCATGCAACAATTAAAAGAAGAACTCGATAAAACAAAAACTGATTTTATGGCAATGCTGATTCATGATCTCCGCAGCCCATTGATCAGTATAAAAAGTGTAGTCGATTTATTAAAAGAATTTGAACCCGGGAAGGTTATTCAGAAAGATCATGTAGATATGTTTACATCGGCAGATGTATCGCTTGACCAAATGCTCACACTGATCAATAATTTTCTCGATTTATCAAAATATAATGCCGAGAGCATTACTTTGTATCGCGAGTCTGTTCCGTTACATATGCTCATCGAAAATGTTATGAAAAAGTTTGAGTTCCAGTTTAAACAAAAACAGATCGCCCTGGAACAGGCAGTCGGCCGGGATTTACCCGAAGCGTACATTGACGCACAAAAGACCCAACAGGTATTCCTCAATTTACTTGAGAACGCACTCAAATTCACCGAGCACGGCGGAAAAGTACGAATCGATGCAAAAGTGCAGAACGGAAAAAACGGGGACATAACACATGGAACATTCATCCAGGTCAGTATTACCGATACGGGCATTGGGATTAATGATGATGAAATCAATAAATTATTTCAACCGTATCAACAAACCGCTTCTGCACTATCGATCTCTGAAAAGGGAACCGGCCTCGGTCTTTCTATTTGCAAGATTATTATCGAGGCACAAGGCGGAACAATACATGCAACCAGTGACCCGGGAAAACAAACTACATTTTATTTTACAGTACCAGTTGCACAACAAAACTAAACTAAGGGCATAGATGTTATGAAAGAACACATACTTATTGTCGATGACGAAGATCTCCAGCGCATGACCATGCGATCACGGCTGGAAGCAGCGGGTTTTTCAGTTGAAATTGCTGCCGGTGGTGATGAGGCCTTTCAGAAATTCAAAGAAAAGCCTGCCGATGTCGTTTTACTTGATATCCGGATGCCGGGTATGGACGGTATTCAGGTGCTGAATCGCATTGCAAAGGAGTACCCGAAAACAGAAGTGATCATGATGACCGGATTTGCAGACTTTATGACTGCTGTCGAATGCTTGAAAAACGGGGCACGTGATTATCTCGTCAAACCAATTCACCCTACCGAACTGGTGACGCGTTTGAACACACTGATACGCGAGCGCGAACTGAGGAATTCACTTCAGGAACTGCAACAGAATTATTCTTCGATTGCGTTATACAGCCTCCTCAGCCCGATGCATTCTGTATCATCAATCATCGAACATATCAGTAAAGGACGTTCCGGACCTGTTTCGAAAGAACAGGCATATCTCCTCAACTATGCCCGAAAATTAGGAGATAAAACAATTGATATGATGCGCCATCTTTCAGGACTCTCACAGCTTAGCGGGGACGCTGCATTTTCGCAAGAACGAAAACTCACCGATCTTGTACCGCTTGCAGAAAGTGTCTGTGTACGGTATGAAATACTCGCACGGCCCAAAGGATTGAAAGTTGAAAAATCGATTACCCGTCCTTTACCGCAGGTTATGTGTGAACCCGACAGCATTGTTCAGGTATTCAATAATATTCTCGATTATTCTCTTGAACACTCACTCAGCGGCGGATCGATATCGGTTACCGGTAATATGAAGACCGATCATTCTGAAGGATCGCCCCGAGGAAAAGTCATATTTACAATAAAAGACAGCGGAATAGGACTTCCCGGAAACGGTCTCACACAAATATTCAATGAAAAAGACAACGGTATCAGAGAATTATCTCCCGATTTGAAGTTAACCGAGATCGGGCTTGCAATGTCAAAACATATCGTTGAACAGCATGAAGGACATTTCGATGTTGATTTCGATACCGGCAGCGGAAATATGTTCGTGGTCACACTTCCTGCAGCGGGATAACTAACGGAAGGACCATGCATGCCGACGTCCCGGTTGCCTCTGCGGCCGGGACGTTTTTTTATACTATTTCTTTACCTTAAATAACATCAACAACATTCACCGAAAGCCCTGAAATATACTGTTTTAAACAACCTCATCCTCCTTCACCGCCAATTGACCGCATGCCCCGTCGATATCGATACCGCTGCTGCTGCGCAGCATCACAGGAAAGTCGCATTCGTTTCGTAACCGTTCTACAAATCGCTGCAATGCCTCGCTATCCGGTGAACGGAAGGTATCCTTCATTTCGGAATTCTCGGGTAAGTAAATCGGATGGAACGGAATGATGTTTAATTTACAGGGCACTTTCCCCGACAGCTTTTTCAGCATTTTTATATCCCGCTCCGTATCATTCAGTCCATCGAAGAAAATATATTCAAACGTCACCCGCTGGCGCGTCTTCCTCCAATAATACCGCGCCGATTCAAGCAATTCTTCGACATTATGTTTCCGGTTAATGGGCATGATCCGGGTCCGGAGTTCATCGTCAAGCGTGTGGATGGATATGGCAAGCTTTGCTTTACTCCCTTCATCAGCCATTTGTTTTATCTTTTTCACATACCCGACGGTCGATACGGTAATGCGGCGCGGACTGATACCGATCCCTTCATCATCGCCGATGATATCGATCGAATTCATCACGTTATCATAATTGAGCATCGGCTCGCCCATTCCCATATAAACAATATTACTGATACGCCGCGGAGCGTGCCGCTGCGCTTCGATCACCTGACCGATGATCTCTCCGACAGTTAAATTGCGGTAAAAACCCATTGTTCCCGTGGCACAAAATTTACAATCGGCAGGGCAGCCGACTTGTGACGAGATACAGAGCGTTAATCGCCGCATATCTTCCGCTATCTCCTGTACATCACTCGGAGGAATGAGAACGCTTTCAATCTTCAATTCGTCGTCAAGGGCAAACAGGAATTTGATCGTTCCATCATGATCGGATACCTGCTTTTTATCAATAGTAAGCGGTGTTATCGCCGTATGTTGCTTCAGCACCTCACGGAAGGCAGCCGAGATATTTGTCATCTCATCAATGGATTGAACCTGATCGTGATATATCCACCGGAACATCTGATCGCCGCGAAACGCCTTCTCCCCCAGCGAAACTGCCAGTTCACGAAGTTGCTGTTTGCTTAATCCGATAAGGTTTTGTTTTGATTGCGTCATATAGGTAAGATAACGGGGAAAAGAATCAATGGCAAGGTGGGTTTCCCGGTCGTTTGTAATGAGAAATGTTTATGCATGTCATACATTTCCCTCGAATTCCCGCAATAACCCCTCAAATTCAGGTGTG
>PWXV01000058.1 GCA_003568415.1 Ignavibacteriales bacterium
TAGTTGATCGATAGTATACGAAAAAATGTGTTCCTTCGTATCGTCTGATAGTTCTAATGCGTATAATGCTTGCAGGGTTTTTTCGCGTACAAGTCGTCGTGTATAAGGCATAAATAGTAGTGAATAATAATGCGCGGAGCCTGCTTTTTGAGCAGACTCCGCGTGTAAAGCTATCACCTCCGCGTTGCTGTTTCACCTAATCTGCCGGTGAATGTTGATGATCCGGCATAAATCTGTTTAACCTGACTGATGGCACGTATCCGGTCTTCAGCCAGCCGGCTTGCAGCTTCGCTCGTTGTTATGTCGCGTTCTTTAGAAATTGCTAATATTTGTTGGATTCTTTGATAAATTGTTTCGGCCTGTCTAAGCGCTCGTTCCTGATTATATCCTTCGAACTCATTTGAGACGTTTATTAATCCGCCTGCGTTTATAGCGTAATCGGGTGCATAAAGAATATTATTTTTGCGTAAAACGTCCGCGTGTTTGTTCTCATCGAGCAGCTGGTTGTTGGCACCACCCGCAATAATTTTAAATTTCAATTTCGGTATTGTTTCATCATTGATAATGCCGCCGAGCGCACACGGTGCAAATATTTCTGCATCCGCCTCATAAATTGCATCCGGATCGATCGGTTTTGCGCCGGTCGCCTTTGCGACCGCTTTTACTTTCTCTTCATAGATATCACTGACGAGAATTTTAGCATTTTCTTTAGCGAGGTGTTCGCAAAGGTATTTTGCCACATTACCGGCACCCTGCACTGCAACTGTCTTGCCTTCAAGTGAATCATCTCCATAAATCTCTTTCGCACAGGCTTTCATACCGACATAGACTCCATATGCCGTAACCGGTGATGGATCACCGCTGCCACCCAGCGCTCGCGAAATTCCGGTCACATATTTAGTTTCCATACGAACAAATTCCATATCCTCCACATCGGTCCCGACATCTTCTGCCGTAATATACCGTCCCGCCAAACCTTCAACAAATCGACCAAAAACTCTAAACAAATCTTCTGTTTTATCTTTGTTCGGATCACCAATAATTACAGCTTTTCCGACGCCAAGGTTTAATCCGGCAACTGATGCTTTATAGGTCATACCGCGTGATAATCGTAATACATCCTTCAATGCTGCTTCGGAATTTTCGTATGTCCACATTCGGGTACCGCCGAGTGCTGGCCCCAACGATGAATCGTGAATTGCAATGATAGCCTGTAAACCGACTAATTTATTTGAGCAAAATACTACCTGCTCGTGATCACTCTTTTCTATAAGTTCAAATGTATCCATGATATTTCTCCGTTATGAATTGATTCGACATTAAGGCACAATTTCGATTTGTCTGTCAAAATAATTGATAGTCTGAGGGGGTTGGAACCTCTCTTAGCGGGTGTAGTATGAGTAAGAGCAAAAATTATCATTATTTTCGGTGAGATGAATTGAACTACGGTTAAATATTGTGCATAATCAAAATTACAAAAAAAGATGGTGATTGGCAAGCAGTATATTTTTTACAAATTATTTCTTTATAATAAGTTACGGACTCCCGATTGCAGCCCGCTCTTGCGATAATTTTTCCCACGCAAGTTCTATAAATTCCGATATTCCATCTCCGGTAACTGCCGATATAACGATGGTTGGAATATCGCCACTTATCGAAAATGATGCAAGCTTTTTTTTGTGATCCTCGCCGATAATGTCGGATTTAGTGAACACGAGTATCTTAGATTTTTCGAGGATTGCCGGATTGAATTGCCGGAGTTCATCGACAAGTGTTTCAAATGTTTCATGTGGCTTTTCATCCGTTGCTTCAATGAGAAAGGCAAGCACGGTTGTTCGTTCAATGTGGCGAAGAAATTGTATCCCGAGACCTTTACCCTGATGGGCACCGCTGATTAAACCGGGTATATCGGCGACAGTGAATGTTTTAAAATCACCGACAGTAACAATACCGAGATTTGGTACGAGTGTTGTAAACGGATAATCTGCAATTTTTGGTTTTGCAGCCGAAATCCTTGAGATGAGTGTCGATTTTCCGGCGTTCGGTATTCCTACCAGGCCAAGATCAGCTAAAAGTTTAAGCTCGAATATGATCGTTCGCTCTTCGCCTTCACTGCCGGGTTCGGCGTGGCGCGGTGCACGATTGGTTGGGGTGGCAAATTCTGCATTACCCTTTCCGCCCCGGCCGCCTTTTGCAACGACTATTTCCTGATTGTGTTCGGTGAGATCGGCTAGTATCTGATTGGTTTTTTCATCCCGGATTACAGTACCGACCGGTACTCGCAAATATACATTTTCGCCCCGCTTCCCGTGTTTATTCGATCCTTTACCGTGTTCACCGCGTTTTGCTCTGTAATGCCGTTTATATCGAAAGTCAAGCAAAGTGCTGAGGTTGCGGTCTGCCCTGATGATAACATTACCACCGTCTCCTCCGTTACCGCCGTTAGGGCCACCTTTCGGAACATACTTCTCTCTACGGAAACTGATACATCCATTACCGCCGCGACCGCCTTCGCCGGATATTGTCGCCGTATCGATAAATTTCATGCTATTTATATTTCGATTTATGACTGAAACGCGTATATACTTTATCAGTAAAGTTCACCGAGTCGGTTGAATAGGGGTCAACACCATTCATCAGAAAGATTTCATCAATATACAGCGACGCTTCTTTCCAGGACGTCATTTTGTTCAATGTCTCGATAACGATATTATAATATGCCATGTCCCCATTAAATAGTCTCCGTACAAATCGTTTTCGTTCGTCATCATCAATGAGTAGATCAAGGGGTGGCATCGTTGATGAAGGTCGTCCGGGTTTTTGTTCCTCAGCAGGTTCATCCTCATACGATTCCTCATCGAGGGATTCTTCATCAAGTGATTCATACTCAGGCGGGGCTTCCTCAAGTGGTTCTTCCTCGAGTGGTTCTTGCTCAGGCTGCTCTTCCTCAGACAAGTCTTCCTCAAAAGTTTCTTCCTCAATCGGTGAATCTTCTCGAGGTGGTTCTTCGAAGATCTCATCTTCAAGCGGTTCCTCACCATGAGGTTCTTCCTGTATCAGTTCATCCTCCTGAATTTCTTCTTCCATCAGCTCATCATCTTGATATTCTTCTCCACGTGGTTCGTCTTCCCGGGGTTTCTCCTCGATAAGTTCATCCTCGTAAGATTCTTCTTGAATGGCTTCATCATCGATATCATCTTTTTGTTGTTCCTCTGTAGTTTCTTCTTCAGAGCGGGCCGTATCGATGGGTTGTTTTAGTAAATCAATTTCATCGGACTCTTCCTGATTTTTGCTATCTTCATCCTTTTGAATAGGCCGAAAGTATTCGTCGTCTTCCGATTCCTGCGTCTTATCAGCGGTCCCGGACTCGGGTTCAATTTGTTCTTCCAATTCTATATCCAATGTCTCATCTTTCGGCTCTTCTTCGATCGGTTCTTCTATGACGGGTGGTTGCTCCGATTCACTGCTATCCTCATCATCCGGCGTTTCCCATTCTTTTACATCCTTATAAATATCTTCTTCTTCATGAAGATGTTCAATACTTGGCTCATCTTGATATTCAAGATCATTAACGGTTGATTCCTGATCACGTGGTTCATCGAGAGGTGTGTGTGCGGATTTTTGATCAATCTCACTGTCATCTGGTTTGCTATCCTCAATTGGTTTCTCAATATCTGTGTCAGGGGAAATGGGTGTTTTGCTGAGATAATCGCGTAAACCATCAAGTGTGACCGTATCTATACCGTCTTTATTGAAGCTTGATTCCAGATGCTGTCGAATATTTTCAAATCCCATATCACCAAAGAATAACATAAGAGCCCGCTCGGGAATTGCTTCATCTTTGTCTTCACGGCCGTAACTGACAAAATCGGTGAGCGGTTTAAGTAACGCTGTAAAATCATCCGGTGTAGCATCACTAAGTACAAGCCGGTTTATTTTCAGTATAATATCATCGAATAATGCACCGTCTATATGCTTTACTTTTCTCTTTTGCAAATAACGAAAGAGAACCTTGGGATAAAAATCGTATGCAGAAAAATACAGAAACCCCTGTTGTAATTCCGGGACTGTCAGCGATGATGAATTTTGAAAGAAGAATTCTTTCATAGTCCAACGCGGACGACAAAGATAATTAAATTGAAAATGTACCGCGTCTGTCAGTAGCGATGTAAAGGTATCTTTGTTGATGGTATAATTTGACGGCAGGAGTAAGTCGATCTCGGTTTTAAGTTTTTCAATATCCGGTGCACGTTCCGAATGAAAACGTTTCGGGCTCCCGTGTTTATCGGCAATGCTTGCACGGAAATACACCTTGATCGAATCGTGAATAGGTGCCGATAGAATAGATCGCAAACTCACACTGTCGTGTGAGCCAAGGACCTTGTTTTGAACTTTCCGGATGATGTTTTCTGTTTCGTACACAAACATAGTATTCTCGTTTTAATTTTTAATTTCAATTTTTATTCATTCATTGTATTACGCACGCGTTCAATCTCGCGCCGGGCTGCTGCTTTATATTGCCCTTCAATCCCGCGCCGATCGATTATTTCCTGATACATTGCGATTGCTTCGTTCGGTTTATCCATTTGTTCATATGATTGACCGGCCATGTAGAGTGCTGTTGCGGTCCAATCGAGTTGTGTTGTGCGCGGATCAATTTCGGTAACTGTTTTGAATTCCCGTATTGCCCGTTTATAATTTCCCATCATATGATATGAATCACCGGTATAATATCGAAGTTCGGTTTCAAGTGGGCGGTCGGCATAAAGCGTGAGTGATTGAAATACAGATATCGAGCGCTCGTATTGATTCGTGCGCTGATATAATGTTCCCGTTTTAATTTTTTTATCGATAACTGCTTCATCGTTCGGGAACCGCTCGATAAACTCTTCGGTCAGTTCAAGTGCCGCTTCGTGAAATCCGATCTCTTCGTATGCCTGGGCAAGGTTCTGAATTGCATAATACATTAAGCCGTCATCGTCAGAGGCTTTCTCGGAAACTATACGATAATGATCGATCGCGTCGATAAATTGTTCATTCCGTAAAAGGAGTCCTGCGTAGGCAAGATGAACATGCGGTATTATTTCGGCATTTGAGAAGTTTTGTAATATTTCCTCATACTTATTTCTCGCATCGGTTCTTCGCCCAACTGCCTCCCACGTCCTTCCGAGATAGAAGTGTGCATCGGCCAGTTTTTCATGTCGCCGGTGTTCCTGTATAAATTGTTGAAATGCCCGCGCCGCATTGTCGTATGCTCTTGTCCTGAAACGATGCATTGCAATTTCAAATTCGAACTCTGCTGCTATATCGCTTTCATCCGGATAATTTGATTTGAATGCCTCAATGCGGCGTCTTCCATCATCGACATTATTACTACGCAAGAGGGCGATTATCTCACGTCGATGGTAGATTTTCCTGACATCGTTTGATCCGGCATGTTCGGCAACCGCGCGGAGGTGGGGAGCTGCCAGTTCGTATCTGCCGTTGAGATAGAGAAGATCTGCAATATCTTTATTTGCTATTCCGCCGGTAATGATCTCTGAAGCACGCGAGAAATGATAATCTGATACCTGTGTTTTTCCCTGCTGTCTGTATAATTCACCGAGTATGAGTGACGCAATACCCGCCCGGTCAGATGAGCGGTCCCGCACAATATACCGTTCAAAATACTCGATAGCGGTACCATCCAACCCTGCGTGGTGAGCTGCGATTGCTGCATCATACAGTATCGCATCCGGCACATCGACCGGGTTAAAATATGATGTCTCATGTATTGCAATTATATCTTCGAATAACTCAACTGCTTCACGGTTACGGTTGTCTTTTTTATATGCACGAGCAAGTTCTTTTCTTGCTTCATTGATCTTGTTATGATAATAGTGATTACGGACAAATTGTGTGTATATCTCGATGGCCTCACGATACCGGTTGTTAGTCTGGTGGAGTTGTGCTGCCGAAAGCATTGCATCAGCTATATAAGCGCTGCCTGAATACCTGCGCATATATGTTATAAATAAATCGGCAGCCCGGCTTTCTTCCCCCGCAGCAAGATGATAGTTCGCAAGCCGAATCGTTGCATCGCCGGCTGCAGGTTGATTTTGATATTGCTGCACTATCTGTTTGTATTTTTCTACGGCATTGGTTCGTTCACCGATATCTTCCAGGGTTTCGGCGAGCATCATGCGTACTGTAAGTGTGTGATCCGAACGTGGAAATGTTTCAATGTACTTTTCCGCTGTATTAATAAATTCTGCCGGTCCGGCTACCGACCGTAACACATCGAGATGATAAAAAGAAATTGTCTCACTATGAGGTGCGCGAGCCGGTCGGTTACTGAGATCGGATAGTTTTGCAAGTGCTTCAGATCTGCGGTCTTCGGAACGCTGTGCCATTCGGTAAAGCGAATACGCATAAAGATATTCTGCCTGCGTTTTCTTATCGTCCGGCAGCTCCATAGATAAAGTGGTTTCAAACTGCCGTGCCGCTTCCGGATATTGCTTTAGTTTGTTGAGATATATCTCGCCAAGCTGGAACGCTAGCTCACCGCGGGGCGATCCGGCGATCATCTCGCTCATAAGCATTGTTATATTCTGAAATCCGCCGTCGCGATCCTGTAAATGGTAAATTTCAAGTTCTTTTTTTAGCTCAGCAATATCCACCAATAACGTGCTTCCCGGAAAACGTTCTTGAAATTCCTGCACGATATAGTATGCGTTTTGATCGTTACCGATCTTTAATTGCATTCGTGCCTGGCCGTACAATGCATCGTCAATGAAACGTGATTCGGGAAAACGGTATGCAAGTTCCTCATAGACCGATAGTGCTTTACGCGGGTCGTTAAGATGCTCTTCGGCTAACGTACCTAACTGAAATAATGCCTCGGCAGTTAGTGGTGTGTTATAGAGCTCAGCATATCTTCTTAATTTATCGGCCGCATCCCGATAAAGACCTGCTTGAATTCTGTTCATTGCCGAGCGGATGTATGCCTCTTCTTTTTTGTCGTCGGGTGCGTCGATACCGATAATTCGATCCCACCAGTCTATAGCTTGATAGAAATTTCGCATTCCCTCATTACTTCGTGCGGCACCCTGCCAGATTGTTATAAGTTCCTGCCTGGATGCTTCTGAAGCATATTGTCGTGCATAAAGATCGAAGAACGTTGCGGCGCTGGAGTAATCGCCGAGTGCATTATAACTTTCAGCAATACCGAGCATTGCACGGCGAGCTACATATAACTTGTTTTCATCGGCGGTTCCTTCTGTAGAACGTTGTGCCCGACGGAATAGATCTACTGCTTCAAGATGTTGACCCTGTTCCTGATGGAGTTCTGCGCGGTGAAGCAGGGCGTTCGGATAAGAAGAGGTGGTATTGTATCGATCCATAACGCGTTTGTATTCCTCATGTGCCCGATCGAATACACGGAGGTTGTGATATGATTGAGCCAGACCGAGTATAGCTTCGGCACGCATACTTACAGACCGGCTGTCGGTTGCTTGATCGGGAATTTCCGAAATAACTCTCCGGAATACGTCGCCGGCTCTTGAATACTCACCGGCATCGAGACGATATTGACCGAACCGCAATCTTGCATCAAGAATTACACCCGAACCACTATGCCGCAGTATGATGCGACGTAAATACTCATCGGATTTATTCCGGTCGCCTGCTTTTTCAAAATAAGTACTTGCTTTAAACAGCGCATCTGGTACGATCTCATGGTCGGGATGAAATTGAAAAAGACGCTCAAGCGCAAGGCCTGCATCGGGAAACCGTTCCTGGTCGGCATATATAGCGGCGACTTGTACCCACGCATCGGGAGCCCGTGTATGATCGGGGAAGGTTAGCGCAAATGTTTGCAATGTCATCCGTGCGTTTTCCTCCTGCCCGAGCTGGCGGTATATCATACCGAGATAATAGCGTGATTCGATACCCTGTGAGGTTTGCGGATGTTCTTCGATAATAGATCTGAAATGATCCATTGCAAGGCTGTAATTCCCCTCATCGAAGAGTTGCACTGCAAGTACAAAATCATCAATAATTGCAGTATCCCGGTCTTCAGTTATCACCGTGTCCCGGTCTTCGGTTATCAGAGTGTCAGCCGCATTAGTTGACAGATGAAAAAGGAGGAAGGGAATAACTGCTAAAAATATGAATACAATACGTCGCTGCACGTTACATCTCTCCGTAAAGTTTGTTGATATCGTTTGTAAAGGGTGTAATGTCCTAATAATGTGTAAGTTAATATATTTCAATGAATACAGCAAACTGGAAGCAGATGTGTGAAGTGTCAACCTGAGAACGGGTTGAAATATTTTTTTTGGCGTGATTATGTGTCTTTTCATACTTGGAATAAAAAAAGGAGCACGCTTTTATCCCTACAGCAGGATTTTAAGCGTACTCCTCTAAATTGTACATTTATTAGTCTACTGTCTACCGATTCTCAGAATACCGCTTTCATATACTCACGCCGCATACGTGCAATAGCTTCAATGGAAATCTCTTTCGGACAAACAGCTTCGCACTCGGCGTAGTTCGAACAGTCGCCGAATCCTTCTTGTTCCATCTGGTCGATCATTCGTCGTGCACGCCGTTTACGCTCGGGTTCACCCTGTGGAAGAAGTGAATATTGCGCGATTTTTGCACCGGTGAATAAAGATGCCGATGAGTTCGGACACGCTGCGACACATGCACCGCATCCGATGCAAGCGGCAAAATCCATAGCCCGTTCGGCTTTGTCCTGTGGTATTGGAATTGCATTCGCATCCGGCGGTGCTCCGGTGTTAACCGATACATAGCCGCCGGCAATCATAATACGGTCGAATGCACTACGATCGACAACAAGATCTTTAATGACAGGAAAACCCTTTGCCCTGAATGGTTCAATTGTTATGGTATCGCCCTCCCGGTAATGGCGCATATGGAGCTGACATGTTGCAGCACCCTGCCAGGGTCCATGTGCGATGCCATCGATAACCATACCGCACGATCCGCAGATTCCTTCGCGGCAATCGCTATCGAACTCGACCGGTTCCTCACCGTTTGCTATGAGATCTTCATTTAAAAAGTCGAGCATTTCAAGAAATGACATATGCTCGTTTGCCTCGACGGTGTAATTCCTGAAACCGCCACGGTCGTTTGGTCCTTTTTGCCGCCATACTTTCAGATTGAGTTTCATTGAGTGTGTTCTCCGAATAAATTTTACTTATAACTTCGTTGCGTAAGTTTAACAGCCTGGAATTTCAGGGGTTCTTTGTGTAGCTTAGGTTTTTTACCTTCACCTTTATATTCCCAGGCAGCAACGTATGCGAATTCTTTATCATTTCGCAATGCTTCTCCGTCCTCTGTTTGGTACTCTTCGCGGAAGTGGCCGCCGCATGATTCGTTACGATGGAGCGCATCCTGTGCCATCAGTTCGCCCAGTTCAAAATAGTCTGCGAGGCGGCCTGCGTATTCAAGGTCTTTATTGAGTTCCTGATCGCGGCCGATGAGTTTAAGGTTCTGCCAGAATTCTTCGCGCAGATTTTTGATCTTCTTGACGGCATCTTGCAGGCTCTTTTTCGTTCGTGCCATTCCCACATTGTTCCACATAATTTTACCGAGCTCGCGATGGAATTGCAGAACAGTCTTGCTGCCGTTAATGCCAAGCAGTTTTTGCGTCATTTGTTGAACACCATCAGCTGCATCGGCGAATGCATCGTGATTGGATGTAACTTTTGGCAGTTCGGTTGATGCGAGATAATCTCCAATTGTATAAGGAATTACAAAATATCCGTCGGCAAGACCCTGCATTAATGCACTTGCACCGAGGCGGTTTGCGCCGTGATCGGAGAAGTTCGCTTCACCAAGCACATAGAGCCCCGGTATTGTGCTCATTAAGTTATAATCAACCCAGAGACCGCCCATTGTATAATGTACCGCAGGATAAATGCGCATCGGTACTTCATACGGATTTTCATCGGTTATGCGTTGATACATATCGAACAGGTTGCTGTATCGCTGACGTATTACATCTTTGCCGAGACGATTAATTGCATCCTGGAAATCGAGATACACGGCAAGACCGGTGTCGCCGACACCACGCCCGTCATCACAGACTTCTTTCGCGGCACGCGAGGAGATGTCACGCGGTGCAAGATTACCGTAACTCGGATACTTTCGTTCAAGATAGTAATCGCGTTCCTCTTCGGGAATGTCACTCGGATGGCGGTTATCACCTTTATTTTTCGGTACCCATACACGCCCGTCGTTCCGTAGACTCTCGCTCATCAAGGTGAGTTTGGATTGATAGTCTCCCGATTGCGGTATACACGTGGGGTGTATCTGTGTGAAGCAGGGGTTACCGAAGGCTGCGCCGCGTTTGTAACATCGCCAGACGGCGGTAGCATTGGAGTTTTTAGCATTTGTTGAAAGGTAGTACACATTGCCATATCCGCCGGTACATAATAGCACCGCATCTGCTTCGTGCCGTTCTATAACACCGGTAATGAGGTTACGGGTAATGATTCCGCGTGCCTTGCCGTCGATAATGACAAGATCGAGCATTTCACGGCGGGGGAACTGTTTTACCTTTCCGGCTTCAACCTGACGCATCATAGCACTGTATGCACCGAGCAAAAGTTGCTGACCGGTTTGTCCGCGTGCATAGAATGTTCGTGATACCTGTGCACCTCCGAATGAACGGTTAGCAAGTAAACCGCCGTATTCCCGCGCGAATGGTACACCTTGAGCTACACATTGATCAATAATTGCATTGCTCACTTGTGCGAGCCGGTATACGTTTGCTTCACGCGCACGGAAGTCGCCGCCTTTGACGGTATCTGCAAACAACCGTTCAATGGTATCACCGTCGTTTGGATAATTCTTGGCTGCATTAATACCACCCTGTGCTGCGATACTGTGGGCACGGCGCGATGTATCGTGAATGAAATAGGCTTTGACATTGTAGCCGAGTTCACCAAGCGATGCTGCGGCTGAAGCACCGGCAAGGCCGGTACCGACTACTATGATAGTGAATTTTCTTTTGTTAGCCGGATTGACAAGCTTTATGCTGTTTTTGTGGCGATCCCATTTTTCTTGAACGGGACCGGCAGGGATTTTAGAATCGAGTTTCATTATGATCCTCTATAAGATATGATTCAGACGAAAAAGTAAATGTAGATCGGTAGAAAGAGAAAACCAAATGCAATAAGCACGGCGAATATACCGCCAATCGTATAGATGATTGGTGATATGCGTGGATTATTTGCTCCCAGAGACTGAAAGGCGCTCCACACTCCGTGCCGTAGATGGAAACCGAGTAATATCATTACAAAAACATAACCGATGACGTATCCCTCTTTTTTAAATACGTCGGTGATACGTTGATGCACATCCTTAAGGGGTTCGCCATCAACAATGATCTCTTCCCCCGCTTCGGTAGCGACGTACCCTTCTTCCACACCGGGTCCCCATTTAAATGTCTGCAGGTGAAAGATTATAAATATGCCGAGAATTATACCCGTCCATATCATGGTTTTTGAACTAAAATTTTTCTTACTCTCGCCACCCCGTGTTGCCGATACTGCGTAATCTACCGGTCGGAGTTTTTTCCTCCTGAGATAGATCACGATACCGAGTATAATGTGCAGCACGATCGCTACAAGGAGAATGATCTCGGTTAGGTAAAACAGCGCACCAAGACTATGCAAGAAGTGTGCATATCTGTTGATGGCATTAGGATCGCTGTCGAAATACGCAAGATTTCCTAATAGGTGAACAAGCACGAACAAGCTGAGTAGTATGCCGGTTATTCCGGTAAATACTTTTTTCCCGACGCTTGTCCATGCTGCTGATTTTAACGAAGGCATGTTTTGATTCCTCTTAACATTACTTAATAGCGTGACGGTGAAACATGGAATTTTTCAGAAAAGGTGTCTGCAGATCGCAATTATATTGTTTTAAAGGTATTAAAGTATGAAATAATAATCAAGCGGTGAAATAGAGAAGGCGGGACAGGAAACAGTGTGATGGTATATATAAAGGCAAAACAATGAAGGGCAACATAATTATTACAAGAAATGGTATTGCCCAAAATTGTTTTGCCTCTGGCTTCAAGAAAAATTGATTTATTTCAGATTTCTCTGGTTACGATCGCCTTTTTCAGTTGCGAGAGATGAAAGGTAACATCGATCTCTTTTGGACAGGCTTCCACACAATTGAAGATTGTCCGGCAGCGCCATACGCCGTCACTGTGATCAAGAATATTCAGACGTTCACCGGCACCGTCATCGCGCGAGTCGAATATGAAACGGTATGCTTTCAGTAAAGCGGCCGGTCCGAGAAAGTCCGGGTTGCTCCAGTTCGACGGACAGCTCGTGCTGCAAGCACCACACATTATACACCAGGTGGATTCATCTATCAAGCGCTGTTCTTGCATGCTTTGCAAACGTTCCGTTGGCGGTGGAGGATTATTGTTGATCAGATATGGTTTTATCACCGTATATTTTTGGTAGAATGTGTCCATATTTACGATGAGATCCTTGATCACGGGAAGCGATGGTAATGGATCAATCGTTATGGTGTGTTGCTTTTTCAGGTTGCCGATCAACGCTTCGCAGGTGAGCATATTTTCACCGTTGACGGTCATAGCGCACGAACCGCATATGCCATGCGCGCAGGATCGCCTGAAGGCAAGTGTGCCGTCCTGTTCCCATTTCACTCTGTGCAGCAGATCGAGTACCTTTTCTTTCTTGTCCGCTTCAACTTCGTAGGTTTTATAATGCGGTTTGGTGTCGGTTTCAGGATTGTAACGGAATAATCTAAGTTTGATCTTCATATTAATATTTCCTTTCCTGCGGCTGGAATTTTGTAATCACGACCGGTTTGTAAGTGAACTCAATAGTGCCGTCGTCTTTGCGAAGTGCGATGGTATGTTTCAGCCAGTCGTTATCATCGCGTTTCGGAAAATCGATGCGGGCGTGCCCGCCGCGGCTTTCGTGACGGTTAAGCGCGCCGGCTACGATGTGCCGGGCAAAATCGAGCAGATTGCCAAGCTCAAGTGCTTCGGCGAGGTCGGTGTTGAAAACCGTTCCTTTGTCATCGATCTGTATATTTGCAAACCGCTGCTCCAGCTCCTCAACTTTAGTCAGTCCTTCTTTCAGATTGTTTTCATCGCGATAAACACCGACTTTTTCATTCATTACTGCCTGTAATTCATTACGCAGTGTCCCGACCTTTTCGGTGCCGGTATTATTCTTAATTTTATCAACCCTGTCCAGCGATGCTTTGAATTGATCCTCGACATACTCAGCTTTCACGGTTCCGTTCTCATTCAGGAATCTTACAATCGATTTGCCGGCGCGTCTGCCGTAAACCACTGCATCAAGCAAGCTGTTGGTACCGAGTCGATTGGCACCATGCACTGAAACACATGCACATTCACCTGCTGCATAAAAACCCTCGACTTTGTTATCGATACCGTCGGCGAGTACTTCGGCATCGACCGTTACCGGTATGCCGCCCATCGAGTAGTGTGCAGTCGGCTCAATGGGAATCGGTTCTTTAACCGGATCTACGCCGACCAATTTTCTGCAAAATCCCATGATCTCCGGGAGTCGTTCTTTGAGGCGTTCCTCACCGAGATGCCGTAAGTCAAGGTGGACGCATCGTTTGCCGTCGATACCACGTCCTTCATTTATTTCCGTCCAGATCGACCGCGATACAAGATCGCGCGGGGCAAGCTCCATTACTTTCGGGGCATATTGTTTCATAAAGCGCTCGCCGTCATTATTTAACAGATACCCGCCTTCTCCACGCGCTCCTTCGGTAACAAGAATACCGTACGCATAAATACCTGTCGGGTGGAACTGCACGAACTCCATATCCTCAAGCGGAATACCTGCGCGCACCGTGATACCCAAACCGTCGCCGGTATTCGCGTGTGCATTTGATGTGATCTTGTATGCACGTCCGTATCCACCGGTACCGAACATTACCACTTTTGAGTGGAACGAAACAAACCTTCCATTCGGCATATCGTATGCAACGAGTCCTCTGGTTATATTATCTTTAACTAAAAGATCGACTGCATAATATTCATTGTAAAACTTCACATTGTTTTTGACGCATTGTTCATACAATGTGTGGAGGAGAACATGCCCGGTACGGTCGGCAGCGTAACAAGCACGGAGCACAGCAGCCTCACCGTAGTTTTTCGTATGACCGCCAAACTTGCGCTGGGCGATTTTGCCTTCGGCAGTTCGGCTGAATGGGGTTCCTAAGTGTTCGAGTTCAAAGAGTGTGGGGAGTGCATCGTTCACGAGCAGTTCGATTGCATCCTGATCACCGAGATAATCCGACCCCTTTACGGTATCGAAGAAATGCCAGTCAATATGGTCTTCTTCTTCATTTGCCAGAGCCGCCGCGATTCCGCCCTGGGCTGCACCTGAGTGCGAGCGAAGGGGAAAGAGTTTCGAAACGACGGCAACATCGTAATATTGAGATGCTTCAAGTGCTGCCCGTAATCCCGCTAATCCGCTTCCCACAATAACAACATCGTGTGATAGTTTCATGGTTTAATTTCCTTTTTCTTGAGCATTAAAAATGTAAGATGTTTGCTATACCGAGTGCCCCGAATCCTATCCCGAGCAATATCAGCAAACTCAATACCGTCATATTAAGCCAGGACGGTAGTTTAAAATCTCTGTAGATGTTCCATACACCCTGCAATCCGTGATACAGGGCGAGCACTACAAATGCAATCTGTAACATCTGGTAGTATGGATTCTGCATTCGTTCGTAGACCCGGTCGTATAAGTGTCCCATTTCAGGATTATAGTGCATAAGGATAAAGTGCCCGACCATGACAACTACGAGCACGACACCGCTGATGCGCTGAAGAAACCAGCTCATCGACCCGGACGCGCGTGATCCTATATATTTATATTCCATGGTAAAACTCCTTGATCATATTCAGGAAAAGAAAGAAACGGCATAGGACAGGAAATCATGGTCAGAGTGACCGAAGAAAATGATATATCCCATCCAGAGAAAGACGACAAGCCCGACTGCGATGGCACCGTATAATAATTGTTTATGATATTTAGCGCCTCTGCCAAAGTCGATGATTACAATACGGATGCCGTTCAGGGTGTGGTAGATGACGAGTCCGAAAAGAATCCACGCAGCAAATAACCAATGGGGTTGCATAAAAACCTGCATCTTTGCATTAAATGCTTCGGGACCTTCCTGGAGTGATGCGAGCGTATTAATGTGGACAAGTACATATACCGTTAAGCCGAGTCCGGTAATGCGGTGCAGAAGCCACGCCCAGCTTCCTGAGAATTTCCTGTAACGCACTACATTTGAAATCCATTCATTCGTTGGTGATTTTTCATACATAGGAATTGACTCCTTGATTTGCTCTTGGTTAGAAAAGCGAGTGGTGAGATGATTTGGTTCATAAAGATAAACCTGCGCGTGGTGTGAGAAGTGTTACGAGACAGTAGGAAATACCATTATCGATAAGGTGCTGACTGTAATACTTCTCCGGTTTGTTTATATATTGTACAAGTTATAAAAGTACCGTAATGAAGTCAAGTAGCATTACCGCAAAAACCGTCTGATCGAAACTGCACTACCGAGTAGTCCGAGAATACTGCCGGTAAGTAAGACAGCACCATAGAAATATAGTTCATAATCCCCGAGTACAATCAGATGCTCGGAAAAATAGTTACTGATAAAATAGAGCATTATATAGATCAATATTGCAGCCAACACACCTCCGCACAAGCCCTGCACAAAACCTTCAAGGAGAAATGGTTTCCGAATAAAGCCGCGTGTGGCACCGACAAGTTTCATTGTCTGTATTAATTTACGCTTAGCATATATGGTAAGACGAATTGTGTTAGATACTAAGAATATTGCAGATATTGCCAGAAGAATGCCGACGCCGATCGAGACAGCAACAACAGTCTGGATACGATCGGTGAGCATTTCAAGCAGTGATTGACGATACTGTACGGACTCAGTTCCTTCAAGCGTCTCAATGAATGATGCCAGAGTCGCTATAGAATCGGCATGTACATAGTCAGGTTGAAGAGAGACACGAAAGGATGCGGGCAGGGGATTAAAATCCAGCACACTGTATATATCTTCTCCGAATTCTTCCTTGAATATTTCTGCTGCATCGTCTTTTGATATGTACGATATTGAATCGACACCGGATTGTGCACCGATTTGTTCGTTGATCCGGTTGCGCTGACTAACTGAAATATCATCAAGCAAAAAAACTTCAACCTGAACTTCGCGACGCAACGTATCGGCTAATTCGTGCAGATTGGCAAAAATCACTGCAAATGTACCGAGCAGCAGTAATGATATACTTATTGTGATAATCGATATTGTAGTTGACAGCTTTGCCCGTTTAAAACCGGAAAAACCTTCACGAAGTACGTAACCCATTAAAGAATAACATCCTCAGTTTGTGGATAATCTTTATGTTATGTGTACAAAGATTTTAAAAATCAGATTCATCAATCCAGCGGGTAATCCTCCAGCTATTCCCGGGATCACTACGCTCGAACTGCATATTTGCATAGCCGCCGATACGAACAATGTCATCTGCTGAGAACGATATCGTCAGATTAAATGATCGTCGCACCATAGTTTTTAATGAATCGCCCGATTGCATAATGATCTCATTCCAGATGAGATCGATGTTATTAGCGTTTCGGAACATCCGGTATGTTGCCCGCATATCCTCATCACGCCCCCACGATACATCGATACCTCTATCGTAATCAGTATAGACAAATACAAAATCAGGAGCAAGCAGTTGGCCGTACAGTAATGTGTCCTGGGTTGTATATGACAGCTTGAAATTTGTAAATGCACCGTCAATGGTTGTTTGATCTCCGAGGATATCCCGGCCCGGATCAGGAGAGTCATCAAACGACGGAGCGAACGGATTGATGCAACTGCTAAAAATGACCGCGATAATTCCGATATAAATAACCTGCCGGTTCATAGACAATTTATAATTTAAATGCACCTTTCAGTTCACTCCAACTGCGTTGTTCCTCGAAGGCACGATCCTCCCATCTGAAAATCACCCAGTTACTTGATTGATCGGCGAACATATCGAATTGCAATGTACCCTCGAATACATAATGCTGAAAGCCGTCGTTTGTATGTTCGGCGGTTAACCGGTATGAAGCGGTATATATTGCTTCGCTCGCGGTTTGACCTTCAAAACGGCCGTCGTGTAAACTCAGAGTGAGTGTTGCATTATCCGGAACATTCGCTATCAGATTTTCAAGGTAGCTCCGCTCATCCTGAACAGTCCACCCGTCAAATGAACCGAATTGATTGAGTGCTCTCTGGGTCGGATAAAACTCAAACTCTATATCATGTATTGTCGGGTCAACAAAACATTGCACATAGTGCTGAGCATTTCGTTCGCGTATAGCATTAATTAAATTATCAATGACTAATTCAGGTTCGGTAGGTGGAATGAAATTACCGCGTGCTGCGGTCGGTTCTTCAGGTGTTCTCGGTTCAAATAGGTCGCAGGAGATCAATACCACCAGGCACACGAGATACAGCACGGTATGGATAACTATGCGTGGCATAGGTACATTAGATATTTACTTTTTGGTTTATTGCTTTCGACCAATATTGATATCGACCGATCAGAGAACTACCCGGGCTTCGAGAGCGCGTGCCAGTGTTGCCTGGTCTGCAAACTCAAGATCGCTGCCGATCGGCAAGCCGCGGGCGATCCGCGTCAGTTTGATTTCATACGGCCGAAGTAGTTTGTTAAGATATACAGTTGTCGCCTCACCTTCCACATTCGGATCGAGTGCGAGAATTATTTCAGCGATCGGATCCTGGGCCGTACGTTGTTGTATGCGTTCAAGCAATTCTTTTATTTTTAAATCGTCGGGACCGATACCGTCAAGCGGTGACAACGAACTACCGAGAACGTGATACAATCCATGAAACTCGTTCGTTCGCTCAATTGCCATAACGTCTTTTGGTTCTTCGACAACACAAATTATCGAGCGATCGCGTTTCGGGTTTTTGCAAATGGAGCAAGGAACTTCCTCGGTAATGTTATAGCATTCCGAACAATACTTTACCCGTTCTTTGAGTTGAATAAGTGCGTTAGCGAGAGACTTGACCTCCTCATCCGGTAATTTAAGAATGAACAGTGCGAGTCTTTGCGCGGTCTTTTTCCCGATACCCGGCAGCTTCGATAAATGATCGGACAAAATCTCAATTGATTGAGAGGTGTAGATCATAGGAGTTTACATGCCGGGGAATTTCATACCCGGAATATTCGGCATCATACCGCTCGTTGCTTTTGACATCTCTTCCTGTGCCATATTATTTGATTCCTCAAGTGCTTTGTTCACAGCAGCGACGATCAGGTCTTCGAGCATATCAATATCTTCAGGATCGACAACCTCTTTTTCCATCTCGATTTTAACGATTTGCTGACGACCGTTTGCCGTCACTTTAACCATACCGCCGCCAGCCTCGGCTGATACCGTTTTATTTTCAAGCTCTGCCTGAATTTCGCCCATTTTTTCCTGCATTTTCTGCACTTGTTTCATCATATTTTGCATGTTGGGCATTCCTTTCATAGCGCACCTTTCATAAAATTTATATGTTTACTCACATTAATGAGAAAATATAGATATTAATGCAGGAAAAGTCAAACAGGTATAAAAGGTCGCATTTCGTGTAACTACAATTAAAATCAATATCTTACACAAAAATGTTCATATACCGTTTCCTTGACTTTCTACAGTAAATGTTTTAATTTTAATTTTCTGACTATGTAACAAAGATAAATATAGATACGTCTAACTCTCAAAGGACCGGGGGCAGCATATTTTGGAACGTGAGGCACCGAACAAACCGACGGAAGAAGATAAGAAAATTCAGGATGAGCTTCGAGCTTCGGGTGATATCCCGGCACATATAGCTGTTATCATGGATGGGAACGGCAGATGGGCCAAGAAACGAGCCTTACCACGAGTTGCAGGACATCGTGAGGGTGTCGGCTCAGTACGTGATATTGTTGAAGCTTGCGGGCAAGTTGGCGTGGAATATTTAACGTTGTATGCATTTTCTACAGAGAACTGGAATCGCCCTCAGGATGAAGTATCAACACTAATGCGTTTGCTTTTAAGTTCGCTTCGTGATGAGGCGGACCGGTTGCATAAAAATAATGTACGTCTTACTGCTGTTGGTGATATTGCCAAACTTCCGATAGAAGTGCAGGAGAAGCTGGCGGAAACAATGTCACTAACAAAAGTAAATAACGGGCTGACACTTAATCTTGCACTGAGCTATAGCGGTCGTTGGGAAATTTTGCAAGCAGTCAAAGCTATTGCAGAAAAAGTTAAACATGGTGAGATAAAAATTGATGAAATTAACGAATCGCTCTTGGCAAACAATCTCACAACAGCCGGAATGCCTGAGCCCGATTTGTTGATACGAACCGGTGGCGAGTACCGGATAAGTAATTTTATGCTCTGGCAACTTGCATATTCAGAGCTTTATATCAGTGAGAAATATTGGCCCGAGTTTCGCCGGAGTCATCTATATGAAGCAATCAGAGATTATCAATCGCGGGAACGGCGTTTCGGTCTCGTGAGCGAACAAGTACGAAGGAGGTCCAATGGAGGAGAGAAGAGTCTTGCAGCAAAAATATATGAAACAATTACGGGAACATAAAAGAATTTTTGTGAAAACCCGCTGGCATATCCTTCCGGTCATAACTCTTCTATTAGCGTATATATTAGTATTTTCAGTCGAAGGGCTTGGACAAAATTTTCAACAGCCCGAACGCTACCGGATACTCGGTGTATCTGTTGAAGGAAATGTCACGGCAGACGCATCGGCTGTTATTGCCAATTCCGGTTTACGTGTCGGTGATGAAATTACCATACCGGGCGATCGAACACAACAGGCTATTCGACAACTTCATGCCTTGCGTATCTTCAGTGATATCAGTATTGAGATAGAGCAACGCACCGATGACGGTGTGTATCTTGTCATAAAAGTCGAAGAACATCCTCGCCTCGAACGAGTTGAATTTAGCGGAAATGAAAATGTCCGGGAGCGGGATCTGCGCCGGGCAATCAACATATCACGAGGGCAAGTCCTGAGACCGCAGGATTTGAACAGATTTAAACAAAATTTACAAGATGAATACCAGGAACGCGGACGCATTCTTGCAGAAATAGAATCCGAGATTATACCTGCAACCGATGCCGGAATAAACCGGGTTATTTTGAGGTATAACATTACCGAGGGTGACGATATCCGCGTTCGTGGTGTTACGTTCGAAGGTAATGAATACGTCAGCGATCGCCGATTACGACGTGAACTGGGTGTCAGTACAAAAAGATGGTGGAAATTCTGGACGCGTGGCCGGTTTGATCATGACGAATACCGGGAAGGTCTCGATGAGATCGTTCGATACTATCAAAAAGAAGGCTTTCGGGATGCCGATGTCATTAGTGATTCTATATACTATGAGGATGCGAATATGTATGTCCACGTTCGTGTGGATGAAGGCCCGAGATATTATGTAAGAAATATAGAATGGTTAGGTAATACTGTTTATGAAGATGAACGCCTGACTGAACGGCTCGGATTTGAAAAGGGCGATGTGTACAATATGGAGCGCTTTGAAAGAAATATGTTCTTCGATCAGCAGCAACGTGATGTTGCATCGCTCTATATGGATAACGGCTATCTGGCATTCAATGCAGAGCCCGAAGAAATACGTGTTCCGCCCGATAGCATCGATCTCCGGATACGGATTCAGGAAAACAATCAGTTCCGGATCGGACAGGTACTGATTAGCGGTAACACGAAGACCCGTGAAAACGTCATAAGAAGAGCACTGTATACACGACCCGGCGATTATTATTCAAGACAAAATTTAATTCGGAGTATCCGGGAATTGCAGCAATTAAATTATTTCAATCCTGAAGCAATGGAACCCAATCAGTACCTTGAGGATGATGAAACAGTAAATATTGTTTACAACCTTGAGGAAAAATCGAGCGATACATTCAATGCCTCGGTCGGATACGCTCAGGGTTGGGGATTTACCGGCGGCCTTGGATTGAGCTTTAATAATTTTGATCTCCGGCGTCCGTTGCGCGGTGGAGGCGGACAACAACTCACGTTTGATTGGCAATTCGGAGAAGCAGGAAGTTACCGTACATTTAGTATTTCATTTACCGAACCATGGCTCTACGATACCCCGACCTTATTTGGTGTAAACGTATACGATACTCGCTATATGTGGTTGTATGATTTACGGCAGACGGGGGGATCGGTAAGAATAGGGCGGAGATTAACGTGGCCCGATGATTATTTCCGCGGCGATTGGATTGTCCGCGGTCAACGTAACGACGTTATCGACGGACGGGGCATATTCCCGCCGGGTGTAACGACACAATTCAGCATTGCTCAAATAATTCGCCGAAACAGTGTCGATAATCCGATATTCCCGACGCGGGGAAGCAATGTTTCAATTACAAGTGAAATGGCGGGCGGACCGTTGCTGCCGGGTACAGTAGAATTTCACCGGCATACTTTCGAAGCAAATTGGTATACACCGATGTTTAATTCTAATCAATTCGCACTTTCATTGAAAACAAAAACATCGGCATTATTCCCGTTTAACGATGAGACGAGAATACCGCCGCTTGAATTATTCTTTATGGGTGGAACAGGTATCGGACAATTCAACGTTACACCATTGCGCGGTTACGAAGACCGGCGTGTCGGGCCGCGTGATCAGGCAGGTAACCCGGTAGGTGGTAAAACGATGGCAGTGCATACACTTGAACTTCGCTTCGCACCAACATTAAATCCGATTCCGATTTTCCTGATCGGTTTTCTTGAGGCAGGTAATATATGGACTGATTTTGAAAGTACAGATTTCGGCGATCTCAGACGTTCAGCCGGTGTCGGGGTACGGATGCTCGTTCAACCGCTCGGAATGATCGGGTTTGATTATGCTTACGGTTTCGATGATGTATGGCCCCGTGACGGTCAACCGGATGGATGGCAATTTCATTTCCAGTTCGGTCAGGGACAGGGTATGAGGTAATATAATTTCGATAATAATTAATCATTAATCATTAATTGAGGTATATTGTGATGAAAAAAAGAACCATTCTCTATTCAGGGATTGTATCGTTGGCAATTGCTCTGGTACTTACCATTGCATTTGATCAGCAAGTCTATTCTCAGGATTTACGTTTCGGGTTCGTGAATTCCGGTACCATTATGGTGCAGTACGAGGACGCTCAACGAGCACAGCGTCAATTTGAAAATATTGTTGTTGGTTGGGAAAATGAATTGCGTGAGCGGTTTCAGGAACTGCAAGAAAAATATGATGACTTCCAGGCGCGGCAGGAAATGATGACCGAACAGGCACGAATTGAAGAACAACAACGACTCTTTGAGCTTGAACAGGAAATCAATCAGTTCCGGATGGAGAAATTCGGTCAGGGTGGAGAGATCGTGAACGAACAGGAACGTATTTTCCGGCCTATCCGCGAACAGATTCTTGATGCGATAGAAGTAATTGCCCAACAAGAAAATCTCAACTTTGTACTTGACAAAACAGACGATGTCCCGGTTCTTCTGTACGCCGAACGGCGCTTTGATATTACTTTTAAAGTACTTGATTACCTCAAGCGTGGTAGTCAATAACACCAAACTATATTAGACCGGGTGATGACGATGAAAAAAGTATTTTTAATCGCATTTATAATAGTGCTTATACCTGCGCTTGTCGGGGCGCAATCATTACGAATCGGCTATATTAATTCCGATGCAATAATGGATCAGTTACCCGAAGCACAGGAAGCGCAGCGCCAGCTCGATGAAATTGTCAGCGAGTGGCAGCATGAGTTATCACAAATGCAACAAACCTGGCAGCGAAAATTTGAGGAGTATGATCAGCGTAAGCTCATTATGAGTGATCAGCGCCGGGCAGAAGCTGAACGCGAACTTATGGAACTCGATCGGGAGATTGCAGAATTCCGCGATAGAAAATTCGGCCAGGAAGGTGAACTCTTCTATTTGCAGGAAGAATTAATTCATCCGATTCAGGATAGAATATTTCTTGCTATCCAGGAAATCGCAGAAGAGGAAGCATACGATTATGTCTTCGATCAAAGCGGTGATATTTTATTAATGTATGCTAATGAGCAATATGATCTGACGGAGAAGGTTCTTCAAAGAGTAATCGATATGCAATAAAGGCATGCCGCCATGACCATTCATGAAATAGCAGAAAAAATTGATGCAAACATAATCGGTGATGGCGGCATTTCTATACACGGTATCGCAAAAATTGAAGAGGCCGATGCAGGGGAAATTACTTTTATTGCAAATCAGAAGTATGAAAAATATCTTGATTCGACCAGGGCATCTGCAGTAATCATATCAAAAAAAATCGATGTTGAAAAACTTCCCCGCCGGGAAACCCCTCCTGTGGTATTACAAGTCGATGACCCGTACGTTGCGTTCTTATTTGTATTACGGATGTTTAATCCTCCGCCGGAAGTTTTACCGCCCGGTATACATCCGACAGCCGTGATCCCTGAAAGTGTACGGTTAGCCGATGATGTTCGAATCGGTGCACACGTAGTTCTCGGAGAGAATTGCTCGATCGGTGCGCGGAGTGTTGTGGCGCATAGTACAATACTCGGTGATAATGTCCGGATAGGAGAGGACACAACCCTCTATCCAAACATTACCGTGCGGGAAGGATGCCGGATTGGTGCACGGGTTATTATTCACTCCGGAACGGTTGTCGGGAGTGATGGGTTCGGATTTGCCCCGCAAAAGGATGGTACCTATAGCAAGATTCCGCAGACCGGTATTGTAGTCATTGATGACGATGTGGAGATCGGATCGAATTGCTCGATTGATCGTGCGACTATGGGTGAAACCCGAATTGGAAAAGGTGTAAAACTTGATAATCTCATACAAGTTGCGCATAATGTAACAATCGGCGACAACACCGTTATTGCAGCTCAAACCGGCATCTCAGGCAGCACGAAAGTGGGCAAACAGTGTATTCTTGCCGGTCAGGTTGGCATTGTCGGCCACGTCGAGATTGCCGACAATGTGACAATCGCAGCGCAATCGGGTATTCCGAAATCGATTAAAAAATCAGGTACATATTTCGGCTATCCTGCAAAAGAATTCAGCCGTTCACTTCGCATTGAAGCGGTTATCCGCAATTTACCTGAGCTTATGAACGATGTACAAAATCTGAAGAAAGAACTCGAGAGAATAAAGAACAAATCAGAAGACACGAATTCATCACAAGAATAAAAAAATAGGAATGTATGTTAGTTCAACAACGAACCATTAAACGACCGGTTACCTTTTCCGGTGTGGGAATACATACCGGAAACACAACCAATATGACATTCAAACCGGCACCGGAAAATACCGGTATCCGTTTCCGGCGCATTGATCTCGGAGGCCAACCGGAAATCCCGGCGGATATTGATTATGTCGTGGATGTATCGCGTGGAACGACAATCGCAATCGGCGATGCACAGGTGCATACCGTTGAGCATGTTATGGCTGCACTGGTCGGTTTGCAAATAGACAACGTGATCATTGAACTGGATAATAATGAACCACCCATCGGCGATGGCAGCTCTAAACCGTATGTCGATGCTCTGTTGAAAGCGGAGTTTGAAAAACAAAACGCACCGAAAGATTATCTCATCATCGATCAGACCGTTCATTATAAAAATGAAGAAAAAGGTGTTGATATCGTTGCACTCCCGACCGATGATTTTCGTGTAACAATCATGGTCGATTATCAGAATCCGGCGCTTGGTAGTCAACATACAAGTCTCTTTAGCCTTGATCAGGAATTTGTGTCGGAATACGCTCCTGCCCGAACGTTCTGCTTTCTCCACGAAGTTGAACAATTATATGAGCAAGGCCTAATACGTGGCGGCAATCTCGATAACGCAATTGTCATCGTTGATCGGAATCTCAGTGATGATGAGTTGAAACGAATTGCCGAGAAGTTAGGTATAGCAGGTTCGGTTATACTCGGTAAGAACGGAATATTAAACGATAATACGCTGCGATATAAAAACGAACCGGCACGACACAAACTACTCGACCTGATCGGTGACCTTTCGCTTATAGGGGTTCCCCTGAAAGCGCAGATACTTGCTGCACGGCCCGGCCATGCACACAATATCGAGTTTGCGCGGATGGTGAAGCGTTTATATCGCCAGAAGAAACTTGTGAGCAAGTATCAGCACGAGAAAAAAGAAGGATATGTATTCGATGTTAATGCAATAAAAAGAATATTACCTCATCGGTATCCATTCCTGCTGGTCGATAAAATTATCGACTTCGAAATGGAAGAACGAATTGTCGGGGTAAAGAATGTCTCCGCAAATGAGGAGTTTTTCCAGGGACATTTCCCTGATTATCCGGTGATGCCCGGTGTTCTGATCATCGAAGGTATGGCACAGACCGGCGGTATTTTGTTGCTGAACGGCACCGATAATACCGATGGAAAGATGGTCTTTTTTATGGGCATTAACAATGCAAAATTCCGGAGGACTGTTTTCCCGGGTGATCAAATTATCTATGAAGTTACAATGGTAAACCGTCGGAGCCGGACTTGCCAGGTTCAGGGTAAAGCATATGTCGACGGCAAGCTGGTTGCCGAAGCTGAAATGATGGCTGCTATTATTGACGATCCTCAACAGAATACACCGGAAAAAAGCGGTAACGGTCAAAAAATTACACAAGACGAAAAATAATAACAATCTAAATGAGCATATTGAATGCCTTCAAAAATTCATGCAACCGCGATTGTAGACCCCGATACAAAACTCGGAAATAACGTAGAAATAGGGGCTTATTCAGTAATAGAAAACGATGTGATCATCGGTGATGATTGCGTTATCGGTCATCAGGTGGTGATCGCATCGGGCACACGGCTCGGGAACGGTGTTCGTGTTTTTTCGGGAGCTGTTATCGGTAATCCTCCCCAGGATTTGAAGTATAAAGGTGAACCCACTATTGTTGAGATTGGGGATATGACGGTAATTCGTGAGTGTGCGACCGTTAACCGCGGAACCAAAGAAACCCAGAAAACGAAGGTGGGAAAGAATTGTTTGCTTATGGCGTATTCACACGTTGCACATGATTGCGTACTCGGTGATGGTGTAATACTCGCTAACTCGGTAAATCTTGCAGGGCATGTAACAATTCACGACCACGTTATCATTGGTGGGTTAACCGGTGTTCATCAGTTTGTAACTATCGGTACCGGCGCGATGATAGGAGCATTATTCAGGGTTAGTAAAGATGTGCCGCCGTTTATATTGGCAGGTGGTCAACCGTTGTCATATGAAGGATTAAATCTTATCGGTTTGCGGAGAAGAGGATTCAGCCCCAATACGATTCAGACCATTGCCGACACCTATCATGTACTATATCGATCGAAGATGAATGTTTCACAAGCACTTCAGAAACTGTCTTCAATGGATGGGAAGATACCCGAGGTAGATACTATCATCGACTTTATACAGAAGAGTAAACGCGGAATCGTTCCTGCAAAAGTCCGTTGATCATGACTCCGTGGATTTTTGTTGACTCAGGATTTCGAAGCGGTACAGAAAATATGCAGCTCGATGATTGGCTTGCACGTTATTGGTTTTCCGAAACCCGCCAGCCTGTGTTTCGATTGTACCGATGGTCGCCATATACGCTCTCACTCGGCTATCATCAACATTACGGGGATGTCGATATAGGAAAGTTAAACGATGCCGGTTTTGATCTTGTCCGGAGACCCACCGGAGGACGTGCTGTGTTTCACGCAGAGGAGATTACCTATAGTATCGTTATGGATGCTACGGGAAAAAGGGTTGATGAGGTGTATGAAATTATAAGCAGAGTGCTTGCCTCGGCGTTACAGGCAGCAGGATATGAAGTTGAATTTGCTGCCGGTAATCAAAATTTCTCAGATTTTTACCGGAAGAAACATTCGGTTTCCTGTTTTACAGCAAGCAGTGATTATGAAATACAGATTGCAGGAAGAAAACTGGTCGGCAGTGCACAGCGCCGGTACGCCCGCCCTGACGGAGGAGTTACTGCTCTCCAACATGGCTCGATTTTAACCGGTCCGTCGCATCAGCAACTTGTAGATTTCCTGACAATCGATGATTCCCATAGACAAAAATTAAAGAAAATAATCCGGCAATCCAGTATTGATCTATCTGAATTGAGTACTAAGCCGGTTGAATATGATCTGCTAAAAAAACATCTAAAAGATTCAGCTATGAAACATCTTGCCGGCGGTTATTTCGATGACTTCGATCATGAATCTTTTACTGCAAAGATGAATGAAAATGTATATAATCCGGAGTAATGACAATGGCCAAAGGTAGTGAACTCCGCAAGCTAACGACACGCTCTATTCGTGAACGCAAACAAACACATGAAAAGATTGCAGCATTGACTGCGTATGATTATGTGTCTGCAAAACTTCTCGATGCTTCGGGGATCGATATTATTCTTGTCGGTGATTCATTAAGCAATGTATTTCAGGGCAATACGACAACACTGCCGGTGACTATCGATGAAATGATATACCACACAAAAGCGGTTCAGAAAGGTGTTCAACGTGCTTTGCTGGTCACCGACATGCCGTTTCTTTCCTATCAGATAACCGTTGAAGACGCCGTGCGAAATTGCGGCCGTGTTATGAAAGAAACAGGTGCCGATGCCGTCAAGCTCGAAGGAGGATCTGCGATTATCGATGTTGTTAGGCGCGTAACCGAGATCGGTATTCCCGTGATGGGACATCTGGGCTTGACACCACAATCAATAAACGTTTTCGGAACGTATAAAGTACGCGGGACGCAGGCTGATGAACAAAAGCAAATAATTGATGATGCGCAACGGCTTGAGGAAGCAGGGGTATTTTCCATAGTGTTGGAAAAAATTCCTGCTGCACTTGCGAAGCAAGTAACCGAACACGTTTCGGTTCCCACAATAGGAATCGGAGCCGGTCCGGATTGTGACGGCCAGATCCTGGTCATCAACGATATGCTCGGTCTGACTGAAGAATTTCACCCCCGTTTTATACGACGCTATGCCGATCTGGGCAAGCTTATTCGTGAGCGTGTCAAGCAATATGTAGACGATGTGCGTTCTGCAAAGTTTCCTGATAAAAATGAATCATATTAAAATTGTAACTGTAATTATCTTCTTCCGATTGTGATACCGTAACGTATGGAACAGTTGTCAGTGTATATTTTAGCTGTAGCATTTATTGGACTCGCTGCAGCAATCGCAGTGTTATACTACGCTATAAAACAGCGTGATGATAATAACCGTGCGATACAGCTCTATGCTCATCATACTGATCAATCCAGCGATCCGACCTTTATTATTAATCCGGGTGGAAAGATAGTATATGTCAACGATGCATTTGCAAAGTGGTTAGGTGTGCAATCCCGTGATCTGTACGGGCGGAGTATATTTTTATATACTACCTATATGCAGGAAAATTCTATCGAACAAGCTATGAAGAAAGGAAAATCCTGGGCCGGTGCAATACTACAGAAGCAAAAGGATGGAACTTCGTTACCTGCTTATTTGCAATTATATCCAATCTTCGGAAAAGCTGATACAGTTAAAGAATATGTCGGTATTCAGCTCGATATGCGAAATCACACAATGACATCAGGCGATGTCCGTTTTGAAACGGCAGTCAATAACTTTCCGGATGGAATTTTAATTTTACAGGCAGACAGAATTGTATATGCGAATACAACGGCTGTTTCGATGCTCGGCTATGCTTCTTATGACGATCTCACACGGGTACACTTTGCCTCCTTCGTTGCACCGCAGAGCCGTACATTTGCAGAAGAGCTCTATACAAAAAGACTCAAGGGTGAAGAAACTCTTTCCAATTATGACATGAAATTTCTTACAAAAGAAAATGAACCAATAGATCTTGAGGTTAACTCTTCACGTTTGATCTGGAACCGTGAACCTGCTGTGCTGCTTGCTATTCGTGATGTTGCCGAACGAAAAGCAACCGAACGCGAACAGGCACAATGGTTGTGGCAACAGGAAATGCTCAACAAAGTTGAACGCCAGCTTGTTTCAACCGTCGACCTATCCGAAGTTCTTAATATGATCGTGTATCACGCACGGTTATTGATGCGCGCGGATATTGCTGCAGTCCTGACGATCGATCCGGAAAAAGCAACGTACCGCTGGCTTGCGATGAGAGGTAATGAAAAGGAATTTGCTACAACCTTTATGCACTTGAGTCCGAAGGCGAAAGAATTTTATCACGAAAGCGAACCCAGGATTATCCATGATCTCAATGATGAATCGGTATACACCGCAGATGACTTTCCTTTTTTCTCAGATGAGAATATCGTAACTATTATACAATATCCCTTGATGCGTGGCAGCATCGTGTTCGGGCATCTCACCATCGGGTATAAGGAACAATATGAATTTTCGGATCGATTACTGAAGCTGCTTCAATCTTTTACCGAACGGGCAACGGTCGCGATAATGAATGCTGAATTATATGATCAGCTTCGTCAACAAACAAAGAATTTACAGCAGTTATTCGAAACCAGAATGCAGGCCCAGGAGGAAGAGCGGCGCCGGATTGCTGCCGAACTTCACGATAGTCTCGGTCAGTTATTAACATCCGTTAAGCTTCATATTGAAGTCTTACAGGATTCCGATATATTTGAAAGGTCTGCAGAGAAAGAACAGATGGCGGAAATCCGTGCATTGCTCGATAATGCAATTACCGAAGCCCGAAATATTTCGTATGATCTTCGTCCGAGTATACTTGATGATTTTGGATTGATCCCTGCACTCGAAGTATTATGTGATAAATTCTCAATGCGATCAGGTATAAAAGTCTCCTTCCAATCCCACAATCTTGAAGCCCGATTAAAAGGACAGCTCGAAACCGCTCTGTATCGTATTACGCAGGAAGCGCTTACGAATGTTCAAAAACATGCCGGCGCGACTGAAGTAAATGTACAGGTTATACGTACACCGAAAACAATCAATCTGGTGATCGAGGACAACGGGAAAGGATTCGATCCGGAAAAGGTCGGGCACGAACGATCCGGCGATGATAACGGAAACGTTGTACCTGGCATGGGATTGGTCAGTATGCGTGAGCGAACCGCGCATTTTAACGGAACATTTACCGTCGATTCAACATCCGGTAAAGGCACGGATATAGTTGTTGAAATACCACTGAGCGGAGTAATCGAATATGCAAAAGAAAATACGGATAGTATTAGCGGATGACCATACGATGATTCGCAGCGGAATTAAAATGTTGCTGCGGGATGCATCGGATATTACCGTGGTCGGTGAAGCGGAAAACGGAGAAGAAGCAATACGTGCCGTTCAGGAACATACCCCGGATGTTCTTGTGATTGACCTGGCAATGCCGAAGATGTCGGGCATAGATGCAATCAGAATCATCCGGAAAAAATACCCCGCAATTAAAATTCTTGTCCTGACAATGCACGAGAATGAGGAGTATGTATTGCAGATCTTTAAAGCCGGGGCATCGGGGTATGTGGTAAAGACCGCCGGGAGAGACGAACTAACCGCTGCAATTCGTGCTGTTGCAAAAGGTGATCGCTATTTCAGCTCCCGTGTATCGGAGGTTCTTGTCGAAGGATTTACCCGCCGTGAGGGAGAGAAACAAAAAGACATCACCGGCGTTGATTTACCGTTAACCCGCAGGGAGAAAGAAGTACTTGCTCTTGTTGCAGACGGCCTTACCAATCAGGAAATCGGCGAAAAATTGTTCATCAGTCACCGCACGGTTGATACTCACCGTACGAACATCATGCAAAAACTCGATATACACGATGTTGCCACTCTGGTACGATATGCCATACAACACGGTATCGTTTCAGGTGAAAGCAAATCTGATTCTTAGTTAAAAATACCCTGCCAAGTACGGTTAAACCCGGCCCGGCTGTTTGGCGGGGAGAGATGCAATCCCAAATACCCAATACATTAAAACTCACCAAAATCATCTTATTTACATCGTTTTTCTTTTATGTGGCTTCTACGGTGATCACCGTATTTTTAAAAATACGTAGTGTACCGGATTGTCGGAGGGGCGATTAGTTCGTATTATTTGAGTGCATTAGTTAAATAATTGATATTTCATTGAAGATCGGGATGTACATATGAGCACAAAGGTACGAATACTTCTCGCCGATGATCACGCTGAATTTCGTCGTGCAATACGGTTATTTCTGAAAAAACACAAAAACATTGAAGTTGTCGGAGAAGCCAGTGACGGGGATGAAACCATCAAGCAGGCGCATAGTTTACATCCGGATGTTATTTTGATGGATATCAATATGCCCCGGTGTAATGGTTTTGATGCCGCAAAGAACATAAAACGTTCACTGCCCGGCACGCAGGTAATATTTTTAACAATGTACGCAGATGACCGGTATCGAAAGCTTGCAAATGAAGTATATGCCGATGGTTTTATAAATAAAGCCGACCTGAATATGAATATTTTTCAAAGTTTAAGTAACAAAATGACTTCCCGGTACATTATGTGAAGGTAAGTGGTTTTTGGGATTTACAGAGCGCCGCTATTTTATTTAAAACAGGATTAACAGAATATACTTAATTAACCCACAATCACGTTAACCCATTCTGTTAATCCTGTTACCATATTATAATCTTCTCTTTAAACCCTTCATTATATAGTATTTTATATCATAACCGACATCCCACCAGAAACTGGGTATTGCAAATTTAGTGATATATTCATTTGGCTTGGTGATTACTATTAGCCACAGGGTTGAATTTAGCCAATTGTAATGTAAATTAATCATCCATATTTGTTTATAATGTCTCTTTACTATGATTCATTTATTGGCATTGAATTTGTTGTTTTATGTAGACAGATCTAGTTAACATTGGTAAGGGTACTGTAGAAAATTATACATTGTACTTTGTGAAGTGATATAGATTAAGTTTTTTTATAGTAATTATTCCCCAAGGAAATTCATAAGTTGCTGTAGCCCTGATCCTCCCCGAAAACCGCAAGTATTTGGTCCGCTTGCGGTTTTCTATTTCTTGAACACCTCCGAAAATATCCGTATATTATATATTCTCTTTTTAGCGATTGTTTCACCCTATACTTAAAATATGATGAAACCTTTACGAATACTCATATCGAATGACGACGGAATTTTCGCACCGGGTATTTTTTCATTAGCTCAATCGCTGCGTGAGATCGGTGATGTTACGGTGGTAGCACCTGACCGGCAGCAAAGTGCAGTCGGGCATGCCATCACAATGCATTCACCCGTACGCGTCCATCCGTTCCATGTCAACGGTACTATGTTCGGGTATGCAATAGACGGCACACCTGCTGATGCCGTGAAATTTGCCGTCAGGAATTTAATGAAAGATAACCCGCCCGATGTATTGGTGTCGGGCATTAATCACGGTTCGAATACGGCTGTTAATGTAATCTATTCCGGTACCGTTTCGGCAGCCACGGAGGGTGCGATTCTGGGTATACCGTCCATTGCAATTTCGCTTACAACCTATGATAGACCCGATTTTAGATATTCAGCAAAATTTGCACAGAAGCTTACGAAAATTGTCGCTGAAAAAGGTTTACCTCCGGGCACCTTACTTAACGTAAATGTACCGAATGTTCCGGAAGAAGAAATTCAAGGTGTTGTTGTAACGCGGCAAGGTCGTTCTAATTGGAACGATTATTATGAGAAACGACTCGATCCGGGAAAACAGGAATACTACTGGTTAACCGGATCACTGCAAGTCCTCGATAACGATGAGGACATCGATCAGATTGCAATCAATAACAAAAAAGTATCGATCACACCGATACATTACGATCTGACGAATTATAGTGTTCTGGATACACTAAAGACATGGAACCTGGAAACATTAAAGTAGAAAAGGAGTAACAGTAGATGAAATTTGGAATTCTCACAGGCGGCGGCGACTGCCCGGGTTTGAACGCGGTGATACGAGCCGTTGCACGGAAAGCTTTTATGAATAATGATGTGATTTACGGATTTAATTACGGATGGAAAGGAGTTATGGAAGGCGATGGAAATTGGCTCACGCATTATCATGTGTCGGGAATTTTACATCGCGGCGGTACCATCCTTGGAACATCACGAACAAATCCATATAAAACTGAAGATGGTGAAAAGCAAATAAGAAAAACACTTGATAATCTTGGTATTGATGCGCTTATTGCCGTCGGTGGTGAGGATACACTCGGCGTAGCCGCAAAACTTGCAGCGGCAGGACTGCCGGTTGTCGGTGTACCGAAAACAATTGATAACGATCTGAGCGGAACCGATGTAACATTCGGATTTGATACTGCTATCAATATCGCAATGGAAGCAATTGATAGAATTCATACCACGGCAGAATCACATAACAGGGTCATGGTTGTTGAAGTCATGGGACGACATGCGGGCTGGATAGCATTATATTCAGGACTTGCCGGGGGTGCAGATGTAATCCTCATACCGGAAAAGCCGTTTGATCTCGATGAGGTTTGTGATATTATAAAGAAACGGCACGAACGTGGAAAAACATTTAGCATCGTGGTTGCTTCGGAAGGAGCAAAAATTGATTCAACTAAAGATGATAGCTTTGTTGTCCAGGCGAAAGAAGTTGACGAGTTCGGTCACGTTCGTCTTGGCGGGGTCGGAAACCTGCTTGCCGGAGAGATTGAAAACCGAACCGGATTTGAAACGAGAGCAACAATTCTCGGACACATCCAGCGTGGTGGAACTCCCACGGCTGCTGATCGCGTACTCGGATCCCGTTATGGTGTGTTTGCCTATGATCTTGCCAAAAAAGGAGAATATGGCAAGATGGCGGCATTGCGGGGACAGGAAATTGTGGCTGTCGATATTCAGGACGCAACAAAAGAACTGAAAACAGTTGACCTCGGTTTGTATAAAGTTGCCGAAGTATTTTTCGGTTAAAAGACCTCATATAGAGTCCCCCCTCGCCAAGGGGGGACACCGTATTGTAATTGTATTTTTTGGGCAGCCCCATTTCAATTTTATCACACCTATTTATGTAGTATAGACTCTTAGACCAGACTTGCTTCTCCCCTCCACCTTTTCTATATTATATGTGATGTGAAAAACCGTGCTTTGTTAACTATTTTGAATAAAATGTGGGGATGTTGATCTACATGCAGAGATTGTTTGGAGGGAAGACTTTCCGGCCTTTACTAATCATATTGATTTTCATGTTTGCTGGAATACCGGATCTGTTTGCCGGTGAAGCGGAGGAATCCGCATTTCGCATCGGCAGGTTGGAATACCGGGGGGGCGGTGATTGGTATGTCGGACCGAGTGCCGAACCCAATTTACTTGAGTATATCCGTGAACATACCAATGTACCGGTAAAACCGGCTTATGAGCCTGTGGATATAATGAGTGATAAGCTCTTTAGCTACTCGATGATATTTTTAACCGGTCACGGCAATATTTCTTTCAATGAGCAGGAACGGCAGCGCCTGCGTGAATATTTCCGGCGTGGTGGCTTTCTTTATGCAGACGATTGTTATGGTATGGATGCTGCCTTCCGCCGCGAGATGGGAAAGCTGTTTCCCGATCAGGAATTGGTTGAACTACCGTTCTCGCACCCGATCTATACTATAAAATACGATTTTTCAAACGGACCGCCAAAGATTCATGAGCATGACGGAAAACCTCCACAGGGATTCGGACTTTTTAAAGACGGACGACTTGTTGTATATTATACGTACGAAGCCGATCCGCATGACGGATGGGTTGATGAGCGAGTTCACGGGAATCCATGGGATGTTCGGGAAATGGCATTGCAATTCGGAACGAACATTGTCCTCTGGCTGTTGACAAAATCATAAGAGGAATAAGGATAGTATGTCGCCGCATCGTGTTTCTGAAATAGAAAAAACCATATCGAAAAAGCTCCATGCACTGCGTAAGAAAGATGAACGCCTAAATCTATTATCCGGTGCATTGTTGGTGGCCGGGGCTTTCATCGCATCATTCGGTTTACTCAGTATTCTCGAAGGGCTTTTTTATTTTCCGGCTGCTGTTCGAACCGGTTTGGTTTTCGGTGCAGCAATAATTGTGGCGATACTCGGCATTATCTTTTTGGTAAAACCTCTTCTTGTTTCGGTTGGAGTACTGAAACGTAAAAATGATCTCGACCTTGCCCATATCGCCGGGAAACATTTCCCGGCCATAAAAGACCGGTTATATAATCTGCTTCAACTCGCTGAAGACAGAAAGAGCGGAACACTTCGATATTCCGCCGAACTCATTGACGCATCCTATAGTGATCTTGCAGACGAAGTAGAGAAAAACGATTTCAATCAGTCGATTACCTTTACTAAACCGATACAGATTGGTCGAAGCGTACTCTACGGATGTATATTTCTGGGTATATTGTTTCTCATATCTCCTCAATATTTTGGCGATGCTGTTTATCGTGTTGCTCACTTCGGTGAGGAGTTTGAGACACCACAGGCGTTTGCACTCTCAATCGAACCGGGTGATATTGAAACAGTCAGAGGTGACAGCGTAACAATTCGGGTTCATGTTGAAGGCGATCCCCAACCGGAAATATCTCTCTATACACGACAGGAAGGTCAGGTAGACTTTGAGAAGTTTGTAATCGATGACCCATCCGGTGCTGCATTTACCTATCCAATAAATCAGATACGACGGACAACGGAATACTACGCAGCCCGGAAAGATCAAAAAACACCGCAGCATAAAATTACAGTACATGACCGCCCGACGGTAAGGAATTTAAATGTCACTTTAAATTATCCCTCGTATACGGCATTACCGGCCCGTACTCTTGATGATGATACCGGCAATATAACAGCTATTCGCGGTACCCGTGCGACGGTAGAGATTTTATCGAACAAAGAACTTGCCGAAGCAACGATAGTGTTTCGTGAATATGATGATGTCGAAATGGATGTTGAGGGAAATAAAGCGCGTGCACAGTTCACAGTCAATAACGACGACCGCTATCATATTGACCTGCAGGACACCGGTGAGATCCGGAGCGCTGATCCTGTAGAATACCAGATTCGCATGGTAGAGGATGAATATCCCCTGATTACAATCGTTGAACCGGGGCGCGATAAGAACATTGATGAAAATCTCCGGGTGCCGATGATGTTCCGGATACAGGACGATTATGGTTTTACCAGACTTCAGCTTGGTTATAAACTGGATGAATCGCGCTATGAGCCGGCACATGAAGAATATACCTATATCGATATTCCGATCTCCTCCGGTGCATCGAATGATGAAATCGTTGAATATCTATGGAATGTACGTGATCATATGAGTCTCGCCCCTGAAGATGTGGTCAGTTATTATGCTGTCGTGTATGATAACGATACGGTCAGCGGTCCAAAGCGGGGGGAAAGTGAAACCTATGTATTCAGATTGCCGTCACTCGATGAGGTGTTTGCAGAGATGGACAGGCAGCAATCGGAATCACGTGAAGATCTTGAATACTCTGCTGAAGAAGCTGAACTACTTAAACGTGAACTTGACGATATACGTAAAGAATTACAGCTTGCACAGCATGAAATGAACTGGGAACGCGAGCAACGGATGAAAGATATGCTCGACCGGTATGAGGAACTGCAGCAAAACCTCGAACAGATGGGGCAGGATCTCGATGAGATGATCGACGATATGCAGCGGCATGATGTTTTGTCACCTGAAACCCTCGAAAAATATCTCGAACTGCAGGAGTTATATCAACAGCTCAGCGATCCTGAATTCAAGAAAGCGATGGAAAAACTGCGTGAAGCGATGGATAAAATGGATCCAAATCAATTGCGTGAAGCAATGCAGGATATGACCTTTAATGAAGAGCAGTTCAGACAATCGCTTGACCGCACACTAAATCTGTTAAAGAGAGTGCAGATTGAACAAAAAGTTGATGAATTATTAAAACGTGCTGAACAAATGGTCGAAGAGCAGCACGCTGTTGAAGATGAACTTGATGCAATGGATGAGGCCGATACAGAAGCAACGCAGCAACTTGATCAGCAACTTGATGATTTGAAGCAGCAGCTTGAGCGGATGAAAGAAGAACTTGCAGATCTGCAAGACCGGATGGAAGAATTTCCGACAGAGATGCCCCTTGATGATCTGCAAAAAACAATGGATGATATGGATGCCGCCGGTATGGAGCAAAAGATTGACCAAATGAAACAGCAGATGCAGCAAGGGGAAATGCAGGACGCCAAACAGCAGCACGGTCAAATCCGGCAGGACCTCAATCAGATGCAGGATAATCTCGCACGAATGCAGCAATCGTTGCTTGAGGATCAGATGCGTCAGATAGTGAATGAGATGCGGCGTGCATTGCGAAATATTAACGATCTTTCAAAACGGCAGGAACGGTTGCGTGATGAAACCCGCTCGCTCGAACCCAATTCTCAGTTGTTCCGCGATAATGCGCGAAAACAAAGCGAGGTGAGGTCAGATCTCAGCAGCGTTGTCGACGATCTGGTATCCTTGTCACAAAAAACGTTCGCGATTACCCCGGAAATGGGTCGTGCTATCGGTCGTTCATTTCAACAGATGGAAGAAGCTCTTGACCGTCTTAATGCCAGAAGCGGTAATCAGGCATCACGGCAGCAGGAAGGGGCAATGGCTTCATTAAATGATGCATCGTTGTTATTGCAGCAATCGTTACAGGCGATGATGGAGGGGGGCGGTCAGGGAGGCATGCAGGGTTTTATGCAGCAACTTCAGAATATGGCCGGTCAACAGCAGCAAATTAATTTAGAAACGGGAGAACTCGGTGACGGTCAGATGACGATGGAGCAACAGGCACAGATGGCGCGGTTAGCGGGAGAGCAGGAAGCGGTTCGCCGGTCGCTTGAAGAACTTCAACATGAAATGGAGGGTAGAGGCGCCCGCGAAAGAATCCTCGGTGATCTCGACCGGATCGAAGAGGATATGCGTGAGGTGGTGAGCGGTTTGTCTGCTGATGAACTGCAGCCTGAAACTATACGACGGCAGGAACGAATTCTCAGCCGTTTACTCGATGCCCAGCGCTCTATACGTGAACGCGATTATGAAGAGAGACGTGAAGGTGAAATTGCCGATCAGATTCTAAGAGATAGTCCACCCGAAATCGATTTAACAACACAGGAGGGCCGTGACAGATTACGTGAGGATATGCTTCGCGCAGTACGCGAGGGATATTCACGCGACTATGAACAATTGATACGACGATATTTTGAATTATTGCAGGACATTGAACAAGAGTAATATAACTAATAAAGTACATGCCTGATCTGTCACTTGCATTACAAACGAGTCCGGTATTATTCGGTCTTCTTGCGTTGATTATTGCAGCGGTATCATATTTTATATACCGTGTAACCGTTCCGCCTATTCCCGGTGGCTTAAAGACTGTATTAATATTTTTACGCACCGCCGGTCTTATCGCAGTTTTAATGATATTTTTCGAACCGGTGCTCACCGTTGTTACCCGTTCCGAAACTCCCCCGCGTGTTGCATTAATGGTTGATAATTCAAAGAGTATGCGCCTGGTCGACGGTGCCGGTGACCGTGCCGGAATCCTTGACCGTGTGCTCAATAATGAAGTATTCAACAGTCTGGATAGACAAAACAAACTAACCACTATATCGTTTGCCGGTGATGCCGGTATGCTTGAAACTTTTTCACCCGATAGTTTTCAACTCGACGGTTCTGCAACAAATATCGATGCCGCATTGAAAAAATTACGTGAAGTGCGTGAACGCGAGAATATCAAACTCGGGGTTCTGATCTCCGATGGTAATTATAATGTCGGTCCCCGTCCTGTGTATGAAGCAGAACGTCTCAACATACCGCTGTTTACTGTGGGAATTGGTGATTCACTTGAACAAAAAGATATATTGATTTCACGGGTCATAGCAAATGAGATCGCGTACCTCGATACCGAAGCACCGGTTGATGTTCGGGTGCGCAGTTCAGGATTCGGCGGCGAGCGAGTTGCGGTTACCCTCTCGGACGACGACACAGTCATTGAAGAAAAGACCATTACACTCGAAGACGGTACCGCCGATTACGAGCTATCGTTTTCATTCCAACCCGAAGAAGAAGGCGTGCAGAGATACACGGTAAGTGTACAGGAGATGCCCGGTGAAGTTACCCATGAAAATAACCATCAATCGTTTTATGTTACTGTGCTCGACCGTAAAGTTCAGGTATACCTGCTTGCCGGCGCACCAACGCAGGATCTCACCTTTCTACGGCGAACGCTATATAACGACGAAACAATTGATGTGACTATGTCGGTGTTGGGAGCGGGTGGTGCCGTTATCGGCGGGGAGCCGACCGAGTCCCGCCTGCGTGAAGCAGATCTGATTGTTCTTGTAGGATTTCCGACAGAGGAAACACCATCATCATTAATTAATGATGTTCAAGCAATAATTGAAGACGAAAACAAACCGGTATTGTTTCTCGAAAATATAACAGCCGATGTGCAGCGAATTGATGATTTGCTTCCGGTTGCGATTGAGCAGACTCGTCGAGAGGAACATCAAACATTTGTTAACGTTCCGGAAGCACAAGCGGGGCATTCATTATTCCGCATAGGAGAAGAACGGAAAACCGTCCGGTGGGAAGCATTACCTCCGGTATTCAGGACGATGCATCGCTATGCAGTGCGTCCCGGCTCGGAAACAGTAATGACTCATCGCTTACAAAACACACCGCTCGACGATCCGTTTCTTGTAATACGCTCGGTCGGGGGCAGAAGATCGGCAACCATACTTGGATATGGGATATGGCGCTGGAGAATGATGGGACGCGGAGATGTTGACGGTGTTGCAGTATATGATAATCTGATGTATAATCTCGTGCAATGGTTGACCACCGATGAAGATCAGGATCGTGTACGCATCACCGCATCCAAAGAACAGTATCATACAGGCGAAGCAATAGAATTTACAGGGCAGGTATACGATGAACAATACCGGCCGCTCGCAAATGCCGAAGTCCGGGTAACCGTGCACTCCGATGATGAAACATTCGAAACAGTATTATCACCCCGTGGTCATGGAAGATATGAAGGATCATTAAATCCATTGCCAGAGGGAGATTATGAATATGTCGGCTTTGCGGAGTTTGAGGGTGCGGATGTCGGCGAAGACGATGGTCGATTTATGGTGGGAGAGCTAAATCTGGAATTTCGCGATACAAGAATGCATATACAAATAATGAGACAGTTGGCTGCGATTACCGGTGGAGATTTCATACATTCCGGTGAACCGGAAAAACTTGAGGAAAAATTGCGTGAAATCGATACGTATGAAGCGAGAATCGAGACTGCCTCGGTGGATTATCAAGTCTGGAATTTACCCGCTGCTCTTGCGGTTTTGATATTATTCTTCAGTATTGAGTGGTTTCTCCGGAAAAGAAATGGTATGTTATAAAGTTATTTTGGAACAAAATTCCTTTTTTTGTAAATTATAATTCACAATATTAAATTACATATTCTGTTGGGGCGATTTGCAAGTGAAAAAGATAATTAGTGTTGTATGCATTGTTTTATTGTTGCCTGCCTCCGCCGGCGCGGGTGGTTTTGGTGTGGGGAAATATGCCGGTGAATTTATGTCCATTGGTGTCGGAGGCCGTGCACTCGGTTTAGGCAGTGCTTATGTGGCTATTGCTAACGATGTCACTGCCGGTTATTGGAATCCTGCCGGACTTTCGCGAATTACCTATCCTGAAATAATCCTGATGCACGACGAACGTTTCGGCAATCTGATGAACTATGATTACGGAGCGGTTGCCCTACCGTACGGGTCTGATGCCAGTATTGGTATTAGTGTCATGCGACTCGGTATCGATGGAATTCCGGATACCCGGGATGCATTGGTCGACTATACCGGCGGCGGGATCCTTGATGCTGCTGCACGCCTTGATTACGATCGAATAACTGAACATAGCTGGGCCGACTGGGTTCTATACCTTACCTACAGTAAGCGACATAGTGATCGTCTCTCGTATGGATTTAATGTCAAGTTGGTGCGCCGTGATTTTATGGAATTCCATGCCACCGGTATCGGCTTTGATGTAGGCTTGTGGTATAACCCGACCGGCAATCTATTTCTCGGTCTGAATGCACAGGATATTACAACGACACTGGTGGCGTGGAATACCGGAACGAACGATCTTATTTCACCGACGTTAAAGGTAGGCAGCGGTTATATGTTTGATGTACCCGGTGGTCGATTGATACCGCTTATAGATCTGGATTTTCGATTTGAGAACCGTCAATTTGCCTCGAACATGAGTCTCGGTCCGGTGAGTGTGGACTTTCACGGTGGGCTTGAATACAGTGTTCGCAATCTATTTGCTCTCCGTGCCGGGTATAATGATATCGGTAACCTTACTTTTGGTGCAGGGATTCATTTACCGAAACTTGATCTCGATTATTCATTCGCACAATTCGATGGCACCGGTCAACTTGGTAATACGCATCGCATCTCATTGCGCATTACCTTATCCGAAGACCGCTTTGCCAGAAAAACTGATTAACTGTCAGGAACTAATGTATAATGAAAACACCCGTAGCATATAGCCTCACCATTTCGTTATTAGTAATACTATTCATATCCGGTTGCAGTGAAGACCCCAAAGAACAGGCCATTCGTGAAAAACTCGAAACACCGATCTTTTCCTCATTGACCGAAGAGCAGGAGTATGTTGACAGCTTACAAGGCGTGCGCCATTTTAAGGATGAGTGGATGCTGGAGAGCCGTGACTCACCGCTGAAAGAAGAGGACCGGGAGAGGTTTTCCGGACTCAATTATTTCCCGGTTGACTTACAGTATGTGTTTAGAACCCGGCTGCATAAATATGAAGATCCGGAGATAATCACCATTGGAACTACCACCGGCGATGACCGTGAAGCAATTCGCTATGGATATATAGAATTTACGATATATGAGGATACATATCGTTTACATGCATATAAGTTTACCGCGCACCAGGGAACGGATCTGGATCAGTATATTTTTATACCATTCAAAGATGCAACCTCGGGATCGCAAACGTACAGCGGCGGCAGATATATGGATGTTCAGGAAGAAATTCCCGGGGTGGTAGTAGTTGATTTTAATGATGCATATAACCCCTATTGTGTATACAATGAGGCCTATAGTTGCCCGATCCCTCCGCGGGAGAATCATATCGATATAGCAATAGAGGCAGGTGAGAAAGATTTTAAGTTGTAATCACTTGGATTCCATCACTGTGTAACCATCCCAGTCAGCGGGTGGCGGATTCTCGAGAAATGCTTGTGAACGTTCAAGATAGATCTTGCCGGGAATATCGTGGGGATATTTCTGTGTTAATTCGTTAAAATATTCTATTGCTTCTTTCCACTGGCGGTTACGATACAATCTGATTCCCTCATTGTATAATTCAGTAATTTTGTGGTCATCATCAGAAATGCTGTCGTCCCGCATGCCGATTAATTCATAAATGGTAGTGCCTTCTGTTTTTCCCTTGACGACGATAGTATCCAACTCGCGCACGACAACGGATTCCTGAACATACTGATAGGTGTTCTGGCTGATTATGATATTTGTTCCGTAATATTTATTCGCCGCTTCCAGACGTGCTGCAAGATTCACGCTGTCACCGATTACCGTATAATCGAATCGTTCTTTGCCGCCCATATTTCCCACAATCATATCGCCGGTATTGATCCCGATCCTGACGTGCATTTTTAAATGTTTTTTTCTTGCGGTGTGATCTTCCCGTAATTTATTCAATGTTTTCTGCATTTGAATCGCAGAAAAGCAGGCAAGATATGGATGGTCGGGGAGTGAAATCGGAGCGCCCCAGAATGCCATTATAGCATCACCTTCATATTTATCAAGTGTTCCTTTGTTCTTAATAATTATATCGGTCATTGCATCGAGATACTCATTCAAAAGTTCCACGAGTTTTTCGGGTGGAAGACCTTCTGAGATAGACGTAAATCCCGCTATATCGCTGAAGAGCACCGTCAATTCCTTTTTCTCACCACCGAGCCGAAGTTTATCCGTGTCGCTGAGCAGTTCATTCACGATTGCCGGACTCACATAATGACTGAAAATAGATTTGACGATTTCCTTTTGTCGACGCTCGGTTAAATATTGATGAATTGCAGATCCGAAATAGCCGAGAATAAGGGCTGCAACCGGTCCGATAACGGGTGTGATTACTTGCTGATTTATAAAGTACCAATTACCGAGGTAGAATACTAAATAAATTGCTCCCGCGGTTATGAGAATTGCAGCAAATTCCAGTATATATTGATGACGGAATTTAACTGCTTTAATAACCGAAATAAGCATAAATAGTATAAATGCAGTGGCTATGACAATGAGTGCACCTGACGTTTCAGACGTCGGTTTAAGATAGTTATCATCGATCATTGCCTGTATCATATTGGCGTGAATTTCAACACCATACATCTCGTTAAAATCGGGAGTTCCCTCGGGATGGACAGGAGTAGAGTGAAGGTCCTGTGATTCGGGAAACACAGGGCCTATGAGCACGACCTTGTCTTTAAACGGATTGGTCTCAACGAAGTCGTAAAATATATCAAGGTCTACACCGTACCGGAGTTCGTCAAGGGTTGTAAATGTTTCATCGTCAATGACATCGATAAGGTCAAACTTGGTAAACGTACCCGAAGGTCCGTAGTAATTAATATGCGTTGTTTCGGCGGTGCGGGGTATGATTCGTTTCCCGAGTATGAATGCATGCTCGCGTATCTGAGGCTGGGTGAGTGCATCACGTCCGTCATAGCGATTTAAGACTGCTGTACCGAACGACGGCATCATACGTGCACCGCCATGAGTAAACATTGAAACCGGATACCGACGAATCACACCATCGGGATCTTTACGCATCTGCACGAAACCCAGTGAGCTGTCCGCTTCAAAGAATATATTACCGAACATATCACCTTCTTGAACGATAACTGCTTCAACTTCCCCGCGGCGTTCGATACCGCGGATCACACCTGCAAGCACAACATTGCCCGCATCTTTTATTTCATCGAAGAGTAATGCATCCTGCTGTGGGTCATGGTAAGATGGAGTATCAAATATAAGGTCGATGCCGATAACTTTAGCGCCAAGTCTGTCGAGATTACGGATTGCACGTGCATAATAATCCCGGGGAAAGGGATATGGATCGGGAGCAAGTTCGAAACTTTCACGGGAGATGCCGACGATGACAACGTCGAGATCCGTCCCGTCACGTGCAAGCGGTCCGCGTTGATCGAACCGGTAGTCAATACTTGCAAGATGGAGTTTATGAAATAATCCAAAATGATAGAATGTATCCTGAACAAAGGTGGTTACCAGGATGCCGATGCATAAACCGATGATAAGTCTTTGAATCCAATCTTTACTGCCGGTGATTTTTAATTTCTTTTCTATCATATATCATAACGAAGCATAAGTTGCGATACCATATCATTCCGGGCATCCGGATTCAGGAGGTAATCTGCCTGAAACACGACCGAGAGGTTTCGCATAAAATAATACTGTGCTCCGGCTTGGAAGATCGTCCGGTTATAATCGCCGAATGTCGGAATAAACGATGCATTGATTCTAAGATCGTCTTCGAGAAACCGGTATTCACCGCCGAGGATAATGTTATAGTAATCAAAATTGGTTTGAACAAATTGTCCCTGACCGTTGTCTTCTTCAGGAGCTTGAAAGAAAGGAATTTTACTGTGATACATACCGAGACCGATTGTTGTTCGGAGCGGCAGGTCGTCAAAACGGCTGTTCACCATAGCAATTACATTATAGATATCAACGTCTGCGTCACGGTCTGTTTGATCATCACGAAGTGACATATTAAATGAAATTGAACCGTTGTGATGTGCCCGCCAGAAAAAGTTATGGGATAATTGAGTGAAAAACCGGTTTGTGACATCGCGTATCGCCATCGGTTCCATCAGTGCGACATTATTATCATTTTTATAATATCCATATCCTACAGAAATAGACGGAAAATCGCGTCGCGGATAATATGAAACAGAAGCATCATATCTGTTAAAATGAGTTGTATGGGCCTTCGTATCGTGCAGGTTGTCACGTAAACTTTCCACAGAGACGTCAAAGTATAATTGATTTTCCATTACCCTGAGCCGATCGCGTACTCGTATACCGGCCACATCGCGTCTGAGGGCAGCCAATCCGAATGAATTATAATCGTTCCCCCGTCTTATGTATCCGATTTGTAAATTGTTCCCGAAATAATTTAACCGCAAATTAAGATCCATGGCAAGGGATGATAGTTGTGTTGGATCGAATGGAACGAGGTATTGATTGACGGTGATAAAACTCTGTAACGTTGACAATGAGATAACATCCTCAAGCTGTTCCACAGCGCCGCCACCCATCAACTCATCCAGCTCTTCGCGTGTAAGATTGCCCCGTGATATATCGGTGTTTTGCATGCTTCCTGCAATTTCACCGACGAACTGTATTCTTCGGCGGTCAAGTGATACTCGCAAGTCGCTGCCGACAACCAGATTTTCAGCAGGCCGTCTGCCGAACTCCACCGAACCTACATCGTCTTGTGAATGAAGATAGGTAAAACCTATTTGAACAAAATCACGGCTGCCAAAACTTGGTCTGATTGCTGTTAATGTCCGTGTATGAGTTCCAAATCTAAATACTGCATAGGTAGAATCATCGACGAGGATGCTGTTGGAGGGAGGTTGAATTGCAAAACCGTCCTCATCAAATGCTGCTATACGATCCAGCTCATTTCCTTCAACGCCGCGTATTGTCTGTCCTGTTGCATATTCAAGATTAAACCACCCCAGTTCAAGTTCGCCGAAGAAACCGCGAAGACGTCGTCCGTTCATAATTAAAGATGGAAAACGCGGATAAGTATCACCGGCGTGAAGTCGAAGCCAGGGCATTTCGGCTGAGAATGAATACCGGTTCTGTGGCTGCCTGAAACTGCGTTCTTCATTTGTTACATGAAGATTCGAGCGAAAACGTACCCAGGGTAACCGTCCGTCGAAGGTAACCGTACTGCGATTATACCATGTCGATGCACCTCCGAACGATTCGTTGCGGGATTCACCTCGCATTGAAACATCATAGCGAAAATCCTGGGTAACGGGATCGATTGTGGGTACACCGGTTAAATTAAACCTCCAGGAAAATGAGTGAACTTCACCGGTATTTCTTTCTTGCAATGCTAACCGGATTGTTTGTTGGCCGCCCGGTAATTCGAGTCCATCGATATTTGCAGGAACGGCGATGAGTATATCACCGGAGATTATTGTATGGCCTGTTATATCCTTGTCACTGATGAAGACCTGTGTTTCGTCTTTAGTATATTTGTCAGGAAGTTCGAAAAGTGATACCGAAACAACGAGATCCTGAAACTCGACGGTTTCATTTTCCTGGGGACTGAGGATTATAATTTCATCCCGTAACCGTGTTACCGATGTAACCGGTGCCATTTCGGGATGATACTCAGGATCGGTTACCGGATAGGTATGTTCTGAACCATCATTGGAAATAAGTTTAATGTAATATTCAATGTGAGGAGGTGACACATTCTCTTCGGGTATAACGGCAGTAGCCGAATTTCCGGCGACGGTCATCTCAATCGGGGTATACTCGGATGAACCGAATTGCCGGTACATTAAAAATATTTCCTGAATTCCTCCAGCGCGTATTAGGTCAACGCGAATTTCAAGTGAGGTTTCTTCAGTTGCTTCCTGATGGTGAACGGATAGAAAATAATCGGATGGCTGCGCACTACTATACAATGAAGCAGACACCGAGATAACAATGATAAAAAATGCGCGGGGGATTCGCATTACCTCCTCGGTTAGTACTGATGAATAATAAGTTATAGAGAATTTACATTATTGATCTGTTTTATCTTCTTCGTATTCAATGATTAATGTTCGTGGATTTCCATCCTCATCCATAGTACGAATCTCGATAGTTCTCTGCTGCCGTTCACCAGGTGTATCGTCTAACTCATCGCCCGGTTCTCCGTATTCTTCGAGATCATCATCGGTAAGCTCACGTTTTTCTAAGTTCCCGTCGGAGAATGAAAATGCAATTTCACCGCCATATACTTCAATCTCTTCGCCCGTGATCCTATTGAGAAACATAGCGAGCCCGGTTACCATCAACAGTACGTCCGCTTGGCCCGGTCTAACGATTAGTATCCCGGTCGAACCGCGAATCGATGCGACCGAAGTAGGCGTTGAGAATTCAAACCGGTCGGCTTCTTTTTTCCTGACATCGAAACTAACCGAACCCTCATCTACTTCAATATCACGATGATAGTTATCGCGGTCCCGGTCTGCATAGACAGTAACCTCTGATAATTCACGAACACGAAGTAAACTGTTATCGTAAAATCTGATTAATGAAAACGATCCTGCTCCTGTTTTGACGATATCGCCTGAATTAAGCAGGTCACCGATCTTTGCCGTTTGCCAATCAATCTCGGGTGATCGGCGCTCCACTATTTCAACAACCCGGTTAACCAGGGCAATCGTTGGCCGCTCATCGTTATTTTCATTCTCGCCGGCTCCTACAATATCCCCCGGAAGAGCCAGCCAAAAAGCCAAAAGAACTGTTGTCAGTAATATAGTACGCATAATATAAATCCCCTGTGTTAGATTTCCATCCAATTATTATTCCTGAAATGAAACATTCAAAATTTCCGGATTGTTGACGCCGGCACGAATTGCATTGATAACCATCTGGAGTTCCTCGCCTGTGATTTGTGAACCATCGAGGAATATTTGTTCAATGTCTTCGTAATTCCCCCGCTCGATTTCTTCGACAATATGTGGGTGTCGTTCTTCAAGTAATTGCCGGAGTTCGATCCACAAAACATTTCGTGCACTTTCGTGTGCCGGATCCACCACCGTGAAGGTATGCAGATCGCTTAGAATCCCTTCTTCTCTGTTTGCGCTGGTTTTATACAATCCTTCGAGATACCATACATATTGCATGCCGGGTTCCAGTGCTCTGACGCCTGCTCCGGTTTGTGGATAGGTCAGTTGATTGTTATTGGAAACTCTCTGTTCGAGGTGCGGAATTCCTGTTATTGCTTCCTCAGGAGAGCGAACACCGGGACGTTTCTCAAATACACGCAGTACAACTTCACGGGTATCCGAGCGCCATTGGAAATGCGGAAACTGTGAAACGATTCGGGCACCATCCATAGGTGTTAATAACTCAACCCGTGTTGGATTTATAATATGGAGCTCTCTTGATATTTGATCAAGCATTGTTCTCGGTTGATATGGCTCGGTATCACGTTCAGTATAATAGGCAGTCAGTGTGAAGGTGTAAATACCATCGGGAACCCGTGACGTAGCCCGGATTGCATCAACGATATCCTGTGCATGGCCCGAATTTCCGGAGATATCGATAGTCTCGGATCTATACAGTTCAAGCCGGCCGCCCTGACCGAGATCGCGGCTGGTGAAAAACCGTGGTTGATTTGCTTCAAGACTGATCGGTTTTGTTAATCCCGAAAAGAGTTCAACCTCACCCTGCGCAACCTCGGTATCTGCAGTCAGGTCAATGCCGAACATAATGTTTGCAGGTTGATCCGATGTGATATTCATAGAAAAAAATATCGGGCTCTGTGGTGATAGTACCAGATTTTGGAGGTTAAATGCAACATCGCCAATATAAAATACATCCACATCAATAACCTGTGCACTAAATGTGATGTTTACATTGGGATGTGGTTGTGCTTGTACCTGTTGATGAGAACCACCTGCCAACAGTATGCCTAGCAGGCACAACGCTATGGTTCCCCTGATAAAAGAATTAAACATCGAATTACGCAGCCGCATAATTGCCCCCTTTTTCAATTAAAATAATGGTCATACTAATTTTTGACCTTGCTTTAGTAGTTTCATACTACTATATAGTTATATGAAATCACCTTTATCTGCCGTGTTTTAGAGCACAGTGTGATGGTTGTCACAATCGCATAATGTCATTATAGATGACAAACGCCATTAAGGCAAGTATAAGCACAAATCCTATTTGTTGCAATGCAATTTGTACTTTTGCAGGTACCTCTCTACCGACGATCATTTCATACACCAGATACATCAGATGGCCGCCATCCAGCACCGGGAACGGCAGAATATTGATGAATGCAATCATAATACTGAGCAATCCGACAAAGGATAAAAATGAAATGATTCCCGCTTGTGCAGTTTGAGAAGCGAGATTTGCAATCATAATCGGACCACCCACATTTTCACTGAATGACAGGGTTCCCGTAATCATCATCCAGATTGATCGAAGCAATAAACCGAGCATTTCAAACATATCGTTTAATCCGGCAGGTATTGCTGCGAAAAATCCGTACTGAATGTGATGTACGGGGCCGGTATATTCTCTGCCGATCCCAATACCAATGCGTCCCTCATCCGTGGGGATGACACTCCCCATAAGAACCTCACCGTTGCGTTCCCATTCAATGGTTATTTCCTGTCCGGCATGTGCTGATATGATCTGAATTACCTGCTGTTCGTTTGTGATCGGTTCACCGTTTATGGTGACAAACCGGTCGCCCGCCTCCATACCGACTTCCTCTGCAGGTGAACCTGACATCACCTGTGTAGCCACAGCTCTGGTATGTTGCTGTACCATACCGAATTGTTCCTGGGGTGAGGAAATGTTTTCACGTGCAGGCAGCGTAAGGGTTTGCTGAACACCTTCACGTTCTACAACGAATGTTATCTCCTGGCCGATTGCTTCGGCGTTAACAACCCGCTGGACTTCGCCCCAGTGTTTGATTTCCCGGTTGTTTATTTGAAGTATTTGATCCTCCGGCTGCAATCCGGCCATATATGCAGGAGATTCCGGTGCAACATACCCGATCGTTGTGGTATCTTCAACATGTTGTCCCTGGGTGAAATTGATGCCCCAGAAAATCATGACGGCAACGATTGCATTCATCAAAACACCGGCGCTAATAACGAACATTCGCTGGTATATCGGTTTCGACCGGTATTCCCAGGGTTGGGGTTCCTGTTTTTGAAATTCGGTATCCAAACTTTCATCAACCATACCGCTGATCTTCACATATCCGCCGAGCGGAATAAGTGCCAGGGTATATTCTGTATCGCCGTATTTTTTACTGATAAGTTTCGGTGGAAAACCAATTGAAAACTTTTCAACGCGCATGCCACACAGTTTTGCTGCAAGAAAATGCCCGAGTTCGTGGACAAAGATAATTATTCCGATTGTTATCAAAAAGTAAAAAACGGCAGAAAGTATATCCATAAAATCACTCGCTCCTTCGATCATTTTGTATTAAAGACCTTACACGCTTGCGCGTTTCACGGTCTGTTTCTTCTATAACGTGTAATGACGGATTCATAATAGTTGTATGATCGTTCATTGCTTGTTCAATATATGCAGGGATCTGCATAAATGTAATTTCATTATTTAAAAACGCATGGACGGCTATTTCATTTGCCGCGTTTAACACCGTCGGCATCGTGCCGCCTGCCTGCATTGCCTCAAGCGCTAACCGGAGACAGGGAAACTGTTTCATATCCGGTTCTTGAAATGCCATTGTACCTGTCCTGGTAAAATTTACCCGTTCAAAACTTGATACCGTACGTTCGGGATACGTGAGCGCATATTGGATCGGTATTTTCATATCCGGTACACCCAGTTGTGCTTTGACCGATCCGTCTATAAATTCCACCATCGAATGAATGATTGATTGCGGATGTATGACAACCTCGATTTTATCGGCCGGAATCCCGAACAAATGGTGTGCCTCAATTACTTCGAGACCTTTATTCATAAGCGTGGCCGAGTCGATGGTTATTTTATTGCCCATTTTCCAGTTCGGGTGATTCAGAGCCTCATCAACGGTGACCGTTTCCAACCTTTCAATCGGTGTGTTGAGGAATGGACCTCCCGATGCAGTGAGGATTACCTTGGCGACCGTTGCGGGGTCTTCACCTATCAAACACTGCAAAATTGCACTGTGTTCACTATCGACCGGAATTATTGAAACATTGTTTTCATGTGCCAGTGTCATTATAAGCTCGCCGGCAACGACTAATGTCTCCTTATTTGCCAGGGCAATGGTTTTTCCGGCTTTAATGGCCTTTATAGTTGGCCGAAGCCCGGCAAATCCGACAAGGGAACTGATTACAATATCCGTGTCATCGCGCTGCACGATTTCTTCAACGCCCTCTAAACCGGTGAGGATTTCGGTCGTGCCATTGACCAGCTTTTGCAGGACCGATGCGGCACAATCGTCAATAACTGCTACACCCCGCGGATTATATTGCGCAATCTGCTTTTCGAGCAGATTAATATTTTTATTCGCAATTAAATATGAAACCCTGTACCGATCCGGATTTTGTGCAATAACATCAAGACTGCTTGTTCCGATAGATCCTGTGGATCCCAGAATTGCTATATTTTTCATTCCCTCACATCCGGTTTTTTAAAAGTTTCTAATCATACTAATGTAGTAAAACCTGAGCTCGAAATCAAGAAAATTAATTTTCGCTTAATTGTTGTTTTTATTCGATTTATTGTTGATTGTAGTTTAGATAGATTCCATTAAACACAATAAAATTTGACTTTTAATAAATTTCTTGTAATTTAGTGTATTCATGACGTTAGTAAAGTAGCAAATATATCCTGTCATTAGTCAACTTTTTGTTTACCCGTCTTCGATATATACAATAGGTAACACTTACTATTGCTTATTTATTTGTATATATATAATTAATTGTTGAATTTTTTAAAAAGGTAATTTATCGAACATCTTTACAGCGAGTTCCTTGATAATAAAATTCTTCCTATGAGGGCAAATACCCAAAGTTTTCTTCGCCCATCATTTTACAACTAAAGCAACACCTTAATACAGATACCGTTTATGCAGTTCCGAATTTTTATGTTGAAATTTGAACTGTAATGGTTGAATCTGTGTTAACCCAAACTGCCGCCTGTAAAAAGGTGGTTGAAGTACGTTATATAAATATCAATAAAAAAAGGAGGCAAAAAAATGCAGTTTTTACAGAGGATGTTGATTTTTGCGATGGCACTATTTATTGTAAAATCAGGTGGAGTTACAGGTGTCGCACAGGCAGAGGATAGTCCTTCACTACACGTTGGAGGAGCGGTACGATATAATATCCTTTTAGCGAGTTATGAAAGCGATATCGACGCAAACAGCTCCCAGTTTACGTGGGATACCTGGCGGGTAAATGTTATATACGATAATCCGGGTGGAATCGGTTTAAATTTTGAATATCGTTTTTACCCGACATTCGGTACGCATTTCATCAAACAAGGTTGGCTGCAATACGATTTTTCAGAATCCACACAAATGCAGCTTGGTGTAACGCAAACCCCGTTTGGCAATCTTCAGTACAATTCACATAACTGGTGGTTCAGTCTTCCGTATTATGTTGGCTTGGAAGACGACCATGATATGGGTGTAAAGATAACCCATCATTCCAGCAACTGGCAATGGGATTTCGCGTATTTCTTCCAACCGGAACCTGAAGGCCCATCATTTGGCGGCGAATCAAACTTTGGTTTTGGCGGTGCAGGCCGGTATTCATACGATGTGATACCCGGTGGAAACGCATCATTGACAGAAAGAAATCAATTTAACGTTCGCGGTGCTTATCAGTTTGACGGCGGTGAGATTGGTGCATCGGTTCAGTTCGGACAACTCTACAGTCAAGCACTGGATCAATTTGACAGCAGATATGCCTTTGCCGTTCACGGACGCTTCACCTCCGGTAACTGGGGAATTCTTCCGCAATTCTTATATTACGGCTATGATGCATTCGATAATGACGGAAATGAAATTTCCACCGTTTATATGGGTGCTTATGGTATTCCCTATGAAGTATCGACTGAAGCATGGATTGCCACACTTGGTATATCCTACTCGTATGATGTTGATTGGGGTCCTATTACAAACCTGATGTTCTATAACGATTTCAGTTATATGGAAAATCAAGTTGGTGAGGGTACTACCCAGCTTGCAAGCGGAGAATCACTTACTCTGACCGATAATTTTCAATCCACAATACAAAATATCACCGGGTTTCTGGTTTCTGCCGGACCGGTATTTACCTATTTCGATATCGCACAGGGTATTAATCAACCCTGGCTGACCGATGCATTTGGTGTTGGTGTAGGGCCAGGCCATGAAGATCTTGGACTTGGTGACTCAGAATACAATATCCGATTTAACATCAATATCGGATTCTATTTCTAAATGTACAATTAATATGAACGGAGGTTCACTATGAATAAGAAGAGTAAACTGTCAATGACGACAGTAATTGGCTTTGCGCTGGTTTTCGCAATTATGTTCGGTTTGAACTCATGCGCGCCGGCTGAAGATGAAATCCATCTCGGCTATGTTCTCTGGGATTCAGAGATAGCATCGACACACGTTGTTGCTGCCATTCTTGAAGATGATCTCGGCTACAATGTACGGTTAACATCAGTTGATGCTGGTCCGATGTGGACCGGTTTAGCACGGGGTGATTTCGATGCAATGGTTGCAGCATGGCTGCCCGCAACACACGAAGCATATCTCGAGCAAACGCAGGATCGGGTTCGTGATCTCGGACCGAATCTTGACGGCGCAAAAATCGGTTGGGTTGTACCGCAATATGTACCTGTTAACAGCATTGATGAACTCAACGATTACGTCGATGAGTTTGACGGTGAAGTTATCGGTATCGATCCGGGCGCCGGCCTGATGGCGGCAAGCGATAGGGCGATGGATGAATATGATCTTAACTATACGCTTGTTGAAGGATCAGATGCTGCCATGACCGCCGCTCTTGATCGGGCATATGATCGTGAAGAATGGATTATCGTTACCGGCTGGATACCACACTGGAAGTTCGCAGCGTATGATCTGAAGTTCCTCGATGACCCGCTCGGTACATTCGGTGAAGCAGAGTCGATCCATACTATCGTAACGCCGGACCTCGACGAGCGGATGCCCGAAGCATTTGCTTTCCTGGATAACTTCTACTGGACGGCTGAAGATATGGGTGAAGTTATGATCATGGTCGAAGACGGTATGGAGCCTTTTGATGCAGCACGAGCGTGGATAGCCGATAACCGTGATAAAGTAGAAACATGGTTACCGTAATCTAACGTAATTCAGAGAGCGGGAAAACCTCCCGCTCTCTTTTTTTATTTAATCCGTGAAAAACATTACAAAGAAATTTATGAGCACTATAGAAGTTAAAAATATATCAAAGATCTTCGGACCTCGTCCCGAACGCGCGTTCAAGCTTTTAGAGCAGGGAATGTCGAAAGAAGAGGTTCAAAAAAAATTAGGGCTTGTTATTGGTGTATACGATATTTCATTTGAAGTGAAGAGCGGAGAAGTGTTTGTGATCATGGGGTTATCGGGAAGCGGTAAATCAACTCTCGAACGGCTGCTCAACCGGCTTCACGATCCGACCCGTGGTTCAATCATAATAGACGGAAAAGATATTACAAAAATGGATCATAAAGAATTGATTCAATTCCGCCGTAAGGCATTTAGCGGTATGGTATTTCAAAATTTTGCCATATTACCACACCGTACCGTTCTCGGCAATGTTGAGTTTGGCCTTGAATTGCATGGTATTGATAAGGAGAAAAGACAAAAACGAGCCCGCGAAGTTATTGAGGTTGTAGGATTACAGGGCTACGAAAACAGTTATCCCAGCGAGCTCTCCGGCGGTATGCAACAGCGTGTTGGATTAGCCCGTGGGCTTGCGCTCGATGCCGATATTTTATTAATGGACGAAGCTTTCAGTGCTCTCGATCCACTCATCAGGCGTGAAATGCAGGATGAATTGCTTGAGCTGCAAACAAAAATGAAAAAGACTATTATATTTGTGACGCATGATCTTGATGAGGCATTTAAGATTGGCGATCGTATCGCTATTCTGAAAGACGGTAAAATGGTACAACTCGGAACAGCAGAAGAAATTATTGTTAACCCGAAAGACGAGTATGTAAGAGCATTTGTTGAAGGACTCGATCGGACCGGTGTCTTTACTGCCGGAACGATAATGCAGCCGGTAAAAGCAACGGCACACGTGAATGACGGACTAAATACAGTTTTACACAAAATCCGTCGTGCCGGATTATCAAGTATGCTGCTTGTCGATTCGGAGCGTAAATTGCACGGCTATCTGAAAGCCGAAGAGGTGGCTGAAGAAGTGAAAAAGAAATCGGTTGATGAAGAGAAGAAACCCGACTCATCATTGATTCATACACCGGAAACCGTTCATCCCGATACACAACTTACCGAAGTAATTGAACTTTATTCCGAATCGGCCGGGCCAATTGCGGTTGTTGATGATAATAATAAATTGCGTGGTGTTATTGTGCGTGGTGCAATTATAGCCGCATTGTCAAAAGGCTACAAACCCGAAGACAACGGGTATACCAGCGAAACCACCGCCGATGAAAAAGTAGAATAATTTTTTAAAGGAGATTGAGAGATGTTACCATTTCGGATACCCATACGTGACTGGATCTCATCTATGGTTGATTATTTATCGACTCAGTTCGCGGTTGTATTTGATTCAATCAGTGATCTTGTCCTTTTTTTAGTCGATAATTTTAAAGATGGTCTGTTAGCGCTTCATCCGTTGGTACTCATAGTTATAATCGGACTCATAACGTATCGTATGGCAGGACTGACGATGGCCATCGTTGCAGTTTTTGGATTATTCATAGTTGAGAACATTGGACTCTGGATTGCCTTTAATGAAACACTTGCCCTCGTACTCTCGGCGGAAGTATTTGTAGTTGTACTTGGTCTGCCATTAGGTATTCTTGCAGCCGGAAGCGATCGTTTCAATGGTTTAATCCGTCCAATTCTTGATTTTATGCAAACAATGCCCGCTTTTGTCTATCTCATTCCTGCAGTTATGTTCTTCGGATTAGGCCTCGTTCCGGGAGTAATTGCAACATTTGTTTTCGCTATCCCACCGCTCATTCGTCTCACGAATTTAGGCATCCGCCAGGTGCCGAAAGAACTTATCGAAGCCAGCGATGCTTTTGGTGCAACCCGTACCCAGAAATTATTGAAGGTACAGATGCCGGTCGCGCTGCCAACGGTTATGGCCGGTGTGAATCAATCTATTATGCTTGGTTTGTCTATGGTTGTTATTGCCGCGATGATCGGTGCTGGCGGTCTTGGAGCAGATGTGTTGCGGGGTATCTCACGTCTGCAGGTCGGTCAGGGATTTGAGGCAGGACTTGCCGTTGTGATCCTTGCTATCATTCTCGATCGAATAACTGCGGGTTTCGGACAAATGAAAAAACCGAATTAAGCATAGTAATCCCCTCGTTAATTTATATGAAGGAGTTTTTATGCAAAGAAAAGGTACCTATAGTCACAACTACAACCCGGAACGGCTGCGCGAGTTAATAGAGGAGGGGAGGACAGCCAAAGAAATCATGAAAGATCTGAAGATATCGAAGTACAGTCTCTATGAGCATTTGCTTATGCTGCAGGACGAAGATGGGAAGCTTTACACAATTGAGGGACTATTCGATATTCCCACAGAAGAAGAGCGAAAGTGGATGAAGTATAAGAAAAACGGCGTCATTTTTTCAGAGCGCATGCTCGAGTATGCCGGTTTTAAACCCGGGGACGCTTTTGAGATGGTGGTTGAGGAGGATCGGGTGATACTAAAAAAGATTTAATCAACCAAACTATAATTAATACGTTAAGGAAAAAATATGCCTGACGAATTAAAAGTACCTACCTCTGAAATAAAAAAAGTACGAACATGGAAAAATCTGGATAGAAAATTTCTAAGGTACAATATCCAACCGTGGGTGTTCTTCGGTGGTGCTGGATTGATTATAGTTGGTGTTGTTCTCACGCTCTTAGCCGGTGAAGCCGCTGAGAGTTTTTTTGCCTCAATTCAAGACTGGATTGCCAACCAGGCCGGATGGTTCTTTATTCTGGTAATGAACACCGTCCTTATTTTCTGTATCATATTAATTTTATCAAAATATTCAACGATGCGTCTCGGAGGAGAGGATGCCGAACCCGAGTTTAGTGTCACAGGATGGTTTGCAATGCTCTTCAGTGCCGGTATGGGGATCGGCTTACTTTTCTATGGTGTTGCAGAACCGATGTTTCACTACGTTGCAAATCCCCTGAGTGAACCCGGCACGCCTGAATCAGCCCAGAAAGCGATGGAACTTACCTTCTTACACTGGGGATTTCATCCATGGGCAATATACGCAATGGTCGGACTGGGACTTGCCTTTTTCGGATTTTCCAAGGGGCTACCGTTGTCAATCCGGAATATATTTTATCCTTTACTCGGAGATAAAATATATGGCCCGATCGGTAATCTCATCGACATACTCGCGACTATTGCAACCCTATTCGGAGTTGCTACGTCACTCGGTCTCGGTGTTCAGCAGGTCAATGCCGGTCTGAGTCATCTTTTCGGAATTCCACAAAATGTAGTTGTACAGAGTATCCTGATAGCAGGTATTACGGCAATAGCCGTTTGGTCGGTTGTTCGGGGTCTCGATGCCGGTATAAAAGTTCTGAGTCAATTCAATATGATTGTCGCCGGGGTGTTGATGCTTTTTGTGTTCCTGCTCGGCCCGACACTTTTTATCTTAAACGGTGTACTTGAAAATACCGGTAATTATCTGCAGAATCTTCCGTCATTGGCGCTCTGGAATGAAGCTTTTGAAGAAGGCGGTTGGCAAAATGCATGGACCATCTTCTACTGGGGATGGTGGATTGCATGGTCACCGTTTGTGGGTATGTTTATAGCCCGCGTTTCATACGGAAGGACAATCCGCGAATACCTCCTCGGAGTTCTCATTGTGCCGGTCGGGGTCACTATTGTTTGGATGACAGTGTTCGGCAATAGCGCCATCTTTATTGAACATTACGGTGCAGGCGGTATGGCGAGAGCCGTGCAGGAGAATATCCCGGTTTCATTATTTGTATTTCTTGAAAATTTCCCGCTTGATATTGTTACATCATTACTTGCAGTAGTTGTTATCATAACCTTCTTTGTAACGTCATCAGACTCCGGTTCGATGGTTATTGATATCATAACGGCAGGAGGTAATCCCAATCCACCCAAACCGCAGCGTGTATTCTGGGCGGTGTCAGAGGGTGTTGTTGCTGCAGTATTATTACTGGGAGGCGGGTTGGTTGCACTGCAAACGGCTGCTATTATTACCGGACTACCTTTTGCGATAATTATATTTATAATGTGCTGGTCTGTATTTAAAGGGCTGAGAGACCATTGGGAAACGTATTACGAATAAAGTTTACAAACCGGCTCCCATAATGGCCTCGTGGGGGTTGTGATTTATTAACCAGAGGCAATTTTGAGGTTAATTATGAGCACAAAATTTTCTGTACCGCTTATAGTTTTCTTCCTACTCGTCGGAATGTCTGCATTATTTACCGGTACAACACACGGCCAGGATGAAGGAAGACAGGTGGTGCGGCTTGCCTATGTTGAGTGGTCTTCTGAGATTGCAAGTACGAATCTTGTAAGAGCAGTATTACAGGAAGAGATGGGATACCAGTGTGAGATAATTCCAATGGCTGCAGATGAAATGTGGGAAGCTGTCGCAACCGGAGAAGTAGATGCAATGGTGGCTGCCTGGCTGCCGGGCACCCACGGCCATTTTTATGAGGAATATAAAGATCAAATTGAGGATTTAGGTCCCAATCTGGAAGGAACACGAACCGGTCTGGTAATACCGCAGGTTACACCCGGCAGACAAACCGGAAGAACGGGTTTGCAGAATGTTCCGTATATGAATATCAGTTCAATAACCGAATTACCCGAGCACGCAGATAGGGTACGGGGCAGAATCATAGGAATCGACCCGGAAGCGGGTATTATGCGGCAAACCAGAGAGGCAATAGAAGTATACGGTCTCGATGGTTTCGAATTAATATCGGGAAGTGAGATATCGATGGCAGCGGAACTTGCCAACGCCATTCGCCGGCTGGAGTGGATCGTGGTTACCGGCTGGATACCCCATTGGAAATTCGCCCGCTGGAATTTGAAATTCCTCGAGGATCCGGAAGGTGTGTTCGGCGGCAGGGAAGAAATTCATACAATTACTCGTCAGGGTCTCAGAGACGATATGCCCGAAGTGTATGAATTCTTAAATAATTTTTACTGGACTGCCGCTGATATGGAACAACTTATGCTATGGATCGAAGAACAACAGGGTGTTTATCCGGCCGATCAAGCCAGACGGTGGATACGCCACCACCGTGACAAAGTTGAAGCATGGCTTCCATAAATTACGATGCCGGGTATATTGGGTGATATGGTTTTTTAAATGAGATTATCCGGTATACCCGGCAGTACTAAGGTAGATTGTTTTATCCCCCAATTGTCTCAGGCTATATGAGATTCGTTCATCTCTAATAAAGTTTGTAGAATTCATTCCTTCTACTTATCATTATATTCAAATTAATATTTTAGACACAATACCGGCACATAGTTATGTCTGTCATTAAAAAGTTCTTTACTGATATTAATCCGTATGTATTTTTCATATCTGTTGTAGTCATCGGATTCTTTCTTTTCTTTGGTGTGTTCTTCACCGAGGGAACGGGAGTTGTTTTTGCAATAATCCAGAATTTTATTGTTGTAAAATTTGGCTGGTTTTATACGCTTGCTGTGGGAGTTTTCCTGGTATTTGTGATATTTTTATTTTTCAGTCCCTATGGCGGATTTAGACTCGGCCCGGATGAATCAGAGCCTGACTATACCTACGCAAGTTGGTTTGCGATGCTCTTCAGTGCTGGCATGGGAATCGGTCTGGTATTTTTCGGAGTTGCCGAACCGATGTATCATTACCTTGCGCCCCCAACAATGGATGGTGAGACTATAGAAGCAGCAAAAGAATCGATGAAGCTTACCTTTTTTCATTGGGGCTTTCATGCCTGGGCTATTTATATTATCGTCGGCCTATCGTTAGCATATTTTTCATTTCGTCATAACTTGCCGCTATCAATCCGGTCGGCTTTTTATCCATTGCTCGGTGAGCGGATATATGGCCCTATCGGTAATATCGTCGATATACTCGCAATATTCGGGACGATGTTCGGAGTTGCAACTTCTCTGGGTATCGGGGTTTTACAGATCAATGAAGGTTTGAATTTTCTGTTCGGTATTGGTACTTCTACAACACTTCAAATCATTTTAATAATCATCATATCGTTGATTGCAACCGGGTCGGTTGCACTGGGTCTTGATAAGGGAATACGTAGATTAAGTAACTTTAATATGACAATTGCTATTTCCATTATAGGATTTGTGTTTCTTACCGGTCCGACGATATTTATATTAAATTCTATGGTAGAGAATACCGGCTATTATTTGCAGAACCTCGTCGAAACCACCTTCTGGTTAAATTCATACGAGGGAACCGAATGGTTAGGAGATTGGACGCTCTTTTATTGGGGCTGGTGGATTGCATGGTCGCCGTTTGTCGGAACCTTTATTGCACGTGTCTCCCGCGGAAGAACCGTTCGTGAATTTATTGCCGGTGTGTTGCTTGCGCCGACGGGGTTTACCTTTATCTGGCTGACGGTATTCGGTAATACAGGACTGCATATGGAGATCTTCGGTGTCGGTGGAATCTCACAAGGAACGACCGAACAAATGTTGTTCCTTATGTTGCAAAACCTTCCCATTGCAGAAGTGATGTCGATGTTATGTGTTCTTATCATTGTATCGTTTTTTGTGACTTCGTCAGACTCCGGCTCGCTCGTTATTGGTATGCTTGCATCGAACGGTAACCCCGATCCGCCACTCGGACAACGAATTTTCTGGGCACTGGGAGAAGGTGCAGTTGCGGCTGTTCTCTTGCTTGCAGGAGGACTCGGCGCTCTGCAAACTGCGTCTATTACTACGGGATTGCCATTTACCGTAGTATTGCTGGTTATATGTTATAGTCTGGTTAAAGGAATGAACCGTGAACGCGAAACATTAATGATGACCCGGCGATATTTTGTGGCACGGGAACCGAAAGAAAAAAAACCGGAATAACGCACCTTTTTACTCAAAGGAGGACTCTACATGAGTGATTGGAAAAAAACACTTGAACATCTTTTCAGCGAAGAATACCGTCAACGATCGGTACAGCGGCAGGAAGAACGTAAAGGAAAACTGCGTGCAAAAAAATTCATTGCCGAGGTTGTTGAACCGGCTTTTGAAGAAATTGCCGATGCACTGGGAGATTACGGCCGGGATGCGGAAGTGTTGACATCAAAAAATAAGGCTATTATACGGGTAATTTATCAAGGGAAAGAAGAATTTTATTTTGCCGTTACCATGCAGCCGTATCAGGAACGCAAATTTATGTTTCCCGTCTTACCGATTCGTGATGATGAAGGCAAGTTATATCGTGCAGTTATACATTTAAAAGAAACGAAAGAACGTCAGGTTGAACACGATGTTACGAATTACACACGTGCAGAATTGATAGAAACATTTTTATTTTATTACCGGCGCCATTTTGAATGGCGGCATTAAACCGACGGTGGCTTTCCGCTTTCGTTTGCCTTCGTTTGATAGTACTTACTTTTTTCCTCATCACCGATGATACTATACAAACGGGAAAGCCGAAGATATAATGCTTTCGGCTGCGGTACCTGTGTTACACCGAATTGACAGAGTTCGATCAACTGATCTATAGGAGGAATATTCAAATCCGGTTCGTAGCAATCGCATGCATCGAGATAGGGATCGGGTTCGTTTGGTTTAACTTCGGCGGCTTTCCGGTAATACAGTAATGCCAGCTCATAATTATCGTATTGAAAGAATGTCAGCTCAAACACATTGGCAAGCCACATATATACATCGTATGCTATGTGCGGAAATTCCTTGGCAAGCTTTTCACCAAATAAGCACAGCTCGTCGGGGGTAAGCGCCTTATTCCAGAAAAGCTGCCGGTACAGCTCTATATCGTCATTTTTATTGGTGATCGCTGCTTCGAATGCATCAAATATTTGATTAAAATCCTTGGAGGAGGTAAATATATTTCGAATCTCATCGAAAGAAAGTTTTGCCATGGACCATCTCAGAATATACCGTTTTCGGGACAGAAGAGTGTGGCTGCCTGTCCATTATAAACCATTGGGGTACTATATCATTATAGTATAAAAAAGGTAGTAAAGCCATGAAATAAATGCAAGACTTTCATTGACAAGCTTGACTATTTTTATTATAATTAACCATACTACAGTTGTGAGTATCTTTTCATATCTCAGAGAATAAAGAAACTCATCAGGATTTATTAATATAATAGACATACTCTATCACCACAAAGGAGGAAATTATGACATATGTAGTAACTCAGGTGTGTTATGACTGCAAGTATACTGATTGTGTGGAGGTATGTCCGGTCGACTGTTTCTATGAAGATGAACACATGCTATACATTCATCCCGATGAATGCATAGACTGTGATGCCTGTGTGCCTGAATGTCCGATCGAGGCAATATTCCCGGAAGATGAAGTGCCGGATCGATGGAAGGATGATATCCAATTGAATGCAGAAAAAGCGCCGGAATGTGAAAATATCACCGAGAAAAAAGAAGCGCTTGCCGGCAAAACCGATCGGGATTGTAAAAAAGCAAGCGAATACGACTAACCGATATACTATACTTTCGATTATGTCAAAAGCGGGAGGTGTTGCATCCTATGCATCTCCCGTTTTTTTATAGTAATTTTATGATCCGTACATTTTTTATCTGCCTTTCTGTTTTATGTATTCCTGCAGCGATTTTTGCACAGGCATTGCCCATTACCCTTGATGGGGAATTTGATGACTGGGATGGTGCTTCTGTTTTGTTTGATATTACCGGAACAGATATACAAACAGAACAGCTTCACGTTACACAAATGTGGGGAGCGAACGATGACGACTTTTTATTTCTCCTGATAGAATTCGACCGGGAAATAACGCTGCTTGATAACAACCCTGTTGTTCTTCTCCTTAACACCGATAATGACATTAGCACCGGGTACGATCCGAATACTGTCGGTGCCGAGCTTCGATGGGAATTCGGTGAGCGAGAGGGAATGTTTTACGATGGACCTGCCGGGCATTGGATACGATTTCCAAGTATTCGTCTACGCACAGCACCTACCGTTACCTCGACAGCATTTGAGATAGCACTCGGCCGCGATGCAACGCCTGCCGGTTCAACGCCGTTGTTTCGATCGGATACGGTTCATATACATATACGTTTTGATGAGCAGGATAATGATGCTTTCGCTGCCGGAAAATATATTTTTGATCCCGAATCAGTTCCACCGCCCGATCCGATCCCGCTTGAACGACATGATAAAGACGATCTCCGGGTGCTCGCCTTTAATGCATGGGATGATAAATTATTTGAAGAGGAGTTTACCGACCAATATAATAGAATTTTACATGCACTTGAGCCCGATATCATTGCCTTTCAAGAAATCTGGGATCACGATGGAGATAAAACTGCAGAACGGGTGGAGAATTTATTCCAGGCAGGTAACAATTCTCAATGGTATGGGGTAAAGAAAGATCCCGGCAATGTTACCGTAAGCAGATTTCCCATACTCGATTCGTGGCAGATTCTTTTATGGTATAATAATAATTGGCAGCACACTCATCGCCTGACTATCTCATTGATAGATATTCGCGAAGCTTATGATACCAAATTATTGTTCGTGAATGTTCATTTGAGGTGTTGTGCCTGGGGAGAAACGAATCGCTGGAGAGAGATACATGGATTGATTGATTTTCTCAATAATGCACGTGAGCCGGGCGGTCATCTTTATCTTGAAAAAGACACTCCGATTATCCTTGCAGGCGATTTTAATCTTGTTGGAAGTTGGGAGCAGCTTGCAGCTATTGAGAACGATATACTGGATTGGGACGGAACTGGTATCGAGCGTGTTCGTGCGCGGCAAACCGAGAAACGGATGCATTATACGTGGCGGAATGACCAAAGCCGGTTCAGTCCCGGAAAACTCGATTATATTTTTTACACCGGCAGTCTTTTGGATCTGAAGAATACCTACACGCTTCAGGTAGAGAAAATGTCTCCGGAACAGCGCACATTGTATGGTTTACAATACGGGGATACCCGGGTTGCCTCGGATCACCTCCCCCACGTTGCGGATTTTACCGTTAAATCGGCAACGACGGTCTCCGATAATCATGCGTATCCCGAATATTATCTGGCAGAAAATTATCCCAATCCGTTTAATGCGCAAACAACTATATCATTCATATTACCCGAATCCAGCGATGTCTCTATCGTCCTGTATAATGTCCTTGGCGAAAAAGTCGATCTTTTGATTGATGGAAGAAAGAGTGCAGGACGGCACACCGTTACTTTCGATGCAGCAGGTTTGGCAAGCGGGGTATATTTTTATAGAATGAGGGCAAGGGACTACACGGAAACCAGGAGTATGGTTTTTATTCAATAAGGATGTAACCGATGATAAAGAAAACGATACCGTTTGATGATATCGAATCACAGAACGATGATGAGCTGCTTTTTGATAACATCCTTGCAAGCGGAAAGACGTATCTCACCGAATCCCCGGATTCATTCGATGCTGTCTGGCAATCTGTTGACGAGAATGATCCGGCAAATATCTGTTATACTTCGGGCACAACCGCCGACCCCAAGGGAATTATCCTGACCCACATAAATTACATTACCAATGTTGAACAGGCATCTGCGTTGCTACCTATTCCTGCATGGTATAGTTCATTGTTGATATTACCGTGGGATCATTCGTTTGCTCATACCGCGGGTATTTATACACTATCAAAAAATGGTGCCAGTATGGCGTCTGTGCAACCGGGCAAAACACAGATGGAGACGTTGCGGAACATTCCCGTTAATATAAAAGAAACCCGCCCTGTGTTTTTGTTGAGTGTACCGGCCCTTGCCAAAAATTTGCGTAAAAATATAGAAGCAGGGGTAAAAGCAAAGGGAGAGAAAGTAGAAAAAATGTTCAATCATGCACTGGCTATTGCACAAAAATATAACGGGAACGGTTGGGACAGGGGAACGGGTTTTAGAAAAATCTATAAACCGCTTTACTCGTTATACGATAAGATACTCTTCAGCAAGATCCGTGAAAATTTCGGCGGTCGGCTCGAGTTCTTCATCGGCGGCGGTGCATTGCTCGATATCGACCTGCAGCGTTTCTTCTATGCAATTGGAATACCAATGTATCAGGGGTACGGGTTGACGGAAGCGGCTCCGATCATATCTGCTAATGTGCCCGCTGTTCATAAGCTCGGGTCTTCAGGGAAAGTGGTCAAAGACCTCGAATTGAAAATATGCGATTCCAACGGAAGGGAAGTACCCATCGGAGAAAAAGGTGAGATTGTGGTGAGGGGAAAAAACGTTATGACCGGTTACTGGAAAAATGAAACGGCTACGCGCGATACCATACGCGGCGGGTGGTTATATACCGGCGATATCGGGTATCTTGATGAGGATGGATTCTTGTTTGTACTCGGTCGCGAAAAGAGTTTGCTCATCAGTCACGATGGTGAGAAATATAGTCCGGAAGGCATTGAAGAGATGATCGTATCCCAAACGCCGTATATAGAGCAGGTGATGTTGTATAACAATCAGTCACCTTATACGGTTGCTCTTGTGGTGCCGAATAAAGAAGCTATTAGCGCGTGGATAAAGGATCATAACCAGGATGTCCATGCTACTCAAGGACAGGATGCCGTACTTCGGTTACTGGAATTGGAAATAAATGAATACCGGAAGAACGGTAAGTACGAGAAGATGTTTCCCGGGCGGTGACTGCCCTCGGCTATAGCGGTACTCGGGGAGGGCTTTACCGAACAGAACCGGTTATTGAACAGCACGATGAAAATGGTACGCAATCGTATCGTGGAGTATTATAAAAATCGCATTGATTATTTATACACTGCCGAGGGAAAAAATATCTGCAATGCACAAAACCGGACCATCGTCAAACGATTTGCAGAGAATTAGAACTTTTTTTTGCTTCCAAGATTGTGTGAAAACTACCAAACATCTTAATTCAATGTGCTGGCGAAATTATTTTCGCCTGAGATGTCGATAGAAATCGCTCAAGTATGAAAATATTTTAAGTCCGTCTTCGACGGACTAAGCCAAAATGATTTGGCTCTTACATAAACTGGATCTGTTTACACAGTCTCTCGATGTACGCTATTACATTTGTATTCCCGCTCGCCGGGCGAGGTTTATCTAACGACAATTTTCAATGTTATTGTATCACTTAATCGTTTGATTTATCATCATCCACCTTGCGAAAAACAATCTCATCCACATTCGGGTCAAGCGGAGCCGAGAAGCGGTCTATTTTCGCGTCGTGATCGATATGAAATGTAACCGTTAGCTCCGGCCGAAATACCCGCGGATATGCACTCTCTTCGATATTATAGATATTAAAGTGACAATGCTCAAGAACGGATCTGGTGCCCGCTCGTTCGATCAGTAGATTGTCATCTTCGTGTATGACTTTTACTGTACCATACGCTGGGTGTTCATATATACCGGCGAAATGATTCGGTGTATGAGTCGGCGGGCTGTCCTCTTTACATGTATCCTTATCATTTTCCTCATCCTCTTCCTCTTTTTCAATCCGCTCCCGGATGCGTGTATTCCAGTCAATCTCATCAAGACCGAGGAGCCGGTCGAATACATTGTACATAAGTATCGGGTTCATGTGCCGTTCGGTATAATTAGTAAGAATGATCACCCCGGTATCGTCATCGGGAAGAAAGCCGCAGAGTGCCCGAAAGCCATCGAGTGCCCCGCCGTGGGTGAGCATTTTATGGCCCCGGTATGAGCCGACGCGCCATCCCAGTCCATAGCTGGCGTAGAATAATTCCGGATCATCACGGCTTTCATGGATGGTCATGTGCGGCCGGTGGATCTCCTTAAGCTGATTTTCCGAGACGATCTGTTCGTTATCAAATATTCCGTTGTTAAGATTAAGCTTCAGCCATTGTGCCATTTCGTTGACGCTTGAGTTTATTGAGCCGACCGGTCCCATCGCATCAAGATGACGGAACGGTACATGGACTATCTCATCATTATGTTTGGCAGACGGACGTGCCGCATTTATCATTTCCTTCGAAACGGATACCGAAAAGTTTGTGCGTACCATTTGTAATGGATTGAGAATGCGGTCCTGAATAAATTCCTCCCACGACATACCGGTAACTTCCTCAATGAGTACTCCCGCTGCGAGATACATCAGGTTATTATATTGATATAATTCACGGAATGATTTACTCGGTTCGAGATAATGTAATCGCTGAAAGATTTCCTCCCGTGAAAAATCTGAGCCGTACCAGAGCAGATCATGCCGGGGAAGTCCCGACCGGTGTGAGAGCAGATCTTTGATCGTCATATTTTCGGTCACATACGGATCCTTTAAACGAAATTCACGAAGATACTCACGCACCGGGGAATCCCATTCAATTTTTCCTTCATCAACGAGCAAACCGAGTGCGGTTGCGGTAATCGATTTTGTTATTGAAGCTATCGCAAAAATAGTTTCGTGAGTTACCGGGAGCTGCTCTTCGATATCACGGTACCCAAATCCTTTTTGATAGATAGTTTCATTCTCGTGAACAATAGCAATAGCCAGACCGGTAATTTCCCACTCTTCCATTAATGTCTCGACGAATTCATCAAATCCTTCAAGGGGTGTGTGTGTATCGATGTCCTCAGCATATATGCCGTACGGACTAAAAAGTAGTACACTAAAAACAATGATTGATATGACTTTATACATGAGCAGACTCCTGTATCGGTAGCAGAATTATCAAAGGAATAGATTGATTTGTATAACAAAAATATACACATATTTACGTATTCAGACAAGTAATTGTGATTTTCGTTTGATAAGCCGTTTAGGAAACCGTATATTAATACTGTTGCACATTATTATTACCTTATTCCGCAAATCGAATAAATCGTACCGGTTATATTGCTCAACCACTAACACCGAGATTGAATTACCGCTTGTGCAACATATATATATATAAGATCACAGTTTGTTTTTCATTATTGAATTCGGAGTTGCTATGTTAAAATATTTTCCTTTATTGCTAATCACGCTTTTATTGTTTTCCTGTGCACCGGAAGAGGAACCGGTTATCATTACCGGTCCCGACCGGTTTGCAGAAGAGGATTTCACATCAATTGCAGGATACCGTGTTGGCCTGGTGACCAATCACACTGCAACCGTTGGCGATGAACACATCGCGGATATAATGCATCAGTCGGATGTAATTGAACTGAAAGCATTGTTCGGCCCCGAGCATGGAATCCGGGGTGATGCTCCCGCGGGCGCGCAAATCGAAGATGATGTGGATGAACAAACCGGAGTTCCGGTGTACAGCTTATATGGCGACACAAGAAAACCGACACCGGAAATGCTGGAAGATGTAGAAATATTGATATTCGATATCCAGGATATCGGTGCACGGTTCTATACCTATATATCGACAATGGGATATGCGATGCAGGCTGCGGCTGAAGAAGGTATTCCGTTTATCGTTCTTGACCGTCCGAATCCCCTTGGTGGGGAACTTGTCGAAGGGTTTACACTCGAGGAAGAATTTGCATCATTTGTCGGAATGTATCCGATACCGGTCGTTCACGGTATGACCGTTGCCGAGCTGGCTGAAATGATTGTTGCGGCCGATATGCTTGAGGGACTCGACCGCCTCGATCTGCATATTATAGAGGTATTAGGATGGGATCGTACTATGCTCTGGACCGATCTTGAAAGAGACTGGATCCCGCCGAGTCCGAACATACCTGATTTTGAAACCGCGCTCATTTATCCGGGTGCATGCTTTTTTGAAGGTACCATCGCAAGTGAAGGCCGCGGTACCCAACAACCATTTAAACAGGTCGGTGCACCGTGGATCGATGCCGAACAACTTGCAGATGATATGAATGAACGTAATTTGCCGGGACTTGAATTTGAACCGGTATCGTTTACACCCGAGAGTATCGAGGGAATGGCTGTGAATCCGAAATTCGAAGGTGAGGAAGTGCATGGCGTGCGATATGTTATCACCGATATGCAAAGTGTACGGCCTGTCGAAGCAGGCGTTCATCTGTTGCATGCATTTCTCCAGCAAGCACCTGACAGAGAAGATTTCTTCATTGAAGACAGGTTTATACGGCTTGCCGGAACGGCTCAACTCCACAATATGCTTCTTGACGGATATTCACCCGAAGATATCATTGCAAATTGGTCGGATGACGTGGAGAATTTTAAATCTTTAAGAGAACCATATCTCCATTATAATGAAGATATGCCGCTTTAATAAAATTGATTACGGCTTAAGACCTTTTGGTGAATATAATTGTAGAGACGTTCTCCGGAACGTCTCTACTCACCCAACAATCATACCTACCGATGATGCAAGAATATGTTGTGCGAGGTAATAAAGCGGTAATCCCCATAATTTATTCGATAAGCCCGGTGCAACAAATTTGTTCCGTGCGACTGCGATATCTGAGACGGCGAACAGGACAGCTCCGGTCAAAATGGTAACCGGGCCTCCGGCAAGCGTGCAACCTCCTGCCAGAGATACCATAATCCCGATGACCAGTAAATACAACCAGAGAGGAATGCGTGTATTTGTTGCAAGAAACGGATATAGCCATCTACCGATTGATACAATAAATAGTGTGATAAGTACAGCACTCAGGAGTGTCCATCCTATGTCGATTCCGAAAATAACAAACGCTGTCGAGTATGCTATGTGCGCCAGGCCGAAACCGAGCAATCCGATCATAAAGGTTGATCTATTTTTCGGGATCAGGAAAATATCCCCGAAAAAGGAGAATACAAATGCGGTAAGCATCACTAACCCGAAGGTTGTATCAAATGCACCATATCCGATCGCGGCAAGAATAAATCCTGCAGACGCAATAGGTTTGGCTATCCATCGAAGCGTTTGACGATTTTGTGCTTCAGCAATGAGCAGGACGATCAGTGCTGTTATGGTTACTGTAATGCCTGTGATTATGAGCATAATTTTATTGCGTTAAAAGAGGACTCAAACATTAATTACCATAAAATATTATAAAATTCCTATGACTGCAAATAAAATAAGAAGCAATTACTTGATAATGATTATTAAAATACATAATATCATTTAATTGGCTTTTAATCGCTGAGCGAAACGGCTTAATCTCTTATATACCCCTATCTAAAAAACAATTCAAGGGATCTATGGACTTTTCAAAAACAAAATCAGGAACGGCCGCGGTATGGGCTGGCGAAGTGAAACCGTTTGCCGAAGGCGCAACCACCCCGCCGGTATTCAATAGTGTTACATTTGCATATGATAATATAGACGATTGGTTTGATAGTGCAGTCGGTAAAAAAGAAGGGCACATCTATAGCCGGAATACAAATCCGACTGTCGCGGTCTTTGAAGAGAAGATGCGGGTCCTTGAACACGCCGAAGCTGCAACATCCTTTGCGACGGGTATGGCTGCCGTAAGCAATACGCTGTTCACGTTGCTGTCGCCCGGCGATCGCGTTGTCTCGATAAAAGATTCATACGGCGGTACCAGTAAAATATTTATGGATCATCTTCCCCGTTTCAATGTCGATGTTATGCTGTGCGAAACCACCGATCACGAACAACTTGAATCTGAGGTACAAAAGGGTTGTAAAGTATTATATCTCGAATCCCCCACAAACCCGACCCTGAAGATCCTTGATCTGCATCGTTTGATTCAGTGCGCAAAGGAAGCCGGGACAGTTACGATCGTTGATAATACGTTTGCGACGCCCATTAATCAGAATCCCATACTCCTCGACGCCGACCTGGTGCTGCACAGCGCGACAAAATTCCTGGGTGGTCACTCCGATGCGATGGGGGGTATAATCTGTGGCAGGAAAGAGCTTGTGGAAGAAGTATTCCGGTACCGCGAGATTAACGGTGCCAGTCTCAGCGCAGCCGCTGCATACTATCTTATCAGGGGCATAAAGACACTCGAATTACGAATCTTGCGTCAGAATGAAAATGCATTGAAAATTGCACAATTTCTCAGCAAGCATCCAAAAATAGATGAGGTATATTATCCGGGATTGGAATCGCATCCCGCTCATACTATTGCCAGGCAACAGATGACCGGGTTTGGCGGCGTTCTCGGGTTTTCACTGAAGGGAGGATTTGATGAGGTGAAAGCGTTTCTAACCAATTTACAATTCGCCCATCGTGCGGCAAGTCTCGGGTCGGTCAGCACGCTCGTCGGTCCGCCCAAAACAACAAGTCACGTTGAAATGACCGAAGCCCAGCGCAAAAAACTCGGCATTCCCGAGACACTTGTGAGATATTCAACCGGCATAGAGAACGCCGAAGATTTACTTAACGATCTTGATAATGCGCTTGCTATGATATAAAGAGATACTAATATGATAGATAAAAACTTTACTTCGAACACCCTCGCCGATCTTGTAAAAATAAATTCGGTTAATCCCGATTTAAGTAAGGATGGAGCGGGAGAAGAAGAGATCGCACTGTACATTGATGGTATCCTTAAATCAATCGATGTTGAATCTCACGTATCGGTGTTGAAACCGGGACGGGTAAATGTTACGGGAACTTTAAAAGGAACGGGCGGCGGTACATCGCTTATGATCAATGCACATACGGATACCGTCGGTGTTGAGCATATGGATGAACCATTCTCAGCACGAATTGAAAACGGGAAGCTTTACGGACGCGGCTCGTATGATATGAAAGGATCCATTGCTGCAATGCTTGCCATGGCAAAAGCGATCCGTGAAAATAAAATCGAACATACCGGTGATATCGTTTTAACATTTGTTGCCGATGAGGAATACGAAAGCATCGGTACGCAGGAAGTGATAAAGCAGTACAAAACCGATGCAGCTATTGTTACCGAGCCAACGGATCTGGATGTTTGCGTTGCGCACCGTGGATTCGGTATATATGAAATCAAAACGAAGGGGAAGATTGCGCACGGAGGACGCCATCAGGAAGGAATTGATGCGAACACGAAAATGGGCACCCTCCTCGTAGAATTAGAAAAACTTGCCGATCGGTTACCGGATGAGAAACACCATGCATTGTGCGGGCAGGCATCGATGCACGTTCCGCTGATCAAAGGCGGACAGAGTTTGTTTATTTATTCGGGCGAGTGTACCATTAACGCGGAACGGAGAACATTACCCGGCGAACGGGAAGTAGAAGTACTGCAGGATCTGCAGAATATCATTGATATGTTATCCGAACGGGATAAAGATTTTAACGCGGAAATCAAACCATTGATATGGCGGGCCCCGTATGAAGTGTCTCGGGATGCAGCAATCGTTAAGAAGCTTTCTCAATGTGCAGCGAAAGTGCTGGGTTGTCAGCCAGCGTATATCGGTCATACATGGTGGGAGGATTCGGCAATAATCGGAAAAACAGGTACCGATACCGTCATCATCGGTCCGAAAGGCGGTGGTATTCATCAGGAAGTCGAATGGGTTGAGATACAATCGGTGATCGATCTGGCAACTATATTACTGAAAACTGCCGATGATTATTGCGGTGGTAAGTAACAAAAGTAATTTTATTACTACGAGTTTATTTTAATTCCGACCTGTCGGGATAATCTATTATGAATATATCCAAACAATCAAACCCGGTTTATGATGCAATTGCAGAGCAGTATGCACGGGAGTTTACCGAGCCATCGGATTATATTGACGAATTTTTAACGTACCTTCCGGAGTATGCACGTATCCTTGATGCCGGCTGCGGTGCCGGTGTCGATGCCGGGTATATGGCTGAGAAGGGATATACAGTAACCGGAATCGATCAATCAAAGGAAATGGTACGTCTTGCTCAAAAAAAATTTCCTCACATCGAATTCAGATATCAGGATATGAAGGAAATCGACTTTCCGCCGGATTCATTTGACGGTATTGTTGCTGCCTGTTCATTGATACATATTCCCAAAAATGATGTGCCGGGTGTTATTGAAACTTTTTCCCGGATTCTGAAACCCGGCGGTATGCTGTACCTTGCAGTCCAGGGCGGAGAACAGAAAGAACTATTCATACCTGAACCGTTAAAACCCGATGAAAAGCTATTCCTCAACATTATGTCATATGTCGAGATAAAAAATTTTCTTGAAAAGTATGAATTTATGATCGTAACAAAATATGAACGGGAACCTGATCGGGAGAAGGAACTTGATTTTACCAAGCTTTTTGTGCTGGCGAGGAAAGGGAACTGAACTATTACCGATTGTAATGGATATGAGCGATAACCGTAAAATCGAACGTCGGAGCAATGAAATTTCTCCTTGAACATAATCTCTATAAGACAGCGCGATGGCTCAGATTTTTGGGCTGTGATGTAAGGGTTATCGATGGTCCGGTCAGGAAAAATGAAATTATATCACAGAAGGATAGAATTTTTATAACAACCTCCGAACGATGGAAAGCTATACTTATAGATGCCGGCATACAGTATCAGGTAGTACCGCGGGAGAACTGGAAAATTCAATTGTGCATGATCATTAATCGATTCAACATTCCAACGGAACTGCAGTTCGACCGTTGTTCCCGGTGCGGCAATTATCTTGAGCTTGTTGCCCGGGATAAAGTAAAGGAGCGAGTTCCTGAAAAGACGTACGAGAACACAGGCGAGTTCTACAGGTGTGCAGCGTGCGATAAAATGTACTGGTTGGGTTCACATCACGATAGGATTAAAAAACGTCTTGATGAGATTATGGACCAGGAGCATGCATGATATCAAGCGATCTATATCGGGATTCGATATATATAAATATAACAGAGAAAAACGGCTGAATGGAAGATAAGCCCAATACGTTAAATTGGACTTCAGATTTTAATGAGTGAAAAGTATCAAGGGCAGGGGCTAAGTTATGAACTGATAAATACCATGAAAATATTCACAGAACACAACAAAATTGAGCATATTGTTTTACCCGTATGGCTGACTTCAATAAGAGGATATTCGTTGATCCCATTACAAGAATATATAAAATGGCAAAAAAGAAACGGATAGTCCTTCGATTCCTGGATACGGGGTAATATGAAATCCAGCAGTAATAATATCAGGAACTGAGAAAAAGTATTTTGTGGGATGTTACTTTATTCCCCATTGACTTTCTGACGGAAATTCATTATACACAGTTAGTTATACGTACTGTTGCCATATCTACTATATTTAATTTCTTGACTAAAATTTGAAGGATTATGGCCTCACATTTGTATGGCAGATCCTCATCCAAGTCGTTGCCAAAAGATGAAAATGAAAAACATCAGGAATGGTTGGAAAAGCTAGCACGAGATGACCATGAAGCTTTTAAAGAAATATTCCACATGTATTATCCGCAACTATGTATTTTTGCCCAACGATATGTAAAATCCCGAGATATTGCCAAAGAACTTGTTCAGAATATATTTGAAAAACTCTGGAGAAAGAGGCAGGAATTTAAAATTCACACATCTTTGAAGGCCTACCTTTACCGGGGAGTACGGAATCAAGCATTAGATTTTCTTAAACACCAGCAAGTAGTACGCCGATGGGAAGAGGAATCCCAATCGGTTGAGTATACCCAGAATCGGGTCGATGACGAGTTTAGCCAGAAAGAATTGCTGAATATGGTAGAGCGTGCAATTGCATCCCTCCCGGATCGTTGTCGTTTAATATTTAACCTTCACTGGAATGAAGAACTTACATACAGGGAAATCGCAGATGTGTTGGGTCTTTCCATTAAAACCGTGGAGGCCCAGATGGGTCGCGCATTAAAGAAAATCCGGTCTATGCTTTCTGGTTATCTCTGTTTGTTTACTTATTTATTGGTTATATCAGGCCTGTTTTTGTAAGTGGAATATACCTGATAGCAAGATAAATTTCATCCCTCGGATTCCCTCCCGGGAAATCGATAAATATTCACTGTTACAATCATTATTAATAGTACTTATAATACGTTTTTTTATCCCCAGGAAATATTACAGTAAGGGAAAACATCAGGTGAGTCGTCACATTAATGTATAACAGAAATAAAGAAAAAATATATGAAAAAGAATGTAAACTGGGAAAAATTAGCAAGATATTTTGCAGATGAACTTCCACGGGAGGAACGACAGAAGGTGGAAAAAACACTCCAAAACGATCCTGATTTAGGGAAGTTTATAATAGACCTCCAATCGCTTCGTTCTCAGGCAAGGAGTCGGAAAGATCCGTGCGATCTTGAATCCGAATGGGAAGCATTTACACTGAAGGCGAGTATCGGAGAAGAAAAATCACAACAAAAGAGAAATTACCGGCGATTCGAATCTTATGCCGAAACCCGTAAATCCCATCGATTATCGTCTCCTTATAGTACGGTTTTCCGCGCTGCTGCGATGATTCTTCTTCTATTGGGGATCGCATTTATTTCCTACCAGGTTGGAATTGACAAGCAGGATCTGGCAGAGGACTCCGATCAACTTACGATGAGGGAGATAGCAACCGAGCAAGGACAGCGTGTCAACTTGCGGTTTAGTGACGGAACGAAAGTATCACTCAACGCTGCAAGCACTCTGCGTTTTCCGGAACGCTTTACCGGTGGAGTTCGTGAAGTTTATCTTGAAGGAGAAGCATATTTCGATGTGGTCAATCAAAATGATAACCGGTTTATCGTACGCGCAGGCGGAACGAAAGTTGAAGTCTTGGGTACTCAGTTTAATGTCCGGGCATGGGCAGATGATGAACAGGTAGAAGTTGTAGTAGCGGAAGGAATGGTTGCATTCCGAGCCGATGAAGATATACCGGAAGATGCCGTGACTATCAATCGTGGATTTTATAGTTACATTCGTCAGGATGGGTCAATTGCTACTCCCGAACCTGTCTCTTTGAATAAATATCTTGCATGGCTGGATGGTAAGCTCATTTTTGACAGAACGCCGGTACGTGAAGTATTTAAACAGCTTGAACGGAATTACAACATGGAGTTCATCGTTCAAGAAATCTCTCTGTATGATCGGCAGATAACCGCGACATTTTCGGACGAATCGATCGATGAAATTATTCGAGCGCTTTCAATATCGCTTAACGCTCATTTTGAACGTGAAGGAAGAAGGGTGATATTGATTGGAAAAGAATGAATGAAGGCTGCTCCTGTTATACATCGGAGCGGAGGAACTTATTATGAAAAACATGATATACATTGTCATAATTGGATTAGTAGTTTGTCTCTCAGGGTATATAGGTACGGATCTTTACGCGCAGCAACAGACCACAGATCAGGAAGAAAGCTATGTATCTACCCTAAATAATACTGCTAATATGTTAATACCAAGGAATTTGCCTGTCCTTATCTATGTCGATCTTGTGGATGTTACTTTACGTGCTGCACTTAAAACGCTCGCAGAGCGGGGGAACATTAATCTTGTGTTCAGTGACGACCAATTTGTGTTTAATCGTAAAGTTACATTAAACCTTCGGGGGGCGACTGTCGCGGAGGCACTTGAACAGTTGCTCGCCGGAAGCGATCTCGATTACATTGCACTCGAGAGCGGTGGATATGTAATCGGATCTCAACAAAGAGTGCAGCAGGAGTTTGGAGTGATCAAGGGGAAAGTTTTAGATTCAAACACAGATCAACCGCTTCCCGGGGCGAATGTTTTGATCGGCGGTACTACCATAGGTGCAGCATCAAATGTTTCGGGCGATTTTTCAATAACCCGGGTACCGGCGGGTGATTATTTACTCGTGGTATCATATCTCGGTTATCAAACGAAAGAAGTAGAAGTTACAGTAATGGAAGGAGAGGATCTGGAGGTTGATATCCGGTTAGAATGGGTGGGTGTGATGCTTGATGAAATTGCCATTACTGCTCAGGCCGCTGGTCAAATGGAAGCTATTAATCGACAGCTCACTTCTTCGTCGATAGTAAGTGTCGTATCATCTGCCCGAATGCAGGAACTTCCCGATGCTACTGCAGCAGAATCGATAGGAAGACTCCCGGGTGTTTACATTACACGAGTTGGCGGGGAAGGAACGCAGGTTGTTGTCCGCGGGCTTGAACCGAAGCATAACGCCATAACCATCGATGGGATCAGAATGGCATCGTCAAATCGGGATGACCGGGGAGCAGATCTCAGTATGATTTCTTCCGATATGCTTGAAACTATTGAAGTCTTTAAAACCATCACCGCCGATCAGGATGCGAGTGTATTGGGTGGGACAGTAAACTTCAGACTGAGAGAAGCTCGAGGTGGTCGCGAGGGAATGGGTCTCAGCCTGCAGGCACAGGGAGGTTACACCGGTTTGCCAAATGCCCAGAATAAATATAATAACTATAAATTTGTTCCCACAATTGAGAACCGGTTCTTCGGTGAGCGGTTTGGGTTACTATTACAGGCAAATATAGAACGACGCAATCTTGCCTCAAATGAAATCGGAGCGAATTACAGAAATAGAGGGGCCGATTTCGAAGATTACCTGACACGATCTATTAATCTCCAAAATATAGACCGGGAAAGAGACCGGCTAAACGTCGCAACCCTGATGGATTATCGAATACCGGCAGGCAAAATAAGTTTTTCAAATTTCTTCAGTTCCGGAGAGACCGAAATTGTAAATCGAAATCAAAACCTGATAATCAATGAAGGTCCCGGTGCCCGCAATCAGCATATTTATACCCTGACATACGCCAATAGTGAGTTGAGTATGATGAGCAATGCTCTGCGTATAGAACGGGAGGTGTCTGTATTCAATGCTGATTTGAGGTTATCTCACAACTATTCCCAAACCAAAAATCCCGATGATTGGCAAATCAATTTTTATCAATCACCGGCAGGTCTCGCACAATTTGATAATGTAGAGAACCTGGATCCGCAGACCGTTACGGAAGCTGTCTTCACCGATCCGAATGCAGCGAGACTGCATACGATCTCGAACACTCGCAGCCGGACAGAGGAACGTGCGCTGGAGGGGGCATTGGATCTTGATATGCCGGTGAGGTTGTCGGATATGATAAATGCGGAAATAAAATTCGGAGGAAAATACAGACAAACGGATCGATCATTCAACGCCGATGCGTATACTACGAATGCAACTTTTATTTCCCCGAGTGCTCGGGGAGCCGTTGAAATGATTAAAGAATATTTCGGGATAGAGACCCGCGATATCCCGCTTTCGTTCTTTTTGGACCAAAACTTTAGTTTCGGAGAATTCCTCGACGGCGATTATACTATGCATAATCCGATACATTTCGGCATGGCGGAAGAATTGATACGGTTTGCTCAGGCCAACGTTGATGGATTTGCCGATGCCGGAGCAAGAGAAGCTTTTGCGCCAAATAATTATCTCTCACGAACCAATGATTATTCGGGAGAGGAGATTCTCACTGCGGGATATTTTATGACGACGATTGACATTGGTTCAAAACTTACTATCATTCCCGGCATTCGATATCAGAATCTTCAAACTTCGTATTCCGGAGTTCGCGGCCAACAGGCTCCGCTTTCATATCAAACATATGATCATAGAGACACTTCCGTGACGGTAAATCATCCGTTCTGGCTTCCGAATTTGAATATCCGCTATAAACCCACCTCATGGTTTGACATTCGTCTTGCATACTCTAACACGATATCGTATCCGGATTTTAACGCTATAATACCGCGAATTGACGTGTCAACCGGAGCAGCCCTTGCTTGGAACAACTACAACCTAAAGCCGTCGCGTGCAAGAAACTATGACATATTTTTTACATTTTATGAAAACAGGGTGGGTTTATTTACTATAGGCGGATTTTTAAAACAAATTGAAGATCTCATATATCCCTGGACATTTAATAAAGCGGGGCTTGAAGCTGCGCCATATTATTTACCATATAGAAATCCGGCCGAACATCTTACATATAACATCAGCACATTTGTGAATAGTCCGTATGTGATAAACAATTGGGGACTTGAGCTTGATTGGCAGACACATTTCTGGTATTTGCCTGACCCATTGAAAGGGTTAATTTTAAATATTAACTATACATATGGGTATTCCGAAGCGGAATATCCGTTTGTCTACGCCGGTGCTACAAGCGCAACAGATATCGATACATCCTTTACGGATAGACTTCTGTTTCAACCCAATCATATTCTCAATTTCTCTATTGGATACGATTACAGAGATTTTTCCGTTCGTGTTTCAATGCTTTATTATGACGATGTCTTTGCGGCGGTAAGTCAATGGCCCCAATTACGGGCAGTCACTGCACCGTATACACGGTGGGACGTTTCATTCAGGCAGAAACTGCCATGGTTTGGCCTCCAGTTATTCGGTGATATTAATAATATCAACAGGCAAAAAGACCTCAATGTACTTCAAATGTATCCATCGACGCCACGATCATCTGAGACGTATGGTATGACTGCCAATTTTGGTGTTCGGTGGCAATTATGAGGAGAAGGAAGGAAAAATGTTTTAAGTAGTAAATCAATATTCGATTTCTGTTTCTTGTAAACGAAATACGGATATCTACAATTCTCACAAATCATCAGGAGGCGATTTATATGAAACAATTGTTATTTGTAATTTCCGTGGTGGCACTCATAAGCGTTCCTGTCCTGTCATTTGCGCAGAATGACACGATCGATATCTATGCGACACAGGGTGACCTGAACGATCTCATCGACGGGACTCAGGAAGGTGCTGTCTATCGGCTGGTCTCACTCGATACTACGTATAAGTATACTGATGCTATAACAGTGACGGCCGACATTACAGTAATAGGGGTACCAGACCCAGTCACCAACAGACCACCAACCATCCAGCCGGCAGTCCTTCCGGATGGAACCATCCCGGAGACAATATTTTCCATATCCGGAGATGGGATCAATGTTCACCTCCAGGATATGTATCTGCTTGCAAAAGCCACGAACAACGTTGCGAATGCCGATGGAATTGCAGTCGTGGTTTCCGGAGATAATGTCAGACTCTCTGTCGACAACTGTGTGTTTGATGGATGGCAGGCATTTGCTATCGGGTATAACGGACAATGGGATAGTTTCTATCTTACAAATAATCATTTCAGAAATATGGTCCACCCGAATCAGCACTATATCGGAGAAGTTATCCGGAATATGTGGCCGGGCGAAGCGTATACCGATACCCTGAGTATGGTAGGCAATACCATAATTGGGGTGAATGCTTATGCTTCCGCTCCGGTTACTGTATTCTATATGGAATATTTTGAATTTATTGATAATGAAGTGATTTATATGTTTAAAAATCCTTTCTTTAAACATAACCTAACCACTGGAAAGATTAACAACAATATATTCTACGCTAATTGGGTCGGCGGTACCGACCAGCAAGAGCATCCCTGGTGGGATAATCTGGCGGAGCCGGATGAATCCTACGGGCTGATCTCGCTGCATCCGCTTCTCGAGGGTAATGCCGAAATGTTTAATCCCGACGATCCCGAAGCTGCCGAAAGTCTGAGAAGCATCGAAGTAAAAGATAACATTTATTACTGGCCGGATGAAGTCAGAAACTTCTGGACCGCCTATAATGATACTGCGGATAATTGGATATATACTCCGGAATGGATGAGTGAACGAACGGTAGCTATGTTCGCCGACAATGATGCATATCCATATTTAGAGGAATCGGGTAATATGGAGATGCGACCCGCTCATTATGATGCTGTACTCGATGAGAGGATGTTGTACGGGACGACCGGATCCGATATAGGAATACTTGCTTATTTCGAACAGATACGATCCGGAACTGCTGCTACCGATGTATGGGGATTTGGTATCACGCAGGTTGACGATGCTCCGGACTGGGTGCCCCAATGGCCACTCCCGGAAACTGCTTATATTGTCACAAGTGTCGGCGACGAACCGGTTGGCGTGCCGGATAAGTTTGTTCTGGACCAAAACTATCCCAATCCGTTTAACCCCGCAACGACAATCCAGTATACCATTCCGGTAACCGAAAAAGTCGTTCTAACGGTATATAACATATTGGGCCAGGAAGTCGCGACACTGGTTAATGAGGTGCAAAATCCCGGTACCCATCAGGTGACGTTCGATGCTGCACAATTGTCGAGCGGTGTGTATCTCTATCGGTTGACGGCCGGTGATTATACAAATATTAAGAAGATGTTGTTTGTAAAATAAGGAAAATTTACCTGATGTATTAAAAGTATAAGATGTTCCAAACTGTCACCGGCCGGGGTTCAAGCGGCAGATAAACTATCTGCTGATTGTCTCCTGCCGGCGACGGTTCGATGCGATGAACCGGGATAACATTCCAATTTACCCCGAATCCTTTTTATCCATCGTTGATAATTAGCTATAGTACCGGTCAAAATAAATACCATGAAACGAAGCGAATTTATTAAGGTGTTGGGTCTCGGCACAGTTGGTCTGATGACGAACGGAATATTTTTCCGCCCGGCTTATAGTAAAGATCCAACAAAAAGAATAAAAAATTGGGCCTGGATCACAACCGATCTAAAGATACCGGATGACGATTGGCTGAGAAAATTTGCGGTGATGCGGCATGCCGGTATCGATGCGATTCTGCCCGAGATCTTTAACAGCCGGGAAGCGTATTACGGCAGTCAGCACTTACCTGTCGGCGGCGAATGGCTTGAAAGAATTATCCCGCTGGCAAAGAAAGAAGGTCTCGAAGTGCACGCATGGATGTGGAGTATGCCATGCAATATACCGGAAATTTACGAACGGCAGCCCGAGTGGTATATCGTCAACGGCAACGGCGAATCCTCGGTGGTGAAACCGGCCTACGTGGATTATTATAAATTTCTCTGTCCCTCGCGGGAAGAAGTACACGAGTTCATTGAAAAAAGAGTGAAAGAACTTGCGCAGTATGATGAACTCGACGGGATCCATCTGGATTATATCCGCCTCCCCGATGTGATTATTGCCGAGGCGTTGCAGCCCAGATATGATGTTGTCCAGGACCGCGAATATCCCGAATTCGATTATTGTTACTGTGAGGTGTGCCGGTCGAAATTCGAAGATCAAACCGGTATCGATCCGCTTGAACTGGATGACCCAGCTATGAATGAACCATGGCGGCAGTTCCGTTACGACAGTGTTACCAATCTTGTGAACGACAAACTGGTACCCATAGCCAGGAAGCATGACAAAAAGATATCGGCGGCGGTCTTCCCGAACTGGGAAGCGGTTCGTCAACAATGGATGGTCTGGGATCTGGATGCTTTTCTTCCCATGCTGTACCACAATTTCTATCACGGCGATACCGAATGGATAAAGTATCATACTCATAAAGGTGTAACCGCATTGGACGGCCGTGTCCCCCTGTACAGCGGACTTTTTGTGCCGGAGCTAAACCCGGATGAATTACAGCAGGCCGTTCAGGTTTCCCTCGATGCCGGCGCCGGCGGTATATCCCTTTTCCACGCCAATGCAATGGATGGAAATCACTGGGAAAGTCTCCATGCAACGTTGCGTTCGGTACCGGTTGATTAAGGGGGATGCCATTGGTTCTGATTGATTATGCTATTATCGGCTTCTACTTTGTAATCCTGCTCTCGATCGCAATATATCTATCCAGAAAAGCGAGCCGCAGTACAAGCGATTTTTTCATCTCCGGCAGGA
>PWXV01000304.1 GCA_003568415.1 Ignavibacteriales bacterium
CCGGTAACGGTAACACTGTGGCTTTCCCTGAATCCTGCAACTGTTTCTTTACCTAATTCATATTCATCGGTCAAACCGTACCGTACTTTAGCAATTCCCTCACCATCGGTCGACCACGAAAAAGTGATTGAGGTATCGGTGGCCGATGTTTCATACGGCGGAGCCGACACAATTAACGGCGCATCTGAAGCGAATATTATGTCATCGGAAAAACGAGGTAAAAGCTGATAACCGCCAATAAGCGGTTCTTGCGGGCGATACTGGCCCACAACTCCTACAACATCGAACATACCCGGCGGAGCAGGATCTCCGACAAAATCAACTGCGTTATTGACACGCAGTTCCATTTCGCCGGTCTGATCATAAATATTATAATTATCACCGGTTTCACCATCGGGGACATTCCAGAAACTGGCGTCAGTCGTTACACCAATTATTTTGGCAAGGACTCCTTCATAGCGTTCTACTCCCTGGGTCCCGTCCGACATAATCTGATCAATCGTCAGCTCCATAGGAGTCACTTCATTGCCGCTACTGTGGAATTCGGCAATGATGGCGCTTTCATCCAGCTGATTCAAACCAAAAAACTGTGTCACTCTGCCGACCAATGTTACTTCATCGCCGATTGAAACCTGTGCGGAGACATTTTCCGGTGAAAACACCGCGAAACCGCCGGTGTCATCCTGGAGATACGATGGTCCGGGTGTACCACCACCTGTTCTAAACTCATCAGCAACCGTAATAACACCGCGTATTGTAATCCATTCACCAAGATGTATCGACACACCGTTTTGATCTATCTGCGATGCTTCGATCATTGACATTGGAGTACCATAGATCAATATAGTGGGGTGCTGAGCAATACCGACAGTATTCGGACTATCAGCACCTGTTCTAACAATAAATTCATATCGCTCGGTAACATCCGGCAATTCTAAACCGGTAACCGAGATCACAAGATCATCTGTTATAGTTACCGAAACATCGCTAACCGTCACCGTTGTATTATCAATCGAAACTACTCCATCTTCCTGAGATAGTGTTATGTTGTCAGCTGAAAGGTTCGCAGCCCATTCCGGAAACACAATATCAATATCAGTTAAGGTAACATCTTCAACCGTTCCGCTTAAAGTGAAATCCAGATCAGCGGATGTACCACCCTGTAATATTTCTTCCGAAACGATCGCCTCACCGGTACCGCTGCCGGGATCTTCGGTTGTTTGTATATGAATGTTGCCGACACGTAATCTCGGTCTTCCACCGGATCCGCTGCCATCCTGATAATATTTCCCCCTTAATTGAACAACTTCCTGATCGTTAACTTCATCCGGCAGCAATGTTGGACCGAAGTTTTGGGAATGTCCTGCACTTGTATTTGCGACATATTCGATTGGTCCCGGTACATCCTGAAAATCACCGCTGGTTCCGACACGATATTGTAATCGAACCCGATATGGTCGCGGATTACTGACTACTGTTCCGCCAGTCCATGATACAAGAATATTCTCAAACCCGTTGGTGTTGATCGCAAGTACCGCAGCACCTAAATTACCTGCCGTACCGGTATTAAACCATGAAAAACCGTCATCACCATGGCCATTCATTCTTGTATCTCTGGTTGCATTATATGGCCCCGTATAATCATCATTCGGTTCATCATCAAGATCAGGGTCCTGTGTCGGTCCCCTATGAAACATCATATTCGGCGGATAGGTACCTGCCGGTTGATCGGCATTCCACGTTGTAAATTCATAATCACCCTGTGAAAGGTCATATGGTTCGGGATTGGTCTGTCCGGAAAGGATTAACGTTGCACAGAGTAACACAACCGACGAAAGAAAAAATAATCTCAATATACCCATACACTAAATCTGATATTTATTTGTAAATCAATAGTAAACTACGTTAATCGGAATTATACTCACAGAGAGCGATAAAGGTAACATCCTGCATGTTTACGGGCTGAGGGGAAGATGATACCGGTCATTCCGAAATGATTTGGCCTTTTATATATAAAAGGTACACTTTTCCGTTTAAAAAACAAAACACTACGTAACGACCGAGTTTCCTGTTCTGTGTTTCTTATAATCCCCGTTCTTCAGTATTTCACCAATGCTGTCAACTGCGGCATATACTTCTTCATCAGAATTATAAAAATGCGGGGCGATACGGATTCCTGCGTTCTTCCGGAAATCAACAATAATTTCGCGGGCAATCAATTCACGGGAGACCTCGTATCCGTGGGATACATCGATTGTTATTGTCCCTCCTCTTTGCTCTTCTTCACGGGGCGAATGTATCGTGAATCCGTATGCATCTGCTTGTTCAATAATGACACCTGTCTGACGCAGTGATTTCTTCCGTATGTTATCAATACCTGCTTGCTGAATGATTTTCACTCCCTCCGTTGCCGCGTATAATGCCGGTATCGAGGGTGTTCCGTTAAGAAATCGATATACATCATCCCGGTATTCCATCGCGGCGGTATCGAAATCAAACGGCCGTTGATGAGCAAACCATCCCGTAAAACGCGGTTTGAGCCGATTCCGCAGCTCAGGATGCACATACAGAAAACATCCGCCCGGACCGCCGCATAGCCATTTTAAAACGCCGGCGGCGAGGAAATCAACTTGTAAAGCTTTTACGTCCACCGGATAAATACCGGCCGACTGAAATGCATCGAGCATGACATACGCACCGACCGAATGTGCTTTCTCAACTATCGCCTGTACATCCTGAACATATGCACTCTTAAAAAGAATATGCGACATTGTTACAAGAAATGTATTTTCATCGATCGCATCGATCATTCGTTGTGTATCCACACGAATACCATCATCCGACTGAACAAGAGCAAGCCTACAGCCATGCGATTCTGACCACGCACGGGTTACATATATCACTGATGGAAAGTTCAGCGATTCGGATACGATCTTGGTCCGGTTGCCGCGTGAGCCCGGATTATCAAAACATGACAAAATGATCGCTTGAATTGTCGTGATATTCTGATGGATTGACAGCTCTCCCTCTCCTGCGCCGATAACAGGTGCAATTTCGTCACCCGTTGTTCTAACCATATCCCACCATTCATCAGACCAGGCAGTGATTCCTTTTGTTGCCCACGTGTCTGCATAGTCGTTCATTCTATTATATACCGATTCCGGCATAGCACCGAGTGAATTCGAAATAAGATAATTTTTTTCCGCGAGGATCGGGAATTCGGATCTATACTCCAATAACTGATCTTGCATAATTACTCTTTCATTGTACCGGTGACTCTACTAACGAGAGTGATGAACGTTCCGGATCATATTTGAGAAATGCTCCCATCGGCAATGTTATTTTCGGTAATTCGTGACCGAACGGCACCGATTTGATAACGGAAACCGGCAGCGAAGCAAAGTAATCCGAAAATACTTCATCCAACGTAAGTGTCGGCCGGTCGTTTTCCTGTTCACATTTTGTAAATTGTCCGAGAATGATGCCGGAAAGATTGCTGAAAATATTATTGAGTTTGAGCTGATTCAGCATTCTGTCGATACGGTACTGAGCTTCACCTATTTCTTCAATCGCGAGGACGGCTCCGGTGAGATCAGGAATATATGGTGTTCCCAATAAACTGTTTATAATAGAGAGATTTCCACCAAGAACCGGTCCGGTAAACTCTCTGTTGACAGACAATGAGTGTACTGGATTTGAGAATGCTAAATCCTGATTGTAAGTACCGTCCATTATGAGAGACCAGAAGAACGATTCTGTTTCAGAATCAATATCCTGGCCGAAGTCGGCGGCAACCATCGGGCCGGCGAACGTTATCAATCCCACTCGCGTGTACAACGCACAATGGAGTGTCGTTATATCGCTATAGCCGATAAAAATTTTCGGGTTTCTTTTTATCAACTCAAAATCAATGAGTGGAAGTAACCGTGTACAGCCATATCCGCCCCGTACCGCAATGATTGCATCTATTTCTTTATCTGAAAACATTGTATGAATATCAGCAACCCTGTCCTGATCACTCCCTGCAAGGTAGCCCCGCTTTAATTCGACAGAGGAACCAACCTGCACAGAAAAACCGTTTTTTTCGAGATATGATATACCTATTTGCAATGATTCATCAGAAATGGGCGGACTGCCCGGCGTAATAACACCGATTGTCCCACCTGATCGTAACCGGCGGGGTTTTATAACGGGAAGCGAACGATACATTTCTTAATTTTTGTTTCAAAGTTATTTTAAAATATATCCATCAATTAAGCTACTTTTTTGATGAATCGCAACATACTAATCGGGCGAATATCCTCTTACACCTCTTGACAAATAGTAAAAAACTTCCTATATTTATTTAGATTAAGTCTAAATAAATATAGGAAAAATGAGCACACAACAACAACCAGCACGAGAAGCTTTCGAACACTATCTCAGAAAAGAAAATTACCGTATAACACCGGAACGATTTACGATTCTTGACGCGGTAATGGAGAGCGAAGGCCATTTTGATGCCGATGAATTATATATTCTCCTAAAACAAAGCGGCAAAAAAGTATCCCGCGCTACCGTCTATAATACACTCGAATTACTCCTGAACAGCGGTCTTGTATTAAAATTCAGATACGGCGAAAACCAATCCCGGTATGAAAAAATACACGGCAGGGCAAATCACCATCATCTAATATGCCTTTCATGCGGAGAGATCATCGAGTTTACCAACGAAAAGTTTCAGAAACTGGCAGTTGATGTATGCGAAAAGAATAATTTCAAACCGAACACAACATCATTTCAGGTTTACGGAACCTGTGAACGGTGTCAATAACAGGTAGCACATGAGTAGAACAATGTCAGCACAACGTCAATACCCCCTTTCAAAAATCAAAGCCGGAACATACGTTACTATTTTAACAATTCCCGAAGATAATTATAAATCACAATTCATACGATTTGGAATTATCGAAGGCGAAAAAATCTACTGTATGACACGGCTTCCCGGCGGTACACTGATCATTCAAAAAAACAGACAGGAGATTGCAATCGGTCCGGCTCTCGCGGCAAAGATTATGGTGCAGTTGGGATCATTGCTTACGACCGAACATTCATCGAGCGGATAAGGAGCCAGTATGAGTGATCAGAAGAATCCCCCTGCTGCGAACAACAAATCTCATATTGAATCTCATCCGCATATCGGTCAGGAGTTTCTCGACAAGCGAGGTGAACGGCAACGATTAGTTCTTGCCGGCAATCCGAATGTCGGTAAGTCAGTCTTCTTTAATTACCTCTCCGGCATTTACGCAGACGTCTCAAATTATCCCGGTACTACCATTGAAATAACAAAAGGCATCTACCGCACATATGATGTTTATGATACACCGGGAATATATGGTGTATCATCCTTTAACGATGAGGAGATCGTCGCACGGGATGTTATCGTTGCGGCCGATGTTGTGCTTAATGTAGTTGACGCGGTTCATCTTGAACGTGATCTGTTTCTGACACTTCATCTTATCGACATGGGGAAAAAAGTTGTGGTCGCCCTGAACTTTATGGATGAAGCGAAAAAACATAACATCTCGATCGATGTCGACCGGCTGCAATCGCGGCTCGGTGTACCGGTCATCCCGACTGTCGCCATAAAGAAACAAGGATTCCGGGAACTTGAGGATGCAATTGCCGATGCACGGAAAGGAAATCAGGACCCGGACGTACACCATAAACTGCATAAACTATTAGACCGTACCGGAAGCGAAGCCGAAGCCCTTCTCGTTCTTGAAGGTGACCCTCACATCGCAGAAGTACACGGAGTTAAACCGCTCGATCAAAGAGATGAAATGTATATCAAACGCCGCAATCGCGTTAACCGCATCATCGCTGAGGTGTTAGCTGACCGGTCCACTAAAACACTTCTGTCTACAAGCATCGGCCGGTGGACGGTAAATCCGTGGACGGGAATTCCACTATTTTTTGCTGCACTCTATCTTATCTATTTATTCGTCGGTAAACTCGTTGCACAGGATCTTGTGCATCTCACCGAGGAAGATATCGGTCAGGAAATGTGGGAACCGTGGATTGCCGATCTTGTATCGCGTTTTGTCAGCGAAACGAGCTGGATTGGCGTATTACTTGTCGGTGAGTTCGGTGTGCTGACGATGACCGTAACGTATTTACTCTTTCTTTTGCTACCGCTGGTGGCTTCGTTTTATCTTGTCCTCTCAATAATGGAGGACAGCGGATATCTTCCGCGGCTCGCAACGCTTGCAGACCGCGCATTAAATTACTTTGGTTTGAACGGAAGAGCAGTCATTCCGTTAATACTCGGTTTCGGATGTGTGACTGCAGCTACGATCACAACCCGTTTGCTGGGCAACGAACGAGAAAAAACAATTGCAACCGCGATACTACAATTCACGATCCCCTGTTCCGCACAAATTGCCGTAATCGCCACGTTGCTTGCGACAGCAGGATTTAATGCACTTGTAATTTACGGAGTAGTGATACTTTCAACACTTGTCATTGCAGGAACGCTGCTTAACAAATTTATCCCCGGTCAGGCAACACCGTTGCTAATTGACCTGCCGCCGATGCGGATTCCACGTTTTGAAAACGTTATCCGGAAAACCTGGAACAAATCATTTTTCTTTATGAAAGAAGCCACACCCTGGTTCTTTTTCGGCGCACTCGCGGTCGGGATAATGCAGTTAACCGGCATTCTCACCGTGTGGCAAAATATTCTTGCACCGCTTACAACCGGATGGCTGAAGTTACCGGTCGAATCTGCAACAGCGTTCGTGATGGGACTGGTGAGACGCGATTTTGGAGCAGCAGGGTTATATGATATGGCGCTCGATCCGATGCAAATAACCGTGGCATTGATAACGATTACATTATTCGTTCCGTGTATTGCATCATTAATGGTTATGTTAAAAGAACGTGGAATTAAACAAAGCGCACTGATCTGGTTCGGCTCGTGGATTGGCGCATTTACAATAGGCGGTATTGTAGCACAGTTAATTATCAGATAATTGCATGGAAAGTAAATTAAAACAAAATTTTCATCAACAACGTGAACAAGAAAAACGTGAGTGCCCGGTGTGCAAATATGCGCTGGTAAACCCGTTACTCCGGTCGTGTCCGCGATGCAATTCTCCCGTCCCGTATGAAGATCCGGGATGCGGGAGTTGTATTCACTCGGTATCTTGTCCCGACAGCTCGGGATATAGATAATAAATAGCAACAGTCAATCGCTCGGGAGAATGATTATGAAGCGTATTGTACTTTTTAGCATTATCACATTATTACTTATCACAAATTCAGCCATTACAAATGATACCGGATCAATAACGGGAACCGTTATTGATAACAAAACAGGCGATGAACTCATCGGCGCGAATATATTTATTCACGGCACGCTGCAGGGCAGTGCTGCAGGACAAGACGGAACATTTTTAATTGAAAATGTTGAACCGGGACTTCATACGGTAGTTTGTTCTTTCCTCGGCTATGAACGAGTATCAAAAGAAGTTACCGTCGGAGCGGGTGAAACTGTATCGATAACCTTTTCGCTCACATCGAAGCTGCTCGATGTACCATTAGTTGAGATCATCGGTGAACGTATTGAACAAATTCACCGGATTCCCGGTACTGCTGTTGTAATACCGGAAACAAAATTATCGTCGATAAATCCGGCAAGCGCTAACGAAGTCTTCAGAACTGTTGCCGGTGTCAATGTTCGCGATGAAGAAGGCCAGGGCCTTCGCCCGAATATCGGTATTCGTGGTCTCGATCCAACCCGTTCCCGTAAAGTACTTGTACTCGAAGACGGTGTTCCCATCGCTCTGGCTCCATACGGAGATCCCGGGTTATACTACAATCCACCGATTGACCGCATGAAACGCGTCGAGATACTGAAAGGAAGCGGTTCGATCCTATTCGGTCCACAAACGGTCGGCGGCGTCATCAACTATATAACCCGGCAGCCATCACAGATCCCGACATTTTCTGCACGAATTCAAGGCGGCAGCAACGATTATTACTCGGGCTTGTTTTCATACGGAGGAACTTGGAGTAATGTCGGAGTGGAAACTATGTATCTGCACAAGCAGGGTTCCGGTTTTAGACATCACTCTTCATTTAACATTCACGATTTGACAACTCAATTTGCAATGGGACTGTCGACATCGTCCCGGCTCGGGATTAAAATCAATGTGTATGATGAAGATTCACAATCGACCTATCTCGGTTTAACCCAACGGATGTTCGAAGAAAATCCGTATCAAAATCCGGCAAAACATGACAGAATGAATGTGCAGCGGTACTCTGCATCGGCAACACTGCAACAAATTCTCGGCTCGGATGTTTTGTTAACAACTACGGTATACGCTAATAATGCTGTAAGAAACTGGCGGCGACAGGATTATGATCGTGAAGACCGCGGCAGAGAGTATGAACGAATCGTTGGGAATACGGATATCCCGGGCGGTGCTCTCTATATGAGAAATAGCTCAGGGAACCGCAATCGTGAATTTACCGTATACGGACTTGAACCACGGCTGCAGCTTTCATACAGGCTCTTTGGCAGAGAAAATGAGTTAGATCTCGGAACGCGCGTTCATTTTGAAGACATGCATATTCAACGGATTGACGGCACGACACCGACTGCACTATCAGGAACAATACGCGAAGATGAGATACACAAAACAAATGCTGTATCGGGTTTTATTAAGAATCGGTTTTTAATCAACGGTGCCCTTAATGTTACGACCGGTCTACGGGTAGAGCAATTCTCGTTTACCCGTACATTCAGACGGGGCGTTGAAAACGGTGAGCTTACCGATATTTTCGAGCGGGGGACATCAAGCTCGACCGAAATTATTCCCGGTGCGGGCATAACATATAAACCGCTTGACCGGTTGACATTTTTTACCGGTTTGCACCGCGGCTTTTCACCGCCGCGTGTACAGGATGCGATCGACAGCGATGCGGCAAACCGCGAACTCGATGCCGAACAAAGCTGGAATTATGAACTCGGAATGAGAACGTACCCGTTCGATTGGCTGCACGGTGAATTAACCGTTTATTATATGGATTTCCAAAACCAGATCATACCCGCCTCAGAAGCCGGTGGTATCGATACCCGGTTGATCAACGCCGGTGAAACCCGGCATCAGGGAGTTGAATCGACGGTCGGCATCGACTTCGGAAATATGCTCGGGTATACATCGAATCTCCTTGTTGAGGGATCGCTCACAATATCGGATGCGAAATTTACTTCGGGGATCTATGAAGGCAACATATTACCACACGCACCTGAATATATGTACTCTATAGGATTTATGTACCGTAATCCCTCAGGATTTGATGTACAATTGACCGGTTACCATTCCGGAAAACAATTCAGCGACCGTGCCAATACGGTAGAAGGTTCACCCGACGGTGAGATCGGTTTGATCGATGCATACACGGTATGGGATCTGTCCGCGAATTACAAACTTCCTTGGCTCGATGCAGCGATATTCGGCGCCGTAAAAAATATTTTTGATGAAGTGTACATAGCATCCCGGGCACCGCGTGGTATTTTCCCCGGTCCGTTCAGGCAGTTTAATATCGGGGTGCGGTGGGAAATTTAAAAAATTATATTAAATCATTTTGTTATAAAATTATTTTGTTTCTATTATGATTCGATTTATTTTAACAATTCTACTATTTATCCCTTGCACACTCGATGCCCAGGAACTCATCATCTATTCCGGGCGCAGCAAGAGTCTTGTCGAACCACTGATACAGGAATTTGAGGACAAGAGTGACATCCGTGTCAGGGTTCGCTATGGCGATACATCGCAGCTTGCAGTTGCACTTCTTGAGGAGGGTCGCCGTTCACCTGCCGATCTGTTCTGGGCGCAGGATGGCGGCGCACTGGGTGTTCTCAGTGCACGCAATATGTTCACGACACTTCCGTCATCAATGATAGAGAAAACACCGGAACTCTTTCGCAGTGGTGACAACACATGGGTTGCCACAAGCGGCAGAGCACGTGTTGTTGCATATAATCCGAACAGAGTTTCTAAGGATGAACTCCCCGAATCGATCTACGGTCTGGCCGATCCGAAATGGAGCGGAAGAGTCGGATGGGCACCGCAAAATGCCTCGTTTCAAACATTTATTTCGGCAATGGTAGAATTGGATGGCCGTGAAAAAGTGAAGGAATGGTTAACCGCAATCCGGAATAACGGAGCCAAATCATACCGCTCGAATGTACCGATCGTTCAATCACTCGCTGCTGGTGAGATCGATGTCGGCATCACCAATCATTATTACCTGATACGGTTTAAACAATCGGACGAACAATTTCCCGTCGAACAGACATTTTTACAGGCAGGCGATCCGGCTAACTTTGTTAATGTCGCAGGGGCAGGAATTCTAACAACGGCAAACAACAAGAACGAAGCTGAGAAATTTATCGAGTTTCTTCTCTCGGAGCGCGGACAGGAATTTTTCGCGAACGAGGTGTTTGAATATCCGGTAACCGATCCGGTCACTCCCAATCCGGCACTGCTCCCCTTATCCGAACTCCTTGAGATTATGCCGCAAGTCAACATCGACCGGCTCGATACGCTTGACGAAACGCTGCGATTACTCAGGGAAGTCGGCTTACTATGATCAAACCCGACCGGAAGGGTATAGCAGCAATTCCATGGTACATTTTACTGCCGGTAATTCTCGCCGGTACGGGCGTACTTGTACCACTCATTTATTTACTGATCCGCGCATTCGAAGCTGATGCCGAAGCTCTCACGACAATAGTTTTTCGCCAACGAACACTCACCCTCTTTCTGAATACTGTCGCACTGACAGGTGGAGTTTTAATATTAACCACTATATTGGCATTACCACTTGCGTGGCTCACTACCCGGTCGGATATCAGGTGGAAAAAACTATTCACTTTGCTTGGTATTTTACCGCTCGCAATTCCAAGTTATGTTATGGCCTATGCGTTGCTCGGCATGTCGGGAGCCACCGGAACATTTGCAGAATTATTCGGAATAATACTGCCTCGCCCGAGCGGCTACTTGGGAGCGTTGCTCGCACTAACGTTATATCTTACCCCCTATCTTTTTATTAATCTGCGCGCGGCACTTCTCGGCATCGATCCGGCGCTTGAGGAAACTGCTCAGAGTTTTGGCTACAAACCACGGAGAGTTTTTGTAAAAACAGTGCTGCCTCAGCTTCGGCCGGCATTATATTCCGGCGGTTTGCTCGTTGCACTGCACGTGCTCGGTGACTTCGGGGCAGTATCATTGATGCGTTTTGAAACATTTAGCTATGCATTATTCCTGCAATATACTGCTGCATTCGATCGTATTTATGCAGCATGGCTTGCAATCTTTCTGATTTTGATGACTGTCAGCTTACTTTTTGTCGATGCGAGACTCTTGCGGGGCTTACGTTTATCACGATCCGGACGAGGTACAAGTAAACAAACTAAAATAGTAGCGCTGGGGAAATGGAAACTTCCGGCTTATGGTTTTTTGAGTATGCTCGCTTTTATAAGTTTGATCGCACCGATCGGAACTATCATACACTGGCTGGTATCGACTCCGGCTGTAATAGGATTCAGCGACCTGTTCTCCGCTTTACGTGGATCCCTATCGGTCTCCGTTCCATCATCGGTTCTTGCAGCACTACTGGCACTTCCGCTTGCATATTTAGGAGTCCGGTATCCGTCAACAATCTCGCGTGCACTTGAGCGTGTCGCTTATATCGGATACGCAATTCCACCGCTCGCTTTCGCCCTCTCGTTGATATTTTTCAGCCTTACAGCAATGCCTTTTTTATATCAAACAATGCTCCTCTTAATTTATGCATATACTTTACATTATCTCGCCGAAGCAATGGGACCTATTCGCAGTGCGCTTTACCAGGCGCCCCCGCAAATAGAGGAAGCTGCACGATCGTTCGGGTATCATCCATTTATGGCGTTTTTTAAAGCAACACTTCCGCTTCTCAGAAAAGGTATTATCGCAAGTATGGCATTTGTCTTTCTGTCGGCGATGAAAGAATTGCCCTTAACGTTTCTCCTCTCACCCATCGGATTTGAGACACTGGCGTTAAACGTATGGAGTTACACAATAGAAGCAATGTTTGCCGAAGCGGCACCGTTTGCATTGGGGATTGTGGTCGTATCGGGATTGTTCGTAACTTTGCTTTTAAAGCAGGAAAGAACACATTTATAAGCACTATTTGAAATTTCGCTTCCAGTTCGGTATCTTATACCAGAGTAAAATTAACTATCTAATCTTGGCAAGGAGGGTATGCATGGCAATAACACACGATCAAATCCGGGAGGCATTGAAAGAGTGTTATGACCCCGAAGTTCCCGTCAATATTGTAGACTTAGGTCTCGTGTACGATATTCAGATTACCGATAGCCGCGTCGATATTAAATTGACGTTGACATCACCGGGATGTCCGGCAAGCTCGATGATATCGCAGAATGTACGGAACCGTGTGTTACAAATTCCGGAAGTTAAAGATGCTGATGTAGAGCTGATCTGGGAACCGGCGTGGACCCCTTCTCGCATGTCGGATGAAGCAAAGAAAAAATTAAAATGGACCGGATAAAAAAGGTGCATCGATTAATGTCGATTCACCTTTTTCTTATAAAGCGCTTTTACTTATTACCTGCAACAACTATCCCCCGCACCCCTATTTTAAGTTTTGAAACTGATCAAGAGTTTTTCGTATTGGAAGTGCCTGAAGTGAGCTCCGTCACTTCAAACGTTAAATCTGAAATATATTACATCCCCCTCCTGAACCTGGTAGTCTTTTCCCTGTACCAGAACTTTCCCTTTTTCTCTGACGGCGGCCTCAGAACCATCCCGCAATAGATCTTCGGTTTTATAAATTTCAGCCCGTATAAAACCACGTTGAAAATCGGTGTGAATCCTGCCCGCAGCTTCAAAGGCGGTGCTACCGCGCTTGATTGACCAGGCCCGTAATTCATTCGGATTACCGGTAAAGAATGTTATAAGATCGAGCAGCTTATATGCTTCCCGAATTACCCTATCCAGACCCGACTCAGGTATCCCGATATCTTCAAAAAAATCTTTTTGTTCATCCCGCGGCAATTGAGCTATCTCAGCTTCCAGTTTTGTACAAATCGGTACAACGGGGGCTCCTTCTTTTTCAGCAATATCGCGAATCGAACAAATTTTTCCGTTTCCCTCTATATACTCCTCCTCGTCAACATTAGCAATGTACATAACCGGCTTTGATGTAAGGAGTGATAACTCATCGAAAAAAAGTTTTTCGTTTGAGGCATATTTGAAATAACGTGCCAGCCTTCCTTCCGAAAGGTACTCACGGATTCTTTCGTAAAAGCTAACTTCTTCTTTCAATTTCTTATCACCGCTTTTTGCCTTTTTGGCTGCAGATTCAATTTCCCGCTCAACGGTTTCAATGTCCTTTAAGATCAGTTCCGTCTCAATAGTTTCTATGTCACGCCGGGGATCGATACTTCCCTCAACATGCGTTACATTGCTATCCTCGAAACACCGTACAACATGGAGCAGTGCAGTAACGTTTCGAATATGTTGCAGGAACTGATTACCTAACCCTTCTCCCTTGCTCGCACCTTTTACCAAACCGGCAATATCGAAAAATTCCAGAATAGTAGGAGTAACCTTTTTGGGATTATATATCTTTGCGAGTTTCGCAAGGCGCTCGTCGGGTACGGGTACAACGCTCACATTTGGATCAATTGTACAGAAGGGATAATTTTGAACATCCACTTCACCCGCGGTGAGTGCGTTGAATAATGTCGATTTACCGACGTTCGGCAGGCCAATAATTCCACATGTAATATCCATACGGTATAAGGTAAGAATATAAAGGGAGAGAATCTACAAAAATAACCGGGGCTGTATAAGCAGCCCCGGATTGCATGAAGTGGAGGAGTCATGCTGTTTTCTACTCATCACCGGTGTTATCCGGAGATGAATCTTGCGGTCCTATCAGTGTCGCCTGTCAGTATGCTGCTACAATAAATGCAAGGAGTATGGTAACAATAAAATAACGGCACCGTAATAATACAGTTTTCTTTTTGGTATCACCTGTTTACTTCAAATACTGATTTTTCAATGTAATCACGGCACAATAAAAAGTTTGGAGATTCTTATCTAAATAAGTCTCAAAATTCGTGCCATAGTAATTATCTGAGAAATTTAGATTTTGCAACCAATATAATACTTTATAAGTGATCAATATTGGTCAATTGCAGGAATTTCCCGACAGAAATGCGGGGTCGGTAAAAACAGCCATTTCCATGGAGTAAGCAGGTAATATTTTCCGATTTATAGGAAAATTGAACAAATTCCCCTTAATGAGCATGCCCTGCATCACAGCAATTGATTAATAAAAATCGTTAATTATTGAAGGGAAATCAAGATTTTGAAAATATTAATCGCTATTGACTGACAGCAGTTCATAAACCGTTATAGAATACATATATGGCATAAAATATGCTGATTTTATATAAAACGGCAATATAAAAAAAATCTACATGGACCAAGATCAAAAAGTAACAAAAAGTTCACAAAAAAGGATACTCATTGACGGATTAATAATTATTTTCGTCGGTGCAATTTTACTAGCTGTATTCTCATATTATGAAATTTTTTCGGCTATCTTCAGATACGCCGCCGATACATCAGCAACGTATGTCGATGTAATCATTACCGGTATAATTGTTCTTGCAATTGGATTCGGAGTATTCGGAATACGACGCTGGATGCAGCTAAGACAGGAATTACCAAAGCGTGAACAAAGTGAACGTGCTCTCAGGATCAGTGAAGAACGTTTTAAATCTCTCGTCAACTCTCTCGATGATGTGGTTTTTACACTCGACAAACGACTCCGATACACCGCTGTATACGGGCGCTGGGTTTACGGATATGAAAAGTTACACCCTGATGCATTCATCACCAAAACGCCACGAGAGTTATTCGGAGCGAAAGAGGGTGCAATACATGAAAAATCAATTAAACGCGCTCTCGAAGGTGAATCTGTTAGCTATGAGTGGTCTTTACAAACCAATGGCGAAAAGCATCATTTCCAGATTAACGTTTCGCCCTTACGTGATGAAAACGGTACTATCACCGGTGTTGTTGGCGTTGGTCATGATATTACTGAGAAGAAAAATTTCGAAAACGAATTTCATCGGCACGAACAGGAACTACGGGTACTGCTGGAAAACACACCTGATATTATTATCAGATACGACAGACAGAAGCGTTACATATTTGCAAACCGTGCCTTCGAAAATATATTTGGACTAACCAGAAACCAGCTTATCGGTAAAAGCCAGCGCGAACTATCTATACCGAAAGAACTTACTCCGTTCTGGGATAATTCGATTGACGAAGTATTGCTAAACGGTACCACAACAACCATTGAATCTGAATTTCCAACTCCCTGGGGTATTAAATATTTTCAGGCACAGCTTGTTCCTGAAAAGAATGCCGAGAATATCGTAGAATATGTACTTGTAGTAGCTCGTGATTTAACAAAACATAAGCGTGCTGAAGATGATCTCCGGCGTAGTGAAGAACAACTCGAACGAATTCTGCAAACCACACCCGGCGGCGTGACCATCATCGACCTTAATGGTAGAATTTATTTTGCCAACCAAACAGCCGAAGTCATTCTCGGATTGGAACGAAAGAATGCTCAGGAGCGGTATTACAACGATCCAGCATATAAAATTTCAACAGTAGACGGCAAACCGCTTCAAGAAAAAGACCTACCGTATATTCAGGTCATGATGACCGGTCAACCGGTATACGGTGTGGAACATGCAATTGAACATCCGGATGGTAAACGTGTTATCCTTTCAGTCAATGCGGCACCATTGTATGATTTAAATAAAAAAATTACCGGCATTATTACATCAATTACCGATATTAGTAAGCTGAAAGAAGCCGAAGAAGCCGCACGAAAAAATGAACAGCGATTCCGGGATCTTGCAAACAGTATATCGGATGTATTTTTTGCCGTCAATGCAAAACTTCAATGTACCTACTGGAACAGAGCATCCGAAAAAATCACCGGTATTCCGGCCCGAAAAGCTATAGCCCAGGATGTAACAAAATTACTGCCGAAATCAATGGCGACAGAACTTACAAAGCCGCTCACTGAGTCACTTAAATCGCAAACGACAAATAACATCGTCAGCAAAGTGAAACTCAAGGGGCATGTATACTATTTTGATATCAACATATATCCTGCGAAACACGGGCTCTCGGTATTCTTCAAAGATGTCAGTGAACGAATGTATGCAGAACGTGAGCGTGAACGACTTATCAAGGAATTACAGGATGCTCTTAACAAAGTTAAGACATTAAGCGGGTTATTGCCGATATGTGCTTTCTGTAAGAATATCAGAGATGATGGCGGTTACTGGCATCAAGTTGAAGCATATATTAAGGAACACTCCGAAGCAAACTTTAGTCATGGCGTCTGTCCGGATTGCGCACAAAAACATTACCCTGAATACTTCAAGGAAACGAAAGAAGAACCGAAATCACAATGAGCTAATACTAACGGACAGACCGATTTACTTCAGATAAATCATCCGTCCGGTTTCATTACGTGTTCCGTATTGTATCCTGTAAAAATATACTCCGCTTGCCTGAGCAGTCGGTTGCCAAATAACTTCATGTACACCGGCCAGATAAAATTCATCTGTCAACGATGTAATATGCCTCCCCAGTATATCATATACGGTAATAGAAACATGGTTATCGTCCGGTAATTCAAACCGGAGAACAGTTCGATCGTTAAACGGATTGGGGAAATTTTGATGTAACGCAAAACGCTCCGGCACCACCCGTTGTATCACGGCAATGAGATCGTGAACCGGAGATATATAAAATTCCTGAGCCGCATTGCGGGGATACCGTATGATATTTCCGGAACCATCTGTCACTGTTACAACAAAGTGCAGACTTTGCATTTCCAGCTCATCAGCTGTTCGATATTCATACAGGCCCGCACCTGAATCTTCTATCGTTTGCATTACTGTAAGTGGATATGGTATATAATCCTGTTCATTTGATGTTCGAATGTGAATCATTGCAGATTCTTCATCTATTCCGTCATTACCGGTAAGATAGACTTGTATTAGTTGTTCTCCCATATCCGACACTCTCAGTACGGGATACGCAAGTGCGGCAGGAGCATCCAGCAAACCATACCCATAGGTATTATCCGGTTCGCCATCGCGTCGGGCACTCATTTGTAATGCATTACGTAATTCACCCGCACTCAGATCAGGACGCGCGGAATAAACTAACCCTGCCGTACCCGAAATAATGGGTGCCGATAACGATGTACCTGATGCAAATCGATAACCATCGGTATTGGTCAGTGCTCCGACCACATCAATTCCCATTGCCGATACATCCGGTTTTATTCTTCCATCGGCAGAAGGTCCGCGCGAACTAAAAGGCGCGATAGTCTGATTTGGATCTACCGCACCTGCGGCAATTACATATTCTCCATCGGCAGGCGATGTAATGATTCGCCAATCGGTGTGCCCTGAATTACCTGCTGATGCAATGACCAATATCCCTTCTTCAAACGCCCGATCGGCAGCTACTGTGGTAACGGCTGTCTTTCCATCCATATCATCAGGTGTGTAGCTGTCATACGGTTCATCAAAGATACTATATCCGAGGGAAGTCGAAACAATATCTACTCCCATTTCTGCCATCCACTCTATTCCAGCAACCCAGAAGTCTTCTTCTATTGGTGTTTCAGTGCGTATATCTTCAGTAGCCCCGAGCAGAAAATATGCATCCGGCGCAACACCGACAAACGTACCCGGATCATACCCTGCAACGACCGAGAACACCAGGGTTCCGTGAGTATAATGAGAGGGAGGCAATTCATCGTCAATATAATGTTCTGCAACAAAATCCCGTTCGGCAATAACATTAGCATTTTGTAAAGCAATATGCTGATCCCAGCGATATCCGGTATCGAGAAAACCGATAGTTATTCCGTCGCCTGTTATACCTGCATTCTGAAGGATATGAATATCGTGTATCTTGATCTGTGTCGTTGCATGACCGTAATAAGTATCATCATTAAACACCATACTCTGAATATCGTCTGAGTAAATTCTATCATGGATCGGCTCAGGGCGGGCCATTCGTGCAACAGGTTGAATCGATTTGACAAATGAGAAAGAACTAATTTTTTCGAGCTGATCGGATAGTGCCGGAACCGATATAGCATTCAACCAACGAGACCGGACGGTGATAGAATCGGTAACTGCTAACACCGAATCGATATATGCTTCTGCGACTGGTATTTCATCAGCATCATTATCGGTAAAGAAAACCCAGTATCGACGGTTATCCTGACCGTCAACAGAAGAAAAACACAATAAATATATTAGGGGCATCACAATCGATATGCGCATACAGTCACCGGCTCTCTAAAAAAGGAATGCAAGAAAAACGATATATCCAAGAAGAAGCAGAATTCCTTCGATACGATTGATCAAGAAACCAGTCTTCATCATTATTAACAGAACAACAGAAAATGCGATCATAACCGGAAATTCAAACCGGAGTGATGCAGTATCCACACTAAGCGGATGGAGTAATGATACACCGCCTGCAACAAAAAGGACATTAAATATATTACTGCCGATTATATTACCGATAATAATACCCGTATTCTTTTTCATCACCGCCACAATAGTAGCGGCAAGCTCGGGTAGTGAGGTCCCCACAGCAATAAGAGTAGCTCCGATTATAAATTCCGAAATACCGAATGAACGGGCTATTGTAACACCCGATTCAACCATAAGATGCGATCCTATGACAAGGAATACAATTCCGGCTATTACAAACAGGACTTGCAACCCTCGTACCGGTTCTTTGGTTACAGTTGTTGAATCATCATGGTATACTTTTTCGGTGCGCTTAATTAAAAAAATTGTAAATACGACAATTCCACCCATTAAAAACAAACCATCGACAAAACCGATGATTTCATTCAATGCAAACAAATACAAAATAATGGAGGATAGTAAAAGCACCGGATAGTATATTGTGATAGATTGCGATTCGATATCTACCGGATAAATTAAAGCTGCAATTCCGAGAATTAATCCGATATTGGCAATGTTACTACCTACGACATTACCCAGCGCGATATCGCTGCTTCCGGCGAACGCAGATATGAGACTGACGATAAATTCCGGGGCTGAGGTTCCGAACGCGACAACCGTTAACCCGATTACAATCGGACGTATTCGCAACCCTTGAGCGATGGCGATTGATCCCCGTACAAGTCCTTCAGCTCCGACATACAGAAGTCCTACCCCAACAAAGAAGACAAGTACTGTGAGGATCATTAATCTTTAACGGTGTCGAGAAGTTTCTGTACGATATGAATCGGTGCAACTCCGTCTGCTTCGGCGTTAAAATTTGTGACAATGCGGTGGCGAAGCACAGGACCTGCCATAATACGCACATCATCGATATCGGGAGTATGGCGTCCCTGCAGGAGTGCCCTGACTTTGGCACCGAGGATAAGAAATTGTGATGCCCGCGGTCCGGCTCCCCAACTGAGCCAATTATTAATGAAATCGGGCGAGCCGTTCGAATTCGGCCGGGTGATATTTACCAATTCAACGGCAAATCTGATAACATTCTCGGCAACCGGTACTTTTCGTACCAGGTCCTGGTATTGGATTATCTGGTCTGCATTCAAAATCTGGTTGAGCTCGGCCTGGTACATACTCGTTGTTGATTTTACAATCTCTACCTCTTCATCCTTTGAGGGGTAATCGAGCCAGAGATTGAACATAAACCGATCGAGCTGTGCTTCGGGTAACGGATAGGTACCCTCCTGTTCAATCGGATTTTGCGTAGCAAGTACAAAGAACGGTTCCGACAGCGTATATGTAGTGCCGGCAGCGGTCACGCGGTGTTCCTGCATCGCTTCAAGCAATGCGGACTGTGTCTTTGGTGGTGTTCTGTTTATCTCATCGGCGAGTACTATATTGGCAAATACCGGTCCCTCGACGAACCGAAAATGTTTATCACCGGTCGAAACATTTTCCTCGATAATTTCGGTCCCGGTAATATCGCTCGGCATCAAATCGGGTGTAAACTGTATCCGTGAGAATTTTAAATCAAGCACTTCGGCAAGCGTTCTGATCAAGAGTGTTTTGGCCAGGCCGGGGACACCAACAAGCAGACAGTGACCCCGTGCCAGCAAACTGATCAACAGCTGTTCAATAATCTCTTCCTGCCCGACTATAACTTTCGCTATCTCATTTTTTATGTCGTTATAAGACTTCGTTATCTCACCGGCAAGCTGCACATCATCTTTAGATTTAGCCACGTATTCCTCACATTACAACTTTTTAGTCCAGTAAATTTCTTCGCGTAATTCATGTATCAATTTTTCAAATTCACGTTCCATTTTTTCCTGCAACGCAAATCGTTCAAGGAATTGATAATCCCGGTCAAAATCAACTTCGCTTTCAGGTGAACGTTCTATCAATTTTATAATCGAATAACCGTAATCATTATCTATATTAATCCGTGATGGTTCACTGATGTCACCTTCCTCCAGACGGGAAACGACATTCCGAATATCGGATTCAAGCTGCTCGAGCGGTACCATACCGAGTATTCCTCCAAATGGTGCGGTATCGGCATCCTGTGAAAATTCTTGTGCAAGCTCTTCAAATGAGGCCTCACCGTCTAACACCTTTTGTCGTAATTCCCGGAGATGGTCTATCGTCGGACGGTCGCTCTCTTCATCGCGCTCAATGCGGATGAGTATATGGCGGGGTCGGACTGAATCTCCGCGCCGTTCTTCGAGTTTAATAATATGCAGACCAAATTGGGTTTCGACAATATCAGATATTTCACCGGCTTCCATAGAGAATGCTTTTTCTTCAAATTCAGGTACGAACAACCCTCTGCGTACCCAGCCAAGATCACCGCCCCGGTTTTTTGTTCCCGTATCGGCTGAATATTCTCTTGCAAGTTCGGCAAAATCTTCACCGGCGAGTGCCCTGTCACGAATTTCTTCTGCACGCGAATGCGCTCTCGCCCGAACATTTTCATCTTCTTCGGGAATTACAAATATGTGAGCTACTTCAACCTGTTCCGGAACGGGCGGTAGTTCATTACGATATCGTTCATAAAAGTCACGTACTTCACGCCTGCTGATTGTCATCGCCTGGAATTTCTTACTTTGTAGTCGCTGTACCATTAACTCTTTCCGGATATCATCACGCATCTCACGGCGCAGCCGGGGTACACTCATGCCCATTTGGTCGGCAACATCGCTGATCGATCCATATGCCCGCTCAAATTCCTGAAGCTGTCTTTCTAATTCCTGTTGTACTTCCGCGTCAGGTACAATGATACTATCCCGGATTGCTTTGGCAAGCAGCAATCGCTTGTTAATCATGCTTTCAAGTAATTGCTCTTTTAATTCGGGTAACCGTCGGCGTTCAATTTGCTGCTGCATTGCATACATCTGTGCCTGGCTGACCAGCTCGGATTCAAGAATAATCTCATCATCTACAATTGCAATAATACGATCTGCCGTATCCTGAGCTTGTGCTAACCCGAGTCCGACTCCAAACACAAGTACCATCAAATATAAAATTGATCTCCTCATACCAACCAATCCCTCTCTTAAAATGACATTAGTTTGTTTATTTTCAATATTCAATATCAAACGAAACATCTATCGGATACCTGCGACGCAGTTCGAGTAACAATTCTTCATAACGATCCTGACGCCTTTCTATAACAAGTCTTTCCCTAATTTCGTTCGAGATATACTCAAGCGGGTAGGGGTTACCGCTTTGAATTGTTTGATGATGGCGAACTATGTAAAATCCGCCTCCTGCCGCGATCGGAAATGAGACCCCACCCATTCCGAGTTGACGTGCAGCCCGCCATATTTCTGCAGGGTAAAGATCGCTTTCATGGTAATATCCCCGTTCACCGATTTCGAACACCCCTTCAGCTCGCTCTTCATCATTCAATATACTCTCTAACGTATCATCCCAGTCCGCTCCCTGAATGACTGAATTCCGGAACGATGTGGCATCATTGCGCTGCTCAAATAGTATATAACTCACCTCAAGCAGCGGTTCGTCAGTCATAAACTCATCCAGGTGTTCCTCATAATATGCTTCTATCTGTTCATCGGTAACATCGGGAAGTATGCCATCGTATATCTCGTCTTCAAGTAATGCATTAATGGCAAGATTACGTCTGACATCCCGCAAAGGCTCCAATACGCGGTCATCACGGTCAAGACCGCGGCGTCGTGCTTCCTGATAGAGTATTTCAGATGTCAGCCATTGGTTGACATATTCCTGCACCATCGCGTCATTAATAGCATGCGGATGATCAATTTTTTCCTCGATCATCTCACGGGTAAGATACTCATCGTTAACCCGTGCAATATATGTCCCGGGTTCTTCTTCACGTTCACACCCGATCAACACAAGGACAATGACACTTACCATCCCCAGCTTCAAAACCCATCCTGAACTCATTCTTCCTCCCTGACAAAAGCCATTTCCAGTTTCTCGGGAAACAGAGATACATTATATCGTTTTCTGAGGTTTTCAACCCATTCTTCTTCCAGTTTTTTTGACATCTTATCCTGATATTCACCAATGACTTGTGCTCGGGCTTCATCAAATGTTTTTATCCGTTCTGGATCCCGTTCGAGGGTCTTAACTATAGCATAACGCTGGCCTACCTGGAACGGCTCGCTGAGCTCGCCCTCTTCCTGTGCAAACCCCTGCTTAGTAAGTTCGTCGCGATCGGCATTGACCATTCCGGTTATACCACTTTGCCGTCTCATCCCCGAACGAATGGTATATTCCTCTGCAAGCTCTTCCATATCTTCACCCGCAATAATTCTGTCATACAGAGCCTGCGCAAGACTATCGCTGCGAACAACAATCTCGCATATGTTCACTCTATCGGGAAAGGTATAACGTTCATTGTTTGCTTCGTAATATTCCTGTAAGCGTTCATCTGAAAGATCAATCTGTTCCCACACTCTTTTTTGTTCTATATAGTAGATGAGAATACCCTCCCGGTACTCATCGACCTTATCAACAATATCGGGATACCGTTGTTCGACATTTTCGGCATCCTTATTGACGAGCTCAACTTCCTCGACCCTGTCGATCATAGTACGCAGATGATTCGGCATAAGCCGCCGGCCGGTAAATTGTGGATTGGCCTGTATCTGCACCGCGGCCTGCTCCACGGTTATGTCTGTATCTTCAATAGTGAATAATGGTAGCGATGAAATTGCCGTGGCGAGTGAATCCTGCCATGCTTCGGTATCAGCGTACAATGCTGTATCAACCGCCGATATAAATGTTTCAATGTTCTCAGCATGCCGATAAAATGAATATTTGTCTTTTAATGCTGCGATAAAATTGCGGTGATCCTCATCAAAATATCTGTTTTGATACTGACGACGGAGATCATCTTTCATTTCATCAAATGAAGGTACCGGTTCTAGATCGGTAACTTTAATGATATGAAATCCATAATCGGTACGGGTCACATCAGACAATACACCTTTGTCTAAGCGGAACGCAACATTCTCAAAATCCGGTGGGAATGATCTTCGTTGTTGTATCATACCGAGATCGCCTCCCCGCTGGCCGCTTTGTCTGTCTTCAGAATATTCGATCGCCATCGTCTCAAAATCGGCGCCGGCTTGTAAACTGTCGTAGATTTCATGAATTTTATTATATGCCTGCAGGGTATCATCCGGACTCGCACCCTGGGGTGCAAATCTCATTATATGCGACACACGAATATTGCCCGGCGCCGGCTGCCGATCGGTCAATTTTATAATATGATAACCAAACTGTGTCCTGACCGGTTTGCGGGTAATTTCACCAACCTCGAGTTGATATACGGCATCTTCGAACGGCTTCACCATCATACCACCCGTAAAGTAGTTGAGATCTCCTTTATTGTTTTGTACACCCGGATCATCGGAATATTCTACTGCGAGATCGGCAAAGGGTTCGCCCTCGTCCAGTTTTGAAATAACTTCCATTGCTTTTTCATATGCCTGTAGTGTATCATCCGGTTCAGTATTCTGCGGTAGACGAATAAGAATGTGGCTTGCACGCAGTTCTTCGGTTCGCCGTTTATACATCTCGCGTAAGGCAGGCTCGACCAATTCCCGCTCGATGAGAAATGCTGCGGCAAGCGATTTGCGGTATTCTTCAAGCTCGTCCTGGATTTCAGGTTCATTATGTAAACCCGAATCATAAGCATCTTTTATCTTTAATTTGAACTTCACCAGCAAATCGAGAAATTCTTCGCGCTCTTCTATAGACGCTTCTTTTCCTCTATCCCAACCCCCGTTTAACCGCGCGAAAGTATTTTCGTAATCCTCCAGTGAGACTGGATCATCGTCTATCGATGCGACCAATGTCTCTGCGTGCTGACGGGTACAACCGGTAAGAAATAGAATAATTATAATCGGTATGATATAAATGAAATGTTTCAACATAACACGTACGCCTCTCTTATTACTAACGTTTTTAAAATCTGAAAAGTTGGTTAATCATTGTAAATTAACAATTTAGCGGGAATTTCGCAATTTTATCGAGTGTCTTTTATAGCGAGGTTTCATCAATTCCAGCTCTTCCCGTACTCCGGAGGGTGCCTCGGTAAGTAAACTGACGATAATGACGGCGATCGTGGATGTAATAAAGGCAGGAATAAGCTCGTACATCATATCACTCAAATAGGTGGTTTCATTCCACACAATGGTAACTACCGTGCCGGAGATTAAACCGGCGAGTACCCCCCATTTCGTTGCACGCGCCCAGAAAAGACTCAATAACAACGGTGGTCCAAATGATGCACCAAGTCCGCTCCACGCATATAATACAAGCCAGAAAACGTGTTCCGTTGCTATTTCGAGAACGCCCAATGCAAGAACCACAAGAATAACGATCACAATCCTGCTGACAAATACCAACTGCTTTTGCGTTACCTGTTTGCCTTGTAACAACATCCGTTGATAGATATCCCGGACGCATGAAGAAGCACCGACGAGTAATTGTGAGTCGGCAGTCGACATAATTGCAGCAATAATTGCAGCCAGAACAAATCCAAATATAACCGGATGCAAATGTTGTTGTGCAAGCACGGGATAGAGATTTTCGGTATCACCTGCCGGAAGCATATCTACTTCGGGAAAATACGCACGGCCGGCAACACCGATCATCACGGCTCCCCACCCCATCAAAACATTCCATACTGTTGCAATAACTGCCGAAATCCGCAGCTGTTTCGGATCATCGATCGACATATATCTTGCAAGAATATGCGGATTGCCGGGCGATCCTAACCCGATACCGATAAATCCTATCAATCCCCCGATTCCGAGAGAAAGCGGGTCAACCATCAGGGCATCAATGGCAGCGGCATCCTGTAGAATAGCATGTAAACCTCCGTAATTGAACACTGCTACTATTGGCATAATAAATAGCGCGATGATCATAAATATCGCCTGTACAACATCGGTTAAGGAAACTGCAAGAAAACCACCAACAAGCGTATATAGCAGGACAATCAAGGCGGTAATTAAAACACCTGTTTGATTTGTAAAACCAAACGAAGACGCAAATGCCTTGCCGCCGGCATCAAATTGTGCGGCAACATAGATGATCATAAAAATGATGATAACGATACCCGAGGCAACCCGAAGCATATTGGTCGAATCACGAAACCGTGAAGCGAAAAAATCCGGCACCGTAACATTATCGAGTCGTTCGGTATAGCGACGTAACCGCTTCGCACCGTATAAAAACATATATAACTCAACGATCGTGTACCCAACAATCGCCCAAACTGCTGATAGTCCCTGCACATATGCCATTCCCGTAACTCCGAGAACCAGCCAGGCACTTCTCCCGGAAACAACTGCGCTTAATGCAACAACAAAACCCTTCATCTTCCGCCCGCCAATAAAGAATTCACCTATCCCGCTCGATGAAAATCGCACGGAATACACACCTATGATGATCATGAGCAGCAAATAAAACAGGAAAGCAACCACTGTCCACGGGTTGACGGTAACCTCAAATACCTGGTATTCTTCCATAGGTAGTTATGATAAATTCATCTTGATTTGACCGGAATGGGTAAATTAAAGGATAATTGCAGGAAAATGCAACTTTTAGATATTTCCTGTATCTGGAATTTTTACCCTGGAACTATAAGACTCATTTTTATCTTATATATATACTACGTGGGTAGATTTTTGATCTACTGTATTTCATCTGTTGGGAGGACTATTTATGGTATCAAAAGCACAAAAGATCCGGCTCGGACTTTTTATGACGGTGGGGATTTTCATCATCTTAATCACCATTGCAACACTTTCATATGATCAACTATTTGATACAAAAGACATCTATTATATTGCATATACTGATCAGTCACTGAGTGGTATAGAGATAGGCAGCAGAGTGAAATATCTTGGGATACCGGTGGGAAGTGTGCGCGATCTTCATATCAATCCGGACAATTACAATCAGATTATAGTGACAATCGCCATTGATCCCGAAACACCTGTACGTGAAGATGTTACTGCCGACCTTATGATGGTCGGAATAACCGGCATCAAAGAAATTGAGTTAACCGCCGGATCGTCTGATGCAGCCTTCCTTGAACCGGAATCATTCATTCAACCGGGTACCTCTATTACCGATGAATTTGTCGATCAAGCAAGACAAATTGCCCATAAAGTGGATCTCGTGCTTGATAATATGCTTGAATTTACGCAGGACGATACAAGGACGCAATTATTATCGTTTATTGATGAAGCACAGGGAACAATTGTTAGGGTCAATAAATTAATCGACGATAATCAGGAGCGTATGGAGCGAACAGTGAGCAATGTGGATACACTAACTACTGAGTTAAATAAAATTGTAGGATCTCTGAACGCAGTACTTAATCAAACAGAGGATATTCTTGTAAAAAATCGCGGAACTATAAACCGAACAGTCGAAGATCTGAATATAACCGTCCAATATCTGAATGAAACCGCCAGAACAATAAAGAGCGATCCATCTATTTTATTACGGGGACGGAGAATGAACAACATTCCGGATGACAGGTTGGATGATTAGAATGGTATAATTGGTACCGGCGTGCCTGCATCCCTTTACTATTCATCCCCACGTAGAGCCTGCTCATACAAGCACACCGGTTTTATATATATTTATTTTTGATAATGATATTACAACTATCTATCAGTCATCGTTTTCTAATGATATTGTTCCGAGATCGGTCGTTTGATTCGCCGTAACTTCTACTTCCGGGAACTCGGCAAATTCAGATTCATCTTCTCGCGATATTACCGTTACATGATATATGCCGGCCTGCAGTGCAAATAGTGTAAATGAACCGTCGAGCTCGTCGGCATAGGTGGTCGTTATTACTTCACCGTCCTGTGAAGCGACAATGACAGCACGGGCATCGACCTGTTCTATTGTTCCCGTAATATCACCCGACACATCCAATACCTGAAAACGAATTGTCGGACTTAGAATGTACCCCCCATCATTGTGGACAATCGACTGATGGGCATCGAAATCCAGTAAAACACTTATACTTTCATTTGCGTGCACATCAAATTCTCCGACCAACTTTATACCAGTCTGGTAGCCGCTGGGTATTTCCAGTTCGTGTTGTTCGCCGTCGACAACCACATAACTGCCTTCTTCAACGTGCAAGCGAATCTGCGTATAATGGCCTGCAAGAAGTGACGTATCACTCAAAACAACAGTCTCCCCGTTCTTTAGCTGGAGTATATCGAAGGTTTGGGTTTCTTCGCGTATCACAACCCAGCCATGTTCATCGGAATGTACCTCAACCTCTCCGACAACGATATTCACCTCATCTACATCGTCGGCGGGGGCATCAGCCAGATGCATCACAACCTGACCTGAATCCCCGTCCGGAGGAGCCGTTAGATCATCATCCTCTTCACATCCCATAACGAATAACAACATAGTGAACGGTACTAAATATTTAATGAGTATCTTCATAAAATCCCCCACAATTTAGTTATTAGTTAATTATAAACCTATTAGTAAACCAACAGTAATGACATAGAAGTTACTTTGCACATCATCCATACCTACCATTTCCTCTATGTCATAATCGATGAATACATATCGTATATCACCGGTTATACTAGCAGTTGCCGAAAACGGGAGTTCGACACCTCCACCAAGGTGCCATCCAAACTCCTGCTCGGTTTTACTATCAAGCATCGGTAATTGTTCATTATCAAATTCAAAGGTGGTATTATACCATCCACCGCCAAGCACACCATACACATTGGGTAACGGATATAACAAAGCAGAAGCCATAACAGGCCAGCTCTTTACGGTTAGCAATCCATCGGCATATTTTTCCTGGCGATAATTGATCGAACCCTCGATACCCATCGCTGGTGATAGTTTTACTCGCAGAGCTGCTCCAAGCATCAGATTTCCCTCATCGGCATCGGAAGCCTTTTGATATCCAAGCACCGGGCCAAGACCGATCCCCTGAGCAGATAGAACTCCCGAACTGAATAATAGGATTATGAGCACCACACACATACGTACTTTCATAGTTGTCTCCTTTGGTTGTGATGAAATATTGATTTCTTTAAACCGCAATTTCCGTCTGCATCTTCTCAAATTCATAGAACTTTTTATCAATTTCGCCTCTTATATGGTACCAATCATCAGTTGCGGCATGATTAATTTTATCCAGATAATCATATAACTCAACACGAAAACGGACAAGTTCTTTTATTTTTTTTACAAGTTCATTACTCACTTCATCAGTATAAGCAAACTCGTTTCTTAAGATAGATAATTTTTCCTCTACATCTCTCAACGTTTTTTGAATCAAGATCTGATACTCCTCCATTTCCTGAAGAATCTCTGATTCAGACGTGTTATTCCAACAACCAATGATGAGTGTTGATGATACAAGCACAATACCTATAACGATCCCCCTACGTTGTTTTTTCATAAGAAATCCCCAAGTCATTTTTTTGGAATTCATAATATTACTATAACCAATCGCATAGATGCCCAGCATCCCCCATCAACCTTGCACTATCCAACTCATATACCGGACATCTTAAAATGATATACTTGTTAATAAGAACAATTTTTCATGATCTCTATAGATTTAGATAAACAAAGATTGTGCCATGCACTATTTCTGCTAAAAGGTATAAGGATTGTAGTTCTGATTGTCAACAATATTCAATAATTGTGTACGGATGTACACTTCTCTGTGTCTGTTTGAATACAAGATGGGCGTGTGATTCACAGAATTCTGTGTTAGTTTGAACACAAATACGCTTACCGGTAGAATTCTTACTTGCTGAAATAGTCCGACCCAGCTTTTTGTTTTTATTAAACTTACTGACAGTAAAAAGATGTGATTGTGACAACTGGCACGATGATTGATATATACATAAGCAGAGTTCACCAATAATAACTTATAAACTATTCAATTTAGGAGGAATCATGAAATCACTCAAATTTTTTGCCGTAATGGCAATTGTATCCGTTGCGTTACTCGGTAGCTCTCACGCGTTACCGGTTGAAGAGACCGGCTCAATAAGTGGTGTCGTTCATCCTGCTGATGCAATGGCAATAGTAGAAGCAACATACTATGGTGAAGTAGTTGCATCAGTTGAAGCGGATCCCACAACGGGAGAATTCACCCTTGATGGTCTTCAAGCAGGAACATACGATCTCGTCATTACTCCTGGAGGTGGAGAATACGAGAGCAAGACAGTAAGTGATGTAACTGTCGATGCGGGGGAAAACAAAGATCTCGGTGATCTCTATTTAGAATAACATTGAGAGATACTGTGACTGCATCTTCGTCCTTACGTTAATGATATGGGGGTGGATGAAGAAGCCGATAAGCCGGTCTCGACGGGGGATGAAAAAGAGGCCGGCTGCTTAAATATTTCACATATCGTTTGATAAGAGCACATATACGAATGAGAGGATATGATGGAGCCGAAAGAATGTCAAACGGAATATCATTACAAATCCTGTCCTGTTTGTAAATATCCGGTAGCGATAGCTTTAGGGACCCTTTTGTATGGTTGTGTTAATTGTAGATATGTTTGGTATAAAGATTCAAGAGATAAAATATATAAACAATCGAGATAATTTTTATGATTGAAAGTATACTGCTTATTTTTCTCTTCATAGTACTCGTAGTGCTTGTGATCAAGATTGACGGCGGTAAGAGAATATCAGGATAATTACCTATCATGATATGAATAAAAAACAAACCTGATATATGGTGTTTTTGGAAAGGAACCGAGTGCTTATGGGACGCCTGCCAAATATTTCACTTGAAGAAATCACAAGATCAACGAACAGGATCCGGGGAATTCGAAAAGCTGATATCGAACCCGGTGATTTACTAATCGTTGAAACAATTAACTCAATATATAAAATAGAAGCACTGGGAAATGGCTATTTTAACATTCATGGGGGATGGTTTGAAAAAGAAGGTATATCACCATATGTAACAACAATCGCCGGTTGTACCTGGGGCGGAAGTGCCATTAAAGTCGACATCGTTGCCGCTCCCGGTCTTTGTATCGAATTTGGTAATAATGTATTAACCTCTACTGTGCAAAAAATAAGATACTTAAAAAGAATAAATTTAAATTAAACGCCGTGCGCCTTGTAATTAAGAATATATGCAATTAGTAGTATATTCATACACCTCTAATTATTTCAATTCAGGACAACACTTCAGAAGATTTTTTAATTCCTCAAGCGACAGGTTCATCTACTATTATAGTGTGAGCCTATTTTTCTTTGAAATAATTTGTAAAATATGGTAAATTTAATTTAACGAAAAATAGCAAGCTTGCCGGACTAACGGGAGGATTCTATGGGAATCACCATTCACTACCGCGGAAAAATTAATACCACGGCAGATATTTCCAAACTGGTTGACGATCTTGAAGATTTTGCAAATGAACTTGGATGGGAGAGCCAGCGTATGGATGAGGATTGGTCGAAACCAAATACCGCGGCTATCTCAATCGACGGCGATATAGCCCGGGTAACAGGTCATGCCCCGCTCAAAGGTATTATGCTCTCCCCTCACAAACATTGTGAACCCTTTGTCCTCACCTTTAATGCCGATGGTTATCTTATCGGTTTCGTTGGAATGACACTGTTAGCCGAAGGGAAAACCACACCCGAGAAATCGTCTATGAGTACCAAAACCCAGTTCGCACCGATTGATGTCCACATTACCTTGGTTAAGTTATTACAATATATTAAAAAACGTTACATCTCAAACTTAGATGTATATGACGACGGTGGTTACTGGGATACCGGCGATATAAACGAATTGAAGCGGAGGCGTGGTACGATCGAACGGGCTATGGATACGCTTGAGGATGCATTATCGAAAATACCACGGAAACAAGTTGAGAACAAATCACCTGAAGATATTGCAGATATGATAGAAAAGTTAATAAGAAAGAAGTTTGGGAAGTAATTGTAGTCGATTGAAAGTATCTCCGGCACCACCACGATATGTTCAGCATATGCCGGAGTACTTTCAAATAAAACTTCTACATTTTTTATTTAACAGCACGAATACTTGCTGTCATGTTCGGGTTTGGGGCAACGTCGATGCCCTCATTCTCTGCAATCCATATTGTGCCATCCTTACCGACAGTAATACCGGTAGGCAAATTGAGTTCATCGGCGATTACCACACATTCACCCGTGCCGACATTACACGCCTTTACTCTCCCCCCTTCAATCGGAGTCAAAGGAAATCCCCCGACATCTTGAAGTGCAAACCATCCTGCCGCGTCGAACTCCACAACATAGAGAGTACCGTCGGGTCCGAATGCCATATCCATAATTGCGGTAAATCCATCGGCGACCAATGTGCACGATTCACCCGGACACAATACTTGGCGGCTTCCCGGTTCGATTCGCCAGATTCGTGCGATCCCGAGTTCTTCCGGAAAGCCAACCAACTCGCCTACGTAATACCCTCCGTCAGGTCCTATAGCGAGACCGGTCGGTACCGGCTCGGCAGGAATCTCCTCAGGCATTTGACAGGGCGGACGCTGATCGTTTTCAACACAACCAATCAGGTGCTTGAAGTTCTCTGTAGAAGCCGGCTGCGGCGTAAGCACGGCTACCCAATCGATGGCGCCACTCTCATCCACCACAAGGACCGAATTGCCGGCAGCATCGGCGACAAGAAATGTATCATCATTAAGCTGTTCTATTCCGTAGGGGTTTGACTCTGGTGGAAGTGTACTCCAGACCCGGTCAGGGTTAACAGATTGTTCAAAAGCCCAGAAATCCGCTATCTCTTGAGTGTTCTCCGGCGTGATTCGATATAATTTTCTCCCCGTCTCTTGTTGTTCGGGAATGAAAGGATCACCCGTGATAACGTACTGAATATCATTTCCTACTGTTGCTATACCGTTTATATTCTGCAGTGCCGCAATATGATCGGTCGTACTTTTTCGGATTTCTATCAACCCCTCAAACGTTTCGGATACAAGTAAACTTCCATCCGGATTCGTTCCGAGGGCAAATGCCTGACCGGGGATCGTTATTATCTCAGTCGGATCAGGTACATCCAACATTTCTGAATCCACAGAAGTGCTTTGATCACAGCCGTGAACAAATCCAAATATAATACAGAAAATAATGACAGGCATAATATATGAGTTTTTCATTTTAATCTCCTTTTCGTATTCCACGATGCTCATTTTATCGAGCAGGGCCTCTCAATGAGGCATCCGCTCTTCGTAAGAAGTTATTTACCGGTGTAAAGAACTTTGGCGCATCCTCAAACCATGGATAATGTCCGGCGTCGGAAAGAATCAGAAGCTCCGCGCCTTGTATCTCCGCATACCCCTCCGAGCTGCCGAGCGGTAATGCATCCGCAATACCGTGTACAACGAGTGTCGGAACAGATAACTCACTTAGTGCGGGGCGGAAGTCCCAATCGGGCCCGAGAGATCCGACGACTGTTCCGAATGTCATAAACACCTGCCGGGCAGAGTCCTCGCCGCCTTCACACCAGTTACCTTTGTTTTTCCCGATGTTTGCCGGATCGTGCAGATAGTAGCTGAAGTTTATTGTAAACCACTGTTCACATGCTTCCACCGGATTATCACCGAAGAGCATCTCGCCCGCCAGAGAGTCGAGTTTTGCCTGAACTTCCGGTGGTTGTCGTTCCATCAGGGTTTCGAAGAACTGAACCTCGAATGGATTTTGTGCTACAGGTCCCGGCGTAACAAGCACCATTCTGTTGACACGATCCGTGTGTTCGATTGCATAGAGACTTGCGAGCATTGCACCCCACGATTGACCGATCAGCTTCAGTTCTTCGAGACCGAAATATTCTCTGACTGCTTCAAGGTCTGCGACCATCCGTTCTGTGGTAAGCTCAACCTCCAGATCGGAGTGACCTCCCCCGCGCTGATCGTAATAGATGATAGTTCTTCCTGCAGCCAGAAAATCCCAGTTATCGATGAGGTGACTTGCCGACAATCCCGGTCCGCCGTGCAGCGCCACGACAGTATCGGGACCGTTGCCGGCAATCCGGTAGTACAATTGAGTACCATCGGGCGTGGTCAGAAAGCCGTCGGTTCGTGGTGCTACATAGCCCCGTCCGGGTGAATGGAACATTGCCGATGATTCAACCGCCGTGAACTCCGGTTCCGATACAGATTTTTCACATGCAATAAAAGTACCGGTAACGGCAACAGCCAGCACAGCGATGGTAGTACATAAGAGCATAGATAACCGGATACTTCCGAGCCTATCTATTCTCTTCCCGCATAGAAATTTATTCATTATGACTCCCTCCCTTATTGGTTAGAATTTTTTGGAATTAGAGTACGACATATATTCTATTCCTAAAATACAATCAGAGTCCCCACGGTAGGTAGCCCGGATGGGACAAAATATACTCCCGGTGGGACTTTTTGATGGGTAAATGAATGGATGATTGGATGGATGGGTGATTGGGTGAAACGGAGTTTCGGTGTATCAGTGAACCCGATTAACCTACAAAATATTTAGAAACAGCTACAATGGGTAGTTCAGGGAAAGGAGTATGGAATTTGTCGATTTATTAAAATAAAATAATAAATATCATCGCTCAGAAGAAATAATCTCCGCCTGATACTCCGACGGAGTCTTGCCTAATTCTTCCTTAAATGCACGGGAGAATTTCGACGGACTTTCATAACCTACCAGATCTGCAATTTCGCTTATATTTCCGGCCTTCTTTCGGAGCAAATCGGTTGCACGCGCAAGACGCATTCTGCGCATGAATTGGGAGGGGGAAAGATCAGTCAATGCTGTCATTTTACGATGCAATTGCCGCCGGCTGAGGTACATCTCTTTTGCAAAAGTTTCCGTGCCAAACTTCCGATCCGAAATATGGTTCTCCACCAGTTCCATTGCACGCCTCAGAAACTTCTCATCCATCGATGTGACGGTAACATCTTTTAATTTTATCGTCGTTTCATTTCGAAATCTCTCTCGAAGCTTCCGGCGCTGCTCGATGAGATTCTTCACGCGAATCCGGAGCTCGTGTGCATCGAACGGTTTCATAATGTAATCGTCGGCTCCGGTCTCAAGACCTTCAAGCTTGCTTTCGGACGAGGCTTTTGCCGTGAGGAGGATAATGGGAATATGACTTGTCCGTTCGTCGGTTTTCAGTTCTTTACATACTTCATAGCCGTCCATTTCCGGCATCATCACATCGCTTATAATGAGATCGGGAATCGTTTCTACGGCTTTCTGAATTCCCGCCTTACCATTCACCGCTTCTATGATTCTAAATCCATTGCTTAAATGCGACCGGATATACTTTCGCATTTCTGCATTGTCTTCGATGACAAGCAGCACGGGTCCGGATTCTTCTTGAATAATATCTTCTTCTATCGTTTCTCCGGATGTCGGGGGCTCTGTCTCAGGTATATATGCGTAAGGAGTTGTTACCGGCTCTCCGGTATCATCGATTTCATCCGGACTGAAAGTTTCCTTATCCAACGGGAGGATAACCGTAAACGTGCTTCCTTTATCCGGCTCGCTCGTTACCGTAATTTCTCCCCGGTGTAATTCAATAAGCTCTTTTATGAGTGCAAGACCGATTCCGGATCCCTCATATTCTCTCGTTCCGCTCTGATCTACCTGATAGAACCGGTCGAAGATCTTATCCTGTTCATCTGGAGAAATGCCGATGCCGGTGTCGGGGACGGATAGTACGATCCCTTCCACCCGCCCCCCTCTTTGTGCGGGGTTGATTGTAACATGCACTTCCCCGCCCTCCGGCGTAAACTTGAACGCATTCGACAGAAGGTTCATGAGAATTTTTTCCACCGCGTCTCTGTCGAACCATCCGGTAACCGGTTCGTCCGTACACTGGATATTAAATTCAATTCGTTTCATTCCCGCCAGCGATTCAAACGATGCCGCCACCCCTTTGACGACTTCGATAATATCCATGCGGCGAATCGACAGTTTCATCCTGCCCGATTCAATCCTGGAAAGATCAAGCAACTGATTTACAAGTTGTTTCAGCCTTCGGGTGTTTCCAAGCATCAATTCATATTGTTCATCAAGGTTGTCGCTAAAGCTGCCGGATTTTATTTCCTTTAGAGGACCTTCGATGAGTGTGAGAGGCGTGCGAAACTCGTGCGAGATATTCTCGAAGAAACGGGATTTCATCCGATCGAGTTCCTTCAACTGCTCTTGCTGAAAGTGCTCCATCTCAATTCTGTGTTTCAGACGCTGCCTGTTCAACTCGTAACGCCTGAAACCGTAGAACATCGTAAGAAACACGACGAGATATCCCGCATATGCCCATGTTGTTCTCCACCACGGCGGTGTAATGACGATCGCGACCGATGTTCCACCCTCATTCCAAACACCATGATTATTGGAACCCTTAACCCGGAATACATATTCACCCGGCGGGAGTTTCGTGTAATTTACATACCGGCGGTTTCCGGAATACACCCAGTTTTCATCGATCCCTGTCATTTTATAAGCATATTGATTTCTTTGCGGTGCGGTATAATCCAGGGCCGCGAACTCGAATGAGATGGTGTTCTGGTCATGAGATAAGTGAATAATGTCAACGTCA
>PWXV01000336.1 GCA_003568415.1 Ignavibacteriales bacterium
GAAAGGTTACCCCAACCATTTCAAAGCAAGATTTGGAGACTATCGCATTGGTTTTCGATTAGTTGGAAATACGATTGTATTTGAGCGGGCACTCCACCGAAAAGAAATATACAGATATTTTACTTAAAGTGACTTGTAATAGTTGATAATTCATTAAGGAATAACTAAAATGGAGCTACTACATGCCGGAAATCAAAATAGACCGTATCTCCGAAGACAATACAAAATCGGTTTTCAAAGTTGAGGTTGTTGACGAAAAAAGCAGCTCTTCTCACACCGTTGAAGTCGCAAACGATTACTATCAAAAACTAACGGGAGGGAAGATATCGCCCGAAGACCTCGTGATCCGGTCGTTCAAATTTCTGTTACAGCGCGAGCCGAAGGAGATGATCATGGGGAAGTTCGACCTGCCGGTTATAAGCAGGTACTTCCCGGAGTATGAAAAGAAGATTATGGAGGAGTAATATACTTATGGATAATACATTTGCAAACTTGGTCGAAGAAATAAAGAAGTTGTCACCTGAAGAAAAGGAAGAATTACTCGATTTGCTTCACAAATTATTGATCGATGCCCGGCGAGATGAAATTCATGATAATTACCAGGATAGTTTGAAAGAAGTGAAAGAGGGCAAACTAAAATACTCAAGTAAAGTATCGGATCTAAAGAAAGATATTGAGTAAATGGTTCAAATCACCCAGAGCTCATCTTTTAAAAGAGCGTATAAAAAACGAGTCAAGTACAATAAAGATCTCGAAGAATTATTCTGGAAAAAAGTCGAGGTCTTCATAAAAGATCCGTATGACAAAAGTTTAAGGACGCATAAGTTATCGGGAAAACTTGAAGGACTTTGGAGTTTTACCGTTCAATATGATTGCCGAGTAATATTTTTCTTCGAGGATTACGAGAAAGTAGTTTTCACGGATATCGGAAGCCATGAAGAAGTATACTAACTTTATAAGTGTTTCTAACGGTTAATAACGGTTAAAAACAGTTATTAACGGTTGCTCTATATTGCGGCTGCTTCATTAATTGCAACCGATATTAACAAATATTAACCGTTATTAACCCATTAGTCCCGTCAATCGCCCTCCTTCATAAACTCACTCATCACCATCCCCAACGCTATCGATAACACCTTCGCATCGCTCTTGTCCGAACGGGACGGAATCAGGATCGGCACACGCGAACCGATGATCACGTGCGCGAGCCGGATGTTGCCGAAATAGGTGGTGCTCTTTGCGAGACTGTTTGCCGCTTCGATATTCGATGCGATGAGTATTTGCGCTTTCCCGGCAACGGGTGATTTGAGTCCTTTCTCCTGCGCGGCTTCTTCCGACAATGCGTTATCGAGAGCCAGGGGACCATCGACCGTGCAGCCGCTGATCTGCCCACGCTCATTCATCTTTGTGAGAGCCGCGGCATCGATTGTCGATTGCAGTTTCGGTGTTACGAACTCCGTGGCGGAGAGAACGGCCACTTTCGGGTTATCGTTGCCGAGCGCGTGTGCGACATCGACGGCGTTGCGTATCAATTCCACTTTATTCATAAGGTCCGGCGCGAGCGTCATCCCGCCGTCGGTGATCATGACGAATTTGTTATCTTTATATTGCGGGTATTCAAGTAAAAAGATGTCGCTCAGCAAACGTCCGGTCTTCAATCCGCTGTCGTCTTTCAAAACTTCCTTCATCATCGTGGATGTATCGACGCTTCCTTTTAAGAGGATGTCGATTTCACCTTTTCGTGCAAGGTCGATAGCCGCCCTCAGCGCTTCGACCGGTTGATCTGAATCAACAATGGTTATTTTGTCGAGACTGCCGTTTTGTTCCGCGATGCCTTTTTCAATCGTTTCGCGATTGCCGCTTACGAGGCAGTGTATGTTGAGCTTCTCCTGCGCTTCGACGATCGCTTTGAATGTTTCTGCATTGCTGGCAAAAATGAGGGCGACTTTCTTTTCGGGAAGCTCCGCCGCCGCAGTCATAAGTTGTTCGAATGTGTAAATGGGAGTTTTCATGGTTGTGTGATTGTACTATAGTTACTTTGGTCTTGTGATGTATTGACGAAATTATTTTCACCATAGCGCCAAAATAATTTGGCGCTTACATATATTCTTTAACCGTTTCGGTGCCGTTAAGAACTCTGGTAACCGCCGACGCCAGCGCATCCATCTCGTTTTCACCGGGATAAATCTTTACATCGGCGATGAATTTAATGCGTTCGGTTATCCAGCCGGTCAGCATCTTTGAAGCAGCCAGACCACCGGTAAGAACGACAGCGTGAACTTTTCCATGCAGCACTGTCGCCATCGCACCTATTTCCTTTGCAATCTGATATGCCATCGCCTCGTATATTTCTTTTGCTTTGGTATCTCCTTCGGCAATTCTTTTCTCTATTTCCTCTGCCGATGCAGTATCAAGATAGGCAATTAATCCACCTTTTCCCATAACCATCGTGCGGATTTCGTGATCGGTGTATTTTCCCGAGTAACAGAGGGAAATGAACGGCTGCAGCGGCAAACCACCCGTTCTGTTGGGTGAGAAAGGTCCGTCGCTCGATGCATCGTTGACGTCGATGATCTTACCACCTTTAACAGGTGCAATTGAAATACCTCCGCCAAGGTGTGCGATAATAAATGATGATGTATCCAGGGGAATGTTCAGTTCGTCTGCGATTCTTCGGGCTGTTGCATGAATATTAAGTGCGTGAGAAAGAGTCCGGCGCTCTATATGTGGATGACCTGAATACCGGGCAAGCGGTTCGAACTCGTCTACCGATACCGGATCGACAATGTACGCATCGCATCTGAATTCTATTGCAAGTTCGTGAGAGAGTGCACAACCGAGGTTCGAGGGATGTTCACCCTGATAGTTGCTGCGTGCATCATTCAGCATCGTTTGATTCACTTTATATATTCCGCCCGTAACAGGTTTTAATAAACCTCCCATAGCTGCGATTGCATCCGGTTGTATGGACTGCTCACGTATCCACGCACGTATTTCTTCCAGGCGAAAATCGAATTGATCCCAGATGTGTTTGTATTTTTTTAGTGTTTCGGAGGGATGTGTTATAGTATCCGCTGCAGTTTGTTTTGTGCCATTATATACAGCGAGTTTAGTCGAAGTTGAACCGGGATTGAGTACAAGTACGACATGCATGTCGTTGCCACTGGACGTTTTCAATTGTTAAGCTGAGACCCGTCTTGGAGAAGTGTTACATACGTGACACAACTCTGCAAGAGGATTTTGTGCAAGAATTGCATGAGAAATTTGCTCTCCACATGCAATGCAATGACCATATGTCTCACTCAATTGCTCTTTGTCGGCCTGCCGGAGAAGTTCGAGCTCCGTTCCTTCACGTATCATTGTTGCGCATTTTGTACCGGCATGAATTTCACAGGGTTTGCGTTCCATATCGCAGAGCGCACAAATATACGTTTCAGCTTCTTCCTGTAAAAAACCGATATCGGCTTTCCCGACTCGCCGAAGGATATCATTCATTTGTGATTGAACTGTTCGTCTCATAAGTAGTATCCCGTTAATTACTTGCCTGCCATCGATTGATGGCAGGCAAATAGAAGGATGTTATACATTAGGTCTATAGCTTTGTAGTGCTTTCTGATAATTCGCACGTTCAAACGATGAGGGGTCCGAAACATTTTTCTGACTCATACTTCCCTGCATCAAGTTAACCGAATCATATTCATTTTCTTCCATCCACGCCTGCAATCCGTTCAACACAGTTGATATATGCGGTATCCCGTTACGAAGCAATGCCGAGCACATCATCGTGACGTTTGCACCGACCATCAGCATCTTTATAACATCTGCAGCAGTGTGAATACCGCTTGTTCCTGCGAGATCGGCTTTGATCCTGCCATACAGAATAGCAATCCAGCGAAGCGGCAAGCGCATCGCTTGCGGTGTGCTGAGAATGACATTCGGTATCACTTCAAGTTCATCCAGATCGATATCCGGTTGATAGAAACGATTGAATAATACCAGACCATCCACATTGTTTTCATCGAGCCGCCGTGTGAAATGAGAAAGCGAGCTGAAGAACGGACTCAGCTTCATAGCAACCGGAATTTTAACAGCTGCCTTAACTGCCTTGAGAATATCAAGATACAGATTCTCAACCTCAACTCCCGAAAGTTTCGGGCTTGTAGGAATATAATAGATGTTTAATTCCAGTGCGTCGGCTCCGGCCTGTTCCATCTTTCTGGAATAATCAATCCAACCACCGACGGTGACACCGTTTAGGCTCGCTATGATGGGGATGTCGACTGCTTCTTTGGCCATTGAAATATGTTCAAGATATTCCTCCGGACCGATCCGGTAATCGCTTGCCTGCGGAAAATATGTAATCGCTTCAGCAAAGCTCTCAGCACCAAATTGCAAATAGTGGTCAAGTTCTTTTGACTCATGTCTTATTTGTTCTTCAAACAATGACTCTAATACCACCGCTGCTGCCCCTGCATCTTCCATTTTTTTTATATTGGCAATTTCATTTGCCAGCGGAGACGCCGATGGTACAATTGGATTTTTTAATGTAAGTCCGAGATACTTTGTTGTTAAGTCCATATATTGCCTCGTTGTATTGAAAATTCCGTTTGTTATTGATTACCGTTTTGTCCGTTCTTTTTACCGTCGAGTATATCGGCCATCTTTTCGATGAGATGGTAACCGTATTCAACATCCTCCTGGGCAAGCTTGATAAGTTTCTTTGCCGCTTCGGGATGGCTCTTGGTGAGCATCTTGAAACGAGTTTCCATATAGGCAAACTTTTCAAACGGTATTTTCGGCGGCTTCGAATCGACTGACAATGCTTTCTTGCCTTCCTTCCGGTTATCCGGATTATATCTGTACAACGGCCAGTGTCCTGAGTCTACTGCTGCTTTCTGATTATCCATTCCTTTCGCCATGTTGATACCATGTGCAATGCAATGGCTGTATGCTATGATCACCGATGGGCCGTCGAATTTTTCTGCTTCTATGATTGCCTTCACGGTGTGAACATCGTTGCTTCCCATCGCGATCTTTGCAACATAGACATCACGATATGTCATTGCGATCAGTCCGAGGTCTTTCTTCGGTAGCGGTTTACCGCTTGCAGCGAACTTAGCAACTGCGGCACGCGGTGTGGACTTCGACATCTGTCCTCCGGTATTGGAATATACCTCCGTATCAAGGATGAGAATGTTCACATTCTTACCCGAAGCCAGCACGTGATCCAATCCGCCGTAACCGATATCGTATGCCCAGCCGTCGCCACCCATGATCCATACGCTCTTCTTGACAAGGTAATTTGCAATGTTCAGTAATTGTTTCGCCTTCGGTTTATCGATCTTTTCAAGTTTCTTCTTGAGATCTTCAACTTTCTGACGTTGCTCGTAAATATCCGCTTCGTCTTTTTGCTCGTTATTGAGAATCGCATCTACAAGTTCGTCACCGATGTCGGATCGTAATGTTTCCAACAGCTCACGAGCAAACTCCTGGTTCTTGTCGATTGAGAGGCGCATACCGAGTCCAAACTCGGCATTATCCTCGAACAGGGAGTTAGACCATGTGGGGCCGAGCCCGTCTTTATTTTTTGTCCATGGGGTGGTCGGGAGGTTGCCGCCGTAAATCGACGAACATCCGGTAGCATTTGCAACGAGCATCCGGTCGCCGTACAACTGGCTTACCAGTTTCACATATGGTGTTTCACCGCATCCTGCGCAGGCGCCAGAGAATTCAAATAACGGCTCGAGGAACTGTGAACCTTTGATTGTATCGATCTTGACTTGCCTTCGATCGATTTCAGGTATCTTAAGGAAAAAGTCCCAGTTCTCACGTTCCTGCTCACGTAGCGGATATTGTGGCTGCATATTGATTGCTTTAAGTCGTGTTTCTTTCTTATTCTTTGCCGGACATACTTCAACACACAGTACACAACCGGTACAATCTTCAACTGCTACCTGAAGAGTATACTTCATATCGGGGAATTCCCGACCGCGGTAATCAGTCGATTTAAATGTCTCAGGTGCACCCTCAAGATGTTTCGGGTCGTACACTTTTTGTCTGATCGTAGCGTGCGGACACGCAATGACACATTTACCGCACTGGATACATACATCGGGATCCCAGACCGGTACCTCCGTTGCAATATTTCTCTTTTCCCATCGGGCCGTTGCAGTTGGGAACGTACCGTCGATAGGCATTTTGCTTACCGGTAATGTATCGCCTCTACCTTCAATTATTCTTGCCGTGAAATCTTTGACATAGTCCGGTGCATTTTCAGGTACAACGGGCGGTTTCTCGATGGTGCTGGTAACTTTATCGGGGATCTCGACTTCGTGTAAGTTTTCTACCGCTTTATCCACCGCATTAAAGTTCATCTGAACTACTTCATCGCCTTTACTGCCGTATGTTTTCTTGATTGCATCTTTTATCTTTGCAATCGCTTCATCTTTCGGAAGTACTCCCGAGATTGCAAAGAAGCAGGTTTGCATGATTGTATTAACACGGCCGCCCATACCGGTCTCACGAGCAACTTTATACCCGTCGATTACATACAACTTGATATTTTTTTCAATTATTTCTTCCTGCACCTGTCGTGGCAGTGTATCCCACACTTTATCTTGCGGGTGATGGGTGTTGACGAGGAATGTTGCACCCTTAACAGCGTACTTCAGCATATCAAGTTTCTCTAGGAAAACTTCCTGGTGACAGGCAATAAAGTTTGCTTTGCTGATAAGATATGTCGACTTGATTGGCTTTTTACCGAACCGAAGATGTGACGTCGTCATCGAACCAGATTTTTTCGAGTCGTAAACGAAATAACCCTGTGCGTAGTTATCTGTCTCCTCACCGATGATCTTAATCGAGTTCTTATTTGCTCCGACCGTTCCGTCTGCGCCAAGACCGAAGAACATAGCACGAATTGTTTCTTCCGGTTCGATGTCGAACTCAGGGTCGAACTCGAGACTGGTCTTTGTTACGTCGTCGATAATACCGACAGTGAAATGATTTTTCGGACGGGATTTTTTCAGTTCATCAAATACTGCCTTGACCATAGCCGGTGTGAACTCTTTTGAAGATAATCCGTAACGTCCGCCTATGATCGTAGGTAGTGATTTAAACTTGGCATCATCGCCATCGAGTGCCTCGGTAAATGCAGTCACGACATCCTGATAAAGCGGTTCGCCGATGCTGCCGGGTTCTTTCGTTCTGTCGAGCACTGCAATTGATTTAACTGTTTTCGGTATCGCATCCATGAAATGTTCAATTGAGAACGGCCGGAATAGTCTTACTTTAACAATCCCGACATCTTCATTCTGATTCTGCAAATATTCAACTGTCTCCTCAGCCGTATCCGAACCGGATCCCATAAGAACAATAATTCTCTCGGCTTCAGGGCTGCCAAAGTATTCGAACAACTTGTATTGTCTGCCGACAAGTTTAGCAAACCTGTCCATTGCGTTTTGAACGATCTTTGGTGTTTGCAGATAAAATGTATTGACTGTTTCTCTTCCCTGGAAATACACGTCAGGATTCTGTGCTGAACCACGAAGTACCGGATTATCGGGTGTAAGGGCACGTCGCCGGTGTTCAAAGACATGTTCATCATTAATCATTGCCCTGATATCGTCATCTGAAAGCTGTTCGATTTTTCGTACTTCGTGGGATGTTCTGAAACCGTCAAAGAAATGGAGAAACGGTACACGCGACTCAAGAGTGGCTGCCTGTGCAATGAGAGCCAGATCCATTACTTCCTGCGGGTTGTTTGAGGATATTTGTGCCCAACCGGTTTGCCGGGTTGACATAACGTCACTGTGATCCCCGAATATTGAAAGCGCCTGTGAGGCTAATGAACGGGCTGCAATGTGAAATACCGTCGGGGTAAGCTCGCCGGAGATTTTATACATATTCGGGATCATCAGGAGCAATCCCTGTGATGCGGTGAAAGTTGTTGCTAATGATCCGGATTGTAAGGCACCGTGTAATGCACCGGCGGCCCCACCTTCACTTTGCATCTCGATAACGGTGGGAATGGTATCCCAGATGTTCTTTTTTCCCTCTGCTGACCAATGGTCTGCCCATTCACCCATATCAGACGAAGGAGTAATGGGGTAGATGGCAATAACCTCGTTTGTTTTATGCGCAATATGTGCGGCAGCATTGTTTCCGTCTATAGTAACCTTGAGTCTTGACATGTATATATTCTCCAAAAATTAAAAAAATGGAACTGTTTATAATCAATTTTAATAACAAATATGCATTACTGCGGATATTTCTCACATATCCCTTAAAATTACAAATACTATGCCAAAGGAAAGTGGAGGTATGGTAATAGTTGATTTTCGTCTAAAATGTAGTTATATAGAGAAGTTAGCAGGAACTCTTAAAGCGATGTTTATACCTCGTACTGGAAGGAATTATTAAAATTGAAAATAGCTTTATTATGCGGTGGTATTTCACCGGAGCGTGAAGTCTCTTTGGTATCCGGCAAAAATGTGACAAATGCTTTACGGGCAACTAATTACGAGGTTGTTGTTGTCGACCCTGCATATGGTGCACATCAGCCGGATGAGAAAGAATTATTCTCGATCTCAATAAAAAGCGAACCACCGAAGTTGAATGGGTCGTTTGGTTTTTCGTCCCGAAATTATATAGAGGCGGTTAATAATGCTATTCCGGAAGATGCTGAGCTTGCATTTATTGCCTTACACGGAACGTGGGGCGAGGATGGTAAAATACAATCATTGCTTGAATTCAGAGGACTCCCCTATACAGGATCAGGTGTTCTCGCAAGTACACTGGCAATGGATAAACTGATTTCGAAGCGAATTTTCCGGGATGGAGGGATTCCGACTCCCCCCTGGGTTACACTTTACAAAAACTATGATCCGGATTATATAAACAGGGAAATCGACCGACAATTCGGGTATCCTGTTGTGGTAAAGCCCGTCGATCAGGGATCAACAGTCGGATTGGCGATTATACAAGATCAGGAACATTTGTATAATGCCATTAATGCAGCATTCCGCTATTCAGAGACCATATTACTTGAAATGTACGTGCCGGGTCGTGAACTTACCGTTTCAATTTTGGATGAACAACCGTTGCCGGTGATCGAAATTTGCCCGAAAGAAGGATATTACGATTATAAAAATAAATATTCTCCCGGTATGACCGAATATCTGGTACCGGCTCCGCTTGATGATGAAGAATCCAAAAAAATACAGGATGTGGCAGAAAAAGCATTTACACTACTCGGGTGTAAAGGATTTGGACGGGTGGATTTCCGGTATAGCGATGCAGGTGAATTGTTTTGCCTGGAAGTAAATACTATTCCGGGAATGACCGATACAAGTCTCGTCCCGAAAGCCGCCAGAGCGGCCGGAATAGAGTACAAAGAACTTTGTTCACGAATAGTAAAAAATGCTTTGCCGAGTTAAGGTATTGCTTGCAAATAAAACCCTAAGTTAGTATTTTTCAATAATGAGTGACGTTTACCTTCGAAAGAAAAAGCCCGGTGTGCGATTGTTGCGACAATCGCTTCCACGTTTGTTACGGCGTGGGGGATTATGGAAAGTTGGAATAGTTGCGGTTATACTCGGGTTTATTTTGTTCGGTAATCGAGGAGTAATTCAACGTGTCAACCTTGAAATTGAAAAGCAGCACATGACCGAACAAATAAAAGAGGCGGAAGCGGAAACCGAGCATCTGCGTGAAAAACTCGAACAGGTTGCACAGGATGACGCGTTCATTGAAAAAATTGCTCGTGAACGATATGGTATGATTCGAAGCGGCGAGACGGTGTATCGTATTGCAGAGGAATAATTTCAAACTAAGCTATAGAATAAAAACATTGTAAAGAGTCAAACCAACATTCCCGGCGGCATCGACTCGTATAACGGGTTTGTTGGTTTTTTTATTTATGGATCTTTTTCAAGAACAAAAAACATCGACCGGGAATAGACAAGCAGCCACGGCACCGCTTGCGGAACGGGTTCGCCCGAAAACAATTGATGAGTTTGTCGGTCAGCATCATATAATCGGTGAGGGTAAACCGCTCCGATTGATGCTCGAGCAAAAACAGCTTTGGTCAATCATTTTCTGGGGACCGCCGGGTGTGGGAAAAACAACGCTTGCCCGTTTGATTGCATTGCATTCCGATGCAGATTTTTATCAGTTGAATGCAGTATCATCGGGTGTTAAGGATGTACGCAATGTAATCACAAAAGCTGAGCGGAATCTGAAAACCATAAACCGGCAGTCACTCCTTTTTATCGATGAAATCCATCGCTTTAACAAAGCACAACAGGATGCGTTATTACATTCGGTGGAAGAAGGAATCATAACATTGATCGGCGCGACAACCGAAAATCCATCATTCGAGGTGATCGGACCGTTACTTTCAAGAACGAGAGTGTATGTGCTTGAGTCATTAACCAAGGGCGACCTTGATACCATTCTCGAACATGCATTGGAAACCGACCCGTGGTTAAAATCTTACACCATCACTATTGAAGACAGAGATCTTCTCATGCTGCATGCCGGCGGTGACGCCCGGTCTATGCTCAACGGACTTGAAACAGCCGTGCAACTTGCGGCAGCAAAAGATTCAACGGATGCTGTCTATATTTCCACTGAACATATTAGCGAAGCATTTCAACAGCGTTATGCAAAGCATGATAAAAGCGGTGAAGAGCACTTTAACATAATCTCAGCATTTATAAAAAGTATGAGAGGCAGCGATCCGGATGCGGCGGTATATTGGCTGGCCCGTATGCTCGAGGGGGGTGAAGATCCTAAATTCATTGCAAGGAGAATGGTCATTCTCGCCTCGGAGGATATCGGTAATGCAGATCCGTTTGCCCTTGTGGTTGCGACAAACTGTTTCACCGCGACACATTATATAGGTATGCCGGAGGCGCGCATCATTTTATCACAGTGTGCCACCTATCTTGCATCAGCTCCGAAGAGTAATGCTGCTTATATGGCGATCGACCAAGCGATGCGCGACGTGCGAACAAAACCTGCTGAACCGGTACCGCTTCATCTGCGAAATGCTCCGACAGCTTTGATGAAAGAACTTAATTACGGAAACGAATATAAATACGCACACGATTTTAATGAGGGGTTTGTCGAGCAAGACTATCTGCCGGAATCACTCAAGCAAAGTATCTATTATAAACCTACGGATAACGGGCGCGAGGCAGCACTAAAAGAACGGCTCAATAATCTTTGGAAAAACAAAAAGCGATAATACTACATGAATAAATATGTAATCGGAGTAGATCTCGGAGGAACTACCGTCAAAGCCGGAATCGTATCATTTGACGGAAAAATTATCAATACAGTAACCACTCCTACCGATGCTGAAAAAGGTCCTGAAGCAGTTTCCCGGCAGATTGCGAAAGTAATACGTGAACTTAAAAAAGCGGAAAAAGATAAAGAAATAATCGGAATTGGTGTTGCCAGTCCCGGTATGGTAAGTCTTGACGGTAATACCGTAGAGGCGCCGCCGAATTTTAAAAACTGGGGCTCGTTTCCACTTCGTGATGCTATTGTTGCAGAACTTGGAAACAGGTTACCATTATTTATTGAAAATGATGCGAATGCTGCTGCGCTGGCCGAATCGAAATTCGGGGCCGGTAAAGATGAGGATAATTTTTTGTTTGTGATATGGGGAACCGGCATAGGAGGAGGTATCATTATGGATAGTACGATTTACCATGGCCCGCATGGCGGTGCGGGTGAATTTGGCCATAGCTCAATCGATTATAACGGACCTGTTTGTAACTGCGGCAACATTGGCTGCATTGAAAGTTTTATCGGCCAACGGTATCTCTCTGCACGGGCAACCGAATACCTGGAAAGCAGAAAGGATTCGTTGGTCTGGAAGTTGGTTGATCATGATGCATCAAAAATTGAACCGCGCATATTGTATGATGCTGCGATGCAGGACGATGAACCGGCAAAAAATATTATGACCGAAGCAGGAGAATTATTGGGTGTTGCAATATCATCGTTTATGAATACAATGAATTTCAACGTAGCGATTGTCGGTGGTGGAATATCGGCGGCAGGCGATCTCGTTTTTCAGCCAATGAATAAACGTGTCAGGGAAAGTGTGATGGCACCGCTTCGTCCGATAGCAAAAGTACTGCCGGCAAAACTCGGAAATCAAGCAGGTATATTGGGTGCTGCGGGATTAGTGATGTAAGGAAAAGGGTATGATCCAACGATATATTTTTATTCTTCTTTTTTTACTCGTGGTTACTGCGCTGAATCTTTCTGCGTCGGCATTTATTTTCCTTGACCAGGACACGCTTGCTGTTGAGAATGGTAACGATACACTCGATGTGGAAACAGGGATAATCGACACCCTTGTAACCGAAGAAGGCGATACTCTTATCGTTGACAGAGATGATTATGTGAGAACGGGCGTGGATACTACCGTAACCTATACCGCCCGGGACTCGGTAGTGTATTCGGTACCCGAACGTAAAATGCGATTATATAACGAAGGTGATATCCGTTATAAAAAAATGCAACTTCGTGCAGCCCGTATAACATTTGATTGGGATACCTCTGAGTTGTTTGCCGAAGGTGTGCGAAAGGATACTGTTATTGATGAGCCACTCTCGTCTTCAAAAGGAATAAAAAGTTTGTATGAGGGCTTACCAATAATGCGCGACGGACCGGAAGAGTATGACGGCTATACAATTGCATACAATTTTGAGACGGACCGCGGCAGAATGACACTCACCGATACCGAGATAGAACAGGGATTTTATCACGGTAAAACGGCTAAGAAGATGGAGAATGATGTACTCTTTTTAGCCGACGGATGGTACACAACGTGTGACAATCCGGAGCACCCTCATTTTCATTTCTTCAGTCCGCGAATGCGGGTTGTACCGGGAAGCAGTGTCGCGGCAGCACCGATTTATCTCTATATAATGGATGTTCCTATCTTTGCTATACCGTTTGGAGTTTTTCCGGCACAGAGCGGACGGCGGTCAGGATTCATCACGCCAACCTTCGGTGAATCAGCCCAGCGCGGACGGTTCCTGACAAATATCGGCTATTACTGGGCAATTAATGATTATATGGATTTAGCAACAACTGCTGACTGGTACTCGCAGGGCGGGTGGAAACTCGATGCGGATTTCAGATACAGGTTACGGTATCATTTCGATGGATCTATTAATGCATCGACAAGCTATACATACCAGGGAGAACCCGGGGATCCCCAGCGAACTGAACAGCGGGATTATCAATTGTTCGTAAGGCACAGTCAGGAGATCGATCCTACCTCAAGAATTGATGTTAACTTCAATTATATGACCGGTCAGTATTATCAGGCAACCAGTCTTGATTTCGATCAATTGTTAACACAGAACATCATATCGAATGCTACTTACTCCAAGCGCTGGGAAGGAACAAATAACAGTATGACAGTAAATGTGAACCGTGATCATAATATCCAGACGGATGAGGTAACCTGGATATTGCCGAATCTATCGTTTAACCGTACAACGTCATATCCATTCCGGCGGGATGCGCGTGATCGTCGGCCCGGTGAAGCGTATCGCTGGTATGAACTAATTGGCTATACCTACTCCAGTAATCTGCGTAATTATATTGTAACGGAAGAGGAAGTACAAGAGATTGACAATATGCTTGATACTACGCTTGTAACCGATTACAGCGCAGGTGCTAATCATAATATTAATATATCAGCATCACAGCGGGAAGGATTCATAACCTATACACCGAATTTACGGTATACCGAAACGTGGTTTACCGAACGCCAGGAACTTTATTGGGATGATGTTGACAGTGTGCAAGCAACGCGAACGGAACGCGGGTTTTTCCCGGTACGGCATTTCAATACCGGTATATCAATGCAAACAACCATTTATGGAATCTTTCAACCACAAATCGGTAACATAACAGGTTTCCGGCATACGGTAACACCCAGTATATCCTATAACTTTCGGCCTGATTTTTCATCTACGTGGTGGGGGTACTACGATTATTTTGAAAATCCTGAAACCGGTGAAGTAAGAAAATTTAATCGGTATGGCGGTCAACCATTCGCTGGAGCTCCGTCGGGTGAACAGCAGATGATCTCCATGTCTGTCGGTAATGTGTTCGAGATGAAGACAGTTCCATCGGACACTGCAAACAATAATGGTGAAGAGCGTATCCATCAGTTATTGAATTTGAATGTTTCCACCGGTTATAACTTTGCAGCAGATAGTTTACACTTTAGTAATATAACATCAAACTTTAGAACGTCGGTCGGCAACTTTTCTATAAGCGGTGGGGCATCATTTTCGGTCTATGCATTTGATCGGAATCTCGGGCGGGTCGTCGATCGGTTCCAATTTAACGAGACGGGATCGCTCATACGATTACTGAATTTCAGGATCAGTATGAGTACATCGCTGCGCGGCGGCTCATCGAATGCAACATTACCGTATGATTTCAGCGATATGCGTTACCCGATGAATCCATACGGAAATAATATCCGGTATTATGATTATCACCACAGACCGGCGGTAGGGGTACCGTGGGATATCTCGTTATCATGGGATTTTAATTATGATGAAAGTAATCCACTCAATATAAGAAGGCGTTCAAACATCAGGGCAAGTGCGAATGTGAATTTGACCGATAAGTGGCACATAAGAGCCTCCGGTGGGTATGATATCTTTCAAGGTGAATTTACTCAGCCACAGATCACAATAACACGCGATCTCCACTGCTGGGAGCTCTTTTTTAGCTGGGTACCCACAGGATTTAACCAGCATTATCGTCTGGAAGTACGCGTTCGTGCACCGCATTTAAGGGATCTAAAGGTAACAAAACGTGGAAGTGTGCGCGGTATTTATTGATTACAAATCGAAAATACATTATAATTAAAATATTCATATTCTTGAAATAATCCTTGAGTAATAGTAGGTCGGTACATTGAAACCTGAAAAATTGTCTATACGGCAAGATGAAGACCGTATAATTAATCGCATTAATGATGGTGATCGTGATGCGTTTAAAGAGATGGTACACCTTTACACCAGGCGATTATATTTTTACGCGTGGCAGTATCTGGGTGACCGTCATATGGCAGAGGACATTGTACAAGACCTCTTTCTGGAAATCTGGAATAAGCGGAAAACCTGGCATCCCAATGAGACATTACAGGGATACCTGCTTAAATCAATAAAAAATCGTTGCTTACGCTACATCCAAAAACAGAGGCCGATGACAAGCAGTAGTATGAGCTCATATGCCAGGGAGCAATTTGAAGACACGGTCGCCACAACCGTCGATGTGCAGTCAAAATCCCGTATCGAAAATGCACTATTGCAACAGGATATAATGGATGCATTGCAAGCATTACCGGAAAGATGTGGCCTCATTTTCCGTATGCACCGATTTGAAGGTATCAGTCAGAAGAAGATAGCTAAAGAGTTAAATATATCGGTGAAGACTGTCGGTAATCAAATTCAACGTGCAGTAAGCATTTTATCTGAAAAATTAAAACATCATCTTGAAAATGAATAGGGAATTTAGTGCTCTCAGTGTATCTATCTATGTAACAATCTTTGTTTCTTTTTAATAAAAACTATGCCAAATAAGGGTAAAAATAGCGATTCCAAAAAAGACTTCCAAAACCATTCGGATAAGGTATGGAACATCCTTGATGCTGTGCCCGAGTGCTCGGAGGATTTTGAGGAAAAAATACTTGCCAGCTCCACGGAAAGAGAGATGCAGAGTAGTGGCCGAAGTGGTTCATTTTCTTGGGTTTACAGAGCCGCCGCAGCTATTTTTCTGTTATTTGGGATAGGTTTATTGTATTTTATTACACAGGATGATGTGACAGATATCACATTCATCGAGTATGAAAGTGTGCTTTACAACACCGAACGTGGAGAACGAAAAGAATTACATATCTCAGATCATATCTATGTCCAACTCAATGCGGAGACCGATCTAAAAATAATGCCCCACAAAGATAAGATGGCTCCAAGACTTGTATATTTGCGCGGAGAAGCTTATTTTAATGTATCCGATACACCTGCTGGATTTGAGGTGAAAACCGATGCCGGTGTTGTACAGGTGATCGGAACGGCATTTAACATACGGGCTCGTGAGGATGAGGTCGATGTGGTGGTTGAATCAGGGCTTGTTTCAATACGAGGTCTTTCGTATGAGGATATTGATACCGCTGTTCAAGTGCCGGCAGGACACAGAAGTGTGAAACATAAAAATAGTCCTGCTCTCGAACCGGTTCCGATTGATATCAAAAAGTTTTTATCCTGGAGAACCGGAGAGTTTGTATTTGAACAAACACCGCTCAGTGATGTTATTGTTAATCTTGAGCGTGCGTACAATGTCCGTATCGATTTGCAAGATCGCAATCTCGATGACATTCGGGTAACCGGAGAGTTCGGCCAAGAGCCCCTTATGCAGATCCTCAATGAAATTTGCTGGTCGGCAAATCTTCGCTACCGTCAGGAAGAGGATGTTTATATATTGTATAAACCTGACTGATAGCAAAATATAGCACTTCACCGAATATTTTTTTGTTTATTACGGTATAGAAACCGTGCTAAACATCGTCGAGGAGGACTTACGGTGAATTTTGCGGTTCGTGTTAATTATTTACAATTTTTTCTTGCCATCATAGTGTTCATCACTGTGCCGGCCAATAGTTACGCGCAGAACGTATTATATTCCCACACCTACAAACAAGATTCCGGTCAACTCGAATCACTTAACAACGTAGCATTTGCATTTAATAACACCCCGCTTCGTGAGGCACTGGCCGCTTTTACTGAACGAACTGGTATTGTTCTGGTCTATAGTATGGATCAGGAAAAATTAAATCGGCCAGTTACTGCAACGATTTTTTTAGAACCTCCGATAGCTGCATTACAAAAAATCATATCGGGAACCGGCCTTGAGATAATGCTTTCATCATCCGGACGAATTGTACTTGTTCCACGAATCGGTGAATACGAAGAAACCAACGGTGGTGTTGCAGGTAAAGTAGTTGACTACCACACCGGAAATCCAATATCCCGTGCCAATATCTATGTTGAGGAACTTCAACTCGGTACTGTGACAAACGATGAGGGAGTTTTTACACTCCGTGATGTTCCGACCGGAAAGTATACAGTACGGGCAAGTCACGTTGCATACGAAACTGCAAAGCAAGATGTAACGGTTCACCCCGATGATCCGATATTTGAAAGCTTTCTATTAAATCCCGCAACCTTTAATCTTGGTGAGATTTATGTAGACGACTACAATCAACTCCTTCATTCGGGAGGAATCAGTATATCTGGTACGACAATCGAACAAAACGAAATCACAGAACCGGGAAGATCAGGTGTTGGTCAGGTTCTCAGAACCCGGGTTGCAGGTATTACTTTTTTTGAATACGGAGCAGGTTCGGGTTCCGGTCATCTCCAATTTCGTGGTGTTGGTTCATTTTATAATCCTACAGATTATGTACGCATCAATGTCGATGGAATACCGGTCGATGGTATATTTTGGGAAACTTTTATTACTGATAATTTATCACGTATAGAGATTTTGCGTGGACCCCAGGCCAGCGGTCAATATGGTGCAAATGCAATGTCAGGGGTTATAAACTTATATACCGATACCGGAAAAGAGGGGACATTGGATGCCAGGGTTTCTGCTGCAGGCGGATTGGCAAAAAGTGCGGCAAGTGATTTCGACCCCCTATGGCAGGAATACTTTGGTAGTGTGGGTGGTGGAAGTGATATTATTACCTCGGGAATAAGTATCCGGCATACACGTGATGAAGGAGTGCTCGTAAATCGTGATAGCCGGATGTCGGCCGTTACGGCAGGTACAAAGATAAATCCATCTGATAAATTTTCTGTTCGAGGTGCATTCCGCTTCAGTGAACTAAACAGCGGTTGGCCGTACTCACAAAATATTCAATCCCTAACCGACATAACATTGATGAAGCCCGATGTATCATCGCGGCAACAACGCGGGATCGGTAGCGTGAATATAGACGTAAACTTGTTCAGGTGGTGGAAGCAAAAATTTACGGTTGGGTCTGAATATATGCACGGTGTAATGGAATATGAAACAAGCGAACTGGTCCCCGTTGCCGGGGAAAATAGAACAACACAGAAAACAGTTTCAATGCGTGAACGCGATATGCATATTCGTCCGACGATTCATTATAATACAAAGTTGATCATCCCGATGGGAGATACCGAACATGCAAGCTTCTCGGGTGGGATTGAGATACAACGCGAAGATAGAGAGCGGGATGTACAAAGAGAGATTGAAAGCGATGTTTTTGAACAGATATCAGGCGGCAGTTCAGAGCAGACTATTATTGGAAAATATTTAAGCTGGTCGTTCCATTCCCATGAGAATCTTGATGTGACGGTCGGTTTTCGAATGGATCAAATTCGGGCAGAGGGGAAAACGTTTAATTATCCAATGAGTCCGTCTCTTAATGTAGGATATCGATTCCAGGTTGCAGATTACTGGCTGGGAATTGCACGAGGCAGTGTCGGACGCGGCATACGACACCCGCATTATTCAATGATTTTTGGCCGGCTACCGGTTGAAGAACCAAATCCGGAATTAGGTGCTGAGATTATGGATGGCTGGGAAGCAGGGGTCAGTAATTATTTTGCAGACGGTAGACTGATGCTATCAACAACTTTCTTTTCACAAGAAACACATGATGCATTTCAGGCAGTAGCCGTTCAGAGTAATGCCAATACATACCGATGGGTAAATGGCGGAAGAGTAACCAATCGTGGACTTGAACTCGAAGCACACATAACTCCGGTACATTGGCTGCAACTTGGTATTACACATATCTTTCATTGGAATCGGGCTATTGACCTTCGACAGGAAGATCCTCACGAATTTACGTTATTGCGGATTCCTGACATAGCGGGATCATTCTTTTTCGCTATTCAACCAGTATCGAATCTGAATATGAATTTCGACATTTACTATGTTGGTGAAAGGCTTGATGTCGATATTGAGGCATGGCATAATGAGGGGCGCTCTCTTCGATTTAGTGATTATGAGAAAATGTTCTCACCATACTTGAAAGTAGATTTCTTCGGCAGATATCAAATACTCAACGAGCATGAACTTTTCCTCAACATATATAATTTATTAAACGATATGACCCGTGAATATGGTGGTATGCCTTCTTCCGGCAGAATGATCATATTTGGCCTACGCTATAATTTCTAGCAATTTCCCCTCATCTTATTAAGGTAGTAATTACCTGCAGTATATAATTCCATCAAAACTTTGCACTCTCCTTTGTAGAATTTACACAAACTGAATTGTAATACTTCAGTCTTTTTTTGTGTTTTTTGCCCAAACTGCACATTATTCGACAATATTGGTTGCAGACCGTAATGGCACACAATATGAGTCATTATTTCTTAGAAATAATAACCATATTAATACTATAAGTTTTTCAAATTACGTGGAGTGAAGAAATCATGCTGCAGACCAGAAACCAAAATCAGCCGAAAGTAGATCAACTGCAGGAAGTTGCGGTCTACTTACGCCGTGCAGATAAATTGGTAAAAAACGGCAATTACAGCGATGCGCTTGAGGAAATTCAAAAAGCCCGGACTTATAATCCCAAAAACCTTTATGCGCTGGCGTATGAAGAGAGGGTGCGTTCTATTATTTCTGCCCAGAAAAATAAAGGAGAGTCTTCGTCTGCAGCGTCCTCTGAGGATCTCGAGAAAATTTCCGATCGTGCTATAGCTGAAGCGCAGAGAAGTGCCGATGTTGCAGCAAAACGTCAACAACGAATTGATAAAATTAAGCAAGAAGAAGAGGCGGCAAAAAAACTGGAAGAACAGCAACGGACTGCAATACGAAAGAAAGTGTACGATCTGTTGCTTAAAGCCCGTGAATACCATTCTAACCGGGAGTACAACCGCGCTCTTGATGAAATCGCCAGGATACATATGATAGATCCGTCGAATTCAAATGCAACTGAATTGGAAGAACGGATTCGAGCTGATCAGGATGCTTCGATTCGTGAAGCTGAAGCAGAAAGAAAACGTAAACAGCAAGAGGAAGAAAACAGGCGTAAAGAGTATTTGAAATCGGAACTCGAGCGGATTAAACGGGAAGATGAGGAGAAAAAACGCAAGGAAGAAGAAGCCCGACAAAAAGCACAAAAACAAAAAGTACAGCAACATCTAAAGCGTGCCCGAAAATTATGTGATGACGGCTATCTTGATGATGCTCTTGCAGAGCTTGCATTTGTCGTGGTTATCGATCCGCTGCATGAGGAGGTTCTTGATCTTGAACAACGGATACGGGAGATGGAGGAGGAGCAACAGGCAACTGAAATAGAACGATTAGAACGAGAAAAGCATACACATAACCGGAGTAGAGAAGAAACCCAATCTCAAATACAAAAGCATATACGGAATGCGAAAACATTTATGCAAAAGAATGAATTTTCAGACGCACTCCGTGTTATATCCTCTGCATACGTTATAGATCCGTTAAATGAAGAATTACAGGAGTGTGAGGCTGAAATAATCAAAGCGCGTGATGCGTATCTGCAAGCTGAGGAGGAGAAAAAACGCAAGCAGGAGGAAGCACAACTCCGTAAACAAGAAGAGGAAATGCGCGAGCTTATCAAGAATGCACAAGAGCGTGCACGTTCTGGTGAGGGGGTTCAGCAGGAAGAAAAAAGACGAGAAGCCAAAGAACGAATTGCAAGTTATCTTGCACACGCCCGTTCTTATCTCAAGAATGAACAATATGAAAGTGCACTCGGGGAAGTTGCTCTTGCCTTTGTTATTGATCCGTTTGATGAAGATATTAGCAAGCTTGAACAAGAGATTATCGATGCACAGAATAAACGCCGTACCAGAGATAATATCGAGGAAGCAAAACAAAAATCTGTACCGGAGCAGACAACAACAAAAAGAGACAAAGAAGATATTGAAGACAGAAAAGAACAGGAGGTTACTCCACAACAAAGTTCAGACGATGATACCACCAAACGTGCACAACGGGCTGCACGACATATTGCTGAAGCACGGCGACTCAAGAAGCAAAAAGAATACCATAAAGCCCGCAACGAGTTAACCAAGGCGTTTATGCTCGATCCTCTTAATGACGAACTCTCTGATTTCGAGCAGGAATTGCAGCAAGAGTATGCAAAACAACAGGAAGAGGCTAAACGACTCAAAGCAACGCGGGCTTACGCGAACAGGGCCAAGCAATACCTCGCACAGGAAAATTTTGCAAAAGCACTGGAAGAGCTTGAAACCGGTTTGAAATCAAATCCCGGCGATCAAGAGTTGATCGAATTAAAGAAACGGATACAGGAAGCAGAAAAAAGATGGCGTGAAGTCGAGGAACTATGGGAGAAGGTGTCGACATCCGACCATCGAAGTATGCGTTCAGGTAATCCAAACTCGAAGAACCAGTACAAAGAAGCGCTCACGAATTATTATGCAAAGCTTGAAGAGACCGGTGTCAAGAGTGAACGTCGAAGGGAAGAAAAATCCACAAACGGTAAAGTCAAAACCAAAAAGGAAAAGAATGATTCCGAAGTTGTCGATATAGAAGAAGAAATCCGGAAAGTGTACGAATCGTGGCGACAGGAACAACAGGAAATCGAGCGGGGTGAACGTGAAGCAAAAATACAGGGACATATAAAACGGTCAAGAGAATTGCTGAAAAAGGAAGTATTCGATGAGGCACTTGCCGAAATTGCATATGCTAAAATGATCGATGATAAACGGAAAGACCTTGAAAAGCTTGAAAAAGATATTTGGAACACATGGAATGAGAAATCAAATAACAGTAAGGATAGCGTAAACAATACACCATCTCACGGAAGTGATGTTGAGTCACAGGAGGAACGCAACATATCACTGCGGATTCATGTACGCGCTGCGGAAGAATTTGCCGAAAAAAAAGAATATACAAAAGCACTTGATGAAATAACAAAAGCGTATCTGATCGATCCACTCAATGAGGAAGTTGCAAGACTTGATAAACGGATTCGACATCTCCAGGGTAAAGGTACAGAAATGAAACAGCTCAAACTGGTATATCCCTCTGCAAAAGTAGTCGGTGGATATTGAAAAAGGAGTTGTGTAGATGAAAAAAAATGAGCAAGCATTACACGAAGTAATTTCGGCACATCTCAGCGAATGCAAAAAATATATAGAAGCTGAGGTGTATTACAAAGCGTTGGCGGCTATTAAGAATGCTAAGTATGCTGACCCTCGTAATATATATATTATAGCGCTCGAGAAGCAGGTCGAATTGTTATCAGACCTGAGTAAAAAGCGGCCGGCATCAGATGCAAATAAGAAAGAAGTCCGTGAGACTATACCTGAGATAATCCGCCGTGCAATTGATGACACGAGCAAACGTGAGGCGATGAAATCGAAGAAGAATCAGAATGATAATGAGAACGAAACTTCGAGTGATCCAATGGAACTCGAACGTAATCTCGCTATGAAGAAACTTAAAAATCAGTTTGTGAAGCTGGCCGAAGAATTTATTGACAAGGGAGATTACCAAAGTGCACTCGAAGAAATCCGGCGAATCTTTATTGTCGATCCGGATAATAAAACCGCCAAAGAACTCGAAAAGAAAATACAAACACTTGTCAGTTACCATTCAACCGATGACTTAGAAGAGCCACCGGAATCAAAGAAAAAGAAGAAAAAGAGATTTTCAATCGGTAGAGTTGCACCGTGGGCTATTGTACTACTAATTCTGGGAAATATAATTGTTTTTTATCAAACATCTATGATATCTGGCCGCGATACGGAGGGTGATGGATTTGCGTACTCATCTTATTCCGAGAATATGGTTACCGATTCCCAAACCCGTGCTTCGGAAGAATATCAGGAGATGTCGGACACAGAATCATACTCATCACAGTCTTCAACCACGCTGCCTGATGCCGTAACTGACTATCGGGAGGTAGTTCCCGTAGCTGACGATACATCAGAGGAGGATGATGAGTATGAATACACGAATGATACCACCACGTTAGACGAGTCTGCCATAGCTGATCTCACGGTTGAAGAGAGCGAAGCAGAAGCGGGCTCCCTAACCCCGCGTGTTACCGTTGATAAACCTGATATAACAGTACAAATTCAGGAGCCCGAGTATCCGGCTGAAGCGCTTGATCTCGGGATTGAGGGTGAGGTAATCATTCGTGTAAGATATAATGCCTCTGGGACTGTCAATGCATCTTTCGTAGAAAGCACCGATCATCCATTATTATCCGACTCCGCACTAGAATCGGCACGTCAATCGATTTTCTCACCTGCAGATACGATTATTTTAGAAGAGGGAGAATGGGTGAGTATTCCGTACCGTTTTCATCTTGGGCGTTAGTAGATTGCTATTTGCGGATTATTTTATTATCTTTTACCAATTATAACAAATAGCAATTTTTAACCTATTTTGAGGTATTGACGCTTATGAAGGCAGGTATTCACCCTGAATATACTCCAACTGTAGTGACGTGTGTATGTGGCAATACATTTACAACACGATCGACACATAGCAATTTAAAATTGGAGATTTGCTCAGCATGCCACCCATTTTTTACTGGTAAACAGAAACTTGTCGATTCGGCAGGGCGTGTTGAAAAATTCCGCAGGAAATATGGGAAAAAGACCGAATCAAAAACAGAGACTGCGGATACATCCGCGTCTTCATAATTTTGTTGGAGAAAAAACGGAATGTATTTGTATGCATTCCGTTTTTTTGTTTTATTAATACCTGTAGATTCCCCGACCAAACCATCACATCAGGATTTTACCCTTGCAACTTGTCATTGTTGAAGATACAGGATATCGTAATTTCTTACCTTTAACCGCAACCCGGCCGGTGTTCAATCTTATATGCGGTTCACTTTCATTAGCCGACCGGATAAAACGATATATAACACATAAAAGTACATTTTATATTATTCGTGATGAACTTCAGGACGTTTTTCTGGAACAGTATCCGGGGGTATCGGTTAATAAAAAAGCAAACGGCGGGGTATTGTATGTCAATGGCAGAGTGTTATGGGATGGCGAGCTGACAAAAACCGTTAAAAAAGCCATTCGGTCACAGAATAAGAAATTTATTTTTCGATCAGGTGATGATTGGGTTGCACTATATACCGATGATTCTGAGAATTTATCATATGAGATTTTTAATACACAGCCAGTACCGTCGCAGGATGAATTTGAAGAGCAGCAGGTACAGGCGCGTATTATAACATATCCATGGGATATCATTGATGAAAATGGTGGATGTATACAGGAAGATTTTGCATTCCGATCAAAGAGAATCAAAAAGAAAATACAGGGAAAGATTCATACCGGCTCCGTTCTCACAAAAAAGAAAGATATAGTAATTGGAAAAAACACTGTTGTGAGTCCGTTTGTTGTCATTGATGCAACAAAAGGTCCGGTTATTATTGAACAAGATGTGACCATAGAGCCTCACACATATCTGCAGGGTCCATTATGGATTAATAATGAAACGATTGTGAAATCAGGAGCAAGAATATACGGGGGAACATCAATTGGATTTAACTGCAGGGCGGCCGGTGAAATTGTATCTTCGATAATGCATAGTTTTAGCAATAAAGCACATGAAGGATTTCTCGGGCATTCTTATATTGGACAATGGATAAATATTGGAGCTGATACCAACAACAGCAATCTGAAAAATGATTACGGTTCGATACGTGTTATGATCAACGGCACTCCAGTTGAATCCGGCAAACAATTTTTTGGTATGGTTATGGGTGATCATAGTCGTACGGCTATTAACACAATGATCAATACCGGAACATTTATCGGTGTAGCGTGTAATATATTCGGAGCAAATTTCCCGCAGAAATATATACCTGATTTTTCGTGGGGCGGTGCGGATTTTATCCGCAGGTATCAGTTTGATAAATTTCTCACAAATGCTCAAGCTATGACAGCGCGGCGGGGTGTTATACTCTCGGATTCTGAAATCACATTACTGCGAAAAATATATGAGTCAAGAAAAACAGAATAAAACAAAAGAGACCGGTGAAAGTAAATCAGCAGGACAACTTTTTCATGGGGCGCGCGGTCTGGCGGTAAAGATATTGAACCGTGTCGAGCGAACCGACGCATATCTCGATAAACTTGTAAATAATGAGCTTCGTTCACACGAATTATCCGATCAGGATAAGGGGTTGCTCAATGAGCTTGTTACCGGTGTTGTACGGTGGCAAATAAAGCTCGATTGGGTCTTGAATGGATTTTACCGCGGCAATTTTCCCAAAGCGGACGTCAATGTGAAGAATGCGATGCGTGTCGCATTGTATCAGCTTATGTTTCTTGACCGGATTCCGCATCACGCAGCGGTGAATGAAGCCGTAGAATTTGTAAAACGATTACGAAATGAACGATACGCCGGTATTGTTAACGGTGTATTACGGAATATCGAACGGCACCTGCACGAGATCCGGTATCCTGATAGAAATGAAACGCTTGAACATTATCTCTCTGTATTTCATGCGCATCCGATATGGATGGTAAAACGGTGGCTGGAACGTTACGGTGAAGAGCAAACCGAAAAATTACTTATAGCAAACAATCAAAAGCCGCCGTTGACAATCAGGATAAATAAAATTAAAATTCAACCCGCAGAATTTATATCATTACTTGATAAAGAAGGGTTCGACTATACACCATCCTCATATCTTGATTATTATGTCCACCTCCAGGGTGCGAGTGGTATGGCTCAGCTTGATTTATTCAGGAAAGGTTATTTTTCAATTCAGGATGAGAGTGCCGGATTAGCCGGTAAACTTCTGGACCCAAAACCACACGAACGAATTATCGATCTGTGTTCTGCGCCCGGTGGTAAAGCTATGCATCTCGCAGAAATGATGAACAATACCGGAGAGGTTATCGCTGTTGAGAAATATCCGGCGCGGGCCGATTTAATAAAAAGTGCAGCTGAACGGCTTGGAGTAACAAATATAAAAATTGTTGCTGAGGATGCTAATTCATTTGATGCGGCGATTGCAGACCGTGTCATAGTCGATGTACCGTGCACGGGTCTGGGGGTGGTACGTAAGAAGCCGGACATTAAATTGAAGCGGGATGTATCCGACATTCCAAAACTGACAAAATTGCAATATATTTTGCTGGTTAAAGCTGCTTCATTAACCAAACCCGGCGGCATTCTCGTATACAGTACCTGTACCATCGAACCCGATGAAAATGAAGCAATTGTGCAACGATTTCTCGAAAATAATAAGAATTTTGCGATCGACGATCCAACATCATTCGTTAATAAAGATTTTATAACCGGGCGAAAAACAGTAGAAACCTATCCACATATGCATACTATGGATGGTTCTTTTGCTGCCCGTCTCAAGCGACTCTATTAGGAAAACGAAACGGAGTAAATTATGAGTACAATGAAAGCAGTTATAAAACCACGACCTAATCCGGGAAAGGAATGGAAGAAAGGATTCGATTTGATCGACCGCCCTGTCCCGGAAATTACCAATCAAACAGATGTAAAATTCAAAGTTACGGCTGCTGCAGTGTGTGGCACCGATGTCGGTATATATAATTCTAAAGACTCTTTGCGTGATTCGATGCAAGGAATAGAATATGATAAAGTAACTGTCGGTCATGAGTTTTGCGGAAAAATTGTTGAAGCCGGGAAAGAAGCATGTGATTTACTTGCCCATAAAGTTGTTAATACATTCAAGAACGGTGGAGAAAAATATGTGCCGGAAGTTTTCAGAGGCAAATCGGTTTCAGAATTAAATTCAATGACGAATTTCATCGATCTGATTAATGAGCATTTAAATGCTACTGCAGAGATGCACGTTACGTGCGGTACCTGCGTGCAATGCCGGCAAAATGACAAACATGTTTGTAAAAATACTATTATCAAGGGAATCCATGAAGATGGGAGTTTTACATCATATCTTACCGTCCCGGCAGAGAACGTTCTCCTCTTCGGGCAGCATGAGATCCCGCCCGATATAATTGCATTCATGGATGCAATCGGTAATGCAACGCATACCGTTGAGGCTGCCGATGTGAAAGGAAAGCGTGTTGCTGTTCTGGGATGTGGGGTGCAGGGATTGATGGCGGTTGCAGTTGCAAAATATGCCGGCGCGGAGAAAATATATGCGACCGACGTTTCACACGGAATGTTCACCGCCGAGAAACTTGAGCAATCACGGTTTAAACTTGCACGGGATTTCGGTGCTGATTATACCTTTAATGTTGCGATTGACGATGAAAAGGAACGTTTCTATCAGACCGTGCTGGATGAATCTGAAGGTGCGGGTGTCGATGCAGTTCTTGAAATGTCCGGAAATTACAAAGCATATGAAGATGCGTTCAAGGTTGTCAGGATGGGAGGGATGTTGGCACTGTTGGGAATTCCCGGTGGTAAAATGGTGGTTGATTTCTCAAAGGATATCATATTCCGCGGTGTAACAGTGCACGGTGTGATTGGCCGGCGGGTGTTTGAAACCTGGGATATGATGCGGGTTATTTTACGCGAAGGATTAGCACAAAAATTTATCGATTCCGGATTTATAACCCATGACATTCCGCTTGAGGAAGTAGATAAGGGTATTAATGCACTTGCAAACGGTGAGGCATTAAAAGTATTATTACGACCATAGAATAACTATTGGAGGAACAATTATCGTGGAAGCATATACCAAAATTATAACTGATGAACTTCAACGACTGGAGGAAACAAAGACTTTTAAATATGAAACTCCGTTAAGCAGCCCGCAAAAAGGAGTTGTCAGGGTAAATGGCCGGGAAGTTGTTATGCTCGCATCAAATAATTACCTGGGATTATCTGACCATCCCGTTGTAAAAGAAGCAGCTATTGAAGGAATTAAAAAATATGGCTACGGTGTGGCGAGTGTTCGTTTTATATGCGGTACACAGGATATTCATCTTGAGCTCGAAAAGAAAATATCCAAATTTGTCGGCTGTGAGGATACCATATTATTCTCATCTTGTTTTGCTGCGAACGAGGGATTTTTCCCATCATTAACGAATGAAAAACTGGGGTATGAATCGTATCAGGACGTGTTCTATAGTGATAGATTAAATCACGCCAGTATTATCGATGGACAGCGATTGTGTAAATCGAGTACTACCGTAAAGCGGATTTATGAACACGCCGATACCGATCATCTGCAAACACTCCTTGAAGAAGATAAGAATAATGATTATCGCTTTAAAATCATCGCAACCGATGGTGTGTTCAGTATGGAAGGTGATCTCGCCCCACTCCCACGGCTTGTTGAATTAGCTCGAGAATATAATGCACTATTATTCGTTGACGATTCACACGCAATCGGCGTGTTGGGAGAAAACGGGCGTGGAACACCGGAAGCAACAGGTACACTGGGGAAGATTGATGTCCTGACCGGTACCCTGGGAAAAGGTATCGGAGGTGCTGCGGGCGGATACATTAGCGGTAGTAATGCAATGATAGAATATTTACGACAAAAATCGCGTCCCTATACGTTTTCGAATTCACTACCACCCGCGATTATTTTCGGCGCAATGGCTGCCTTTGATTTGTTATCAGAAGATAGCTCACTTGTTGCCAAGTTACACCAAAACACATCATATTTCAGAGAAGAAATAAAAAACCTTGGTTATACGATCATCGAAGGTACTCATCCTATTGTTGCTATAATGCTCGGTGAGGCACCGCTGGCAATGGATATGAGTAAAGAACTGCTGAATGAAGGTGTTTATATAAAAGGATTGTGGTTCCCGGTTGTGCCGCGTGGAGAAGCCCGTTTGCGGGCACAAATATCTGCTGCATTATCGCGTGAAGATATTGATCGTGCTCTTGAAGCATTTGAGCGGACTGGCAAAAAACTCGGGGTACTTTAAATAATCTGTAACGGAACGATAGCATTTTTTTAATCGTTATTCCAATACATATTTTTATTTGTTTCATTTGATTCTAATTACTTATGACACCACAAGCACAACAACAACCACAGCAACAAGCATTATTACCCGGAGTAAAGAATACAATAGCAGTCGCTAGCGGTAAGGGGGGAGTCGGTAAATCAACTATTGCAGTCAATCTTGCCGTGGCACTTGCAAAAGTAGGACACTCGGTAGGATTGGTCGATGCTGATGTTTACGGTCCGAGTGCACCATTAATGCTCGGGCTTAACGAAAGACCGGCTGTCGATAACAATAAACTCCTTCCCCTTGAAGCACATGGTATAAAGGTGATGTCAATCGGTTTTCTGGTTGAAGAGGATCAGGCCATCATCTGGCGCGGCCCGATGGCGAGCGGTGCAGTACGACAGTTTATGTCGGATGTTGAGTGGGGTGAATTGGATTACCTGATATTCGATCTTCCGCCCGGGACAGGAGATATTCAGTTAACCCTTGTTCAAACTATTCCATTAACCGGTGCTGTAATCGTCACCACACCGCAGGATATAGCACTTGCTGATGCGCGAAAAGGAATGAAGATGTTCGAGCGCGTAAATGTGCCGACGTATGGTATAATCGAAAACATGAGCTACTATATTTGTACGGAATGCGGTCACCGGGAAGAAATATTTAGTTATGGCGGCGGAAAGAAATCGGCTGAAAAACTCGGAACCGAATTTCTTGGTGAGATCCCACTGTATACAAAAATTCGTGAGGGGGGAGATACCGGTAAACCGATTGTTGTACTTGAACCTGATTCGGAACACACGAAAAAATTTATCGAAATAGCACAGAATCTACATAAGGAAGTGGAAAAATTCAGAGCTACCCGCCCCGAAGGAGGTGGCGGCGGGGATATTGTGATTGATGTATAAAATCATATCTTGCGCATTTCAACATCAACCAACTGCCGGTCGCGTATCTGTAATATGCGGGCGGCAGGTGTTTTTCTCACCAAGTCGTAATTATGCGTTGCCATCAGAATTGCTGTACCGCGATTGTTGATCTTAATTAAAAGCTCAAGGATATCGCCGGAAGTTGACGGATCAAGATTACCTGTTGGTTCATCGGCTACCAGTAGCCAGGGTTCGTTAACCAGTGCCCGGGCAATGCCAACGCGTTGCTGCTCACCTCCGGATAATTCATGAGGCATACTGCTTCGCTTGTGGCTGAGCCCTACATCGGCAAGTGCACGCAATACCCGTTGTTTAATATTTTTACGTTTTGCACCGGTGACATGAAGGGTGAACGCAACATTATCGTATACATTGCGGTCTTCGAGTAATTTCATATCCTGAAAAATAATGCCGACTGTTCTTCGAAGGTAGGGGACATCTCTGTTCCTTATAGTATCGGATGAATATTCACCGATTGTAATAGTACCGGATGCAGGAGGAACATCCATATAGAGCAATTTTAACAGCGAACTTTTACCTGCACCGGTTCTGCCCACCAGAAAGACAAACTCTCCGGGATGTACTGTTAAATTAACATTCTCAAGTATGCGGCTTTTTTCATAAGAAACCGATACGTCTGACAGGCTCACCATAGTTTATTTTGTTTTATTTACCTTTGTTTTTGCCGCTCTGTTATGAACAACCGAAACCGCTAACTTGATTGCTTCGGTTATACTTGATAAATTTGCTATCCCGCGGCCGACAATATTATACGCGGTACCGTGATCAGGCGAAGTTCGGATAACGGGCAGACCAGCCGAGTAATTCACTCCAAATTCAAATCCCTCGAGTTTGAGAGGAATTAATCCTTGATCGTGATACATTGCCATAACAAGGTCGAAATTATGATGTAATTTTGCACCGAAGAAACCATCTGCAGGAAATGGCCCTTCTACTATATATCCTTCCTTGCCGAGTCTTTTTATAGTCGGGGTGATTACTTCTTTCTCTTCATCACCGAGTAAACCGCTTTCACCCGCGTGCGGGTTCAGTCCTAAAATCGCTACGCGGGGATCGACAATATTGAAATCATTTCTCAGACTATTAATAGCAGTTTTTGTCTTGAGCATAAATTCACGTTCGGTGATAGTATCGGCAACCGATTTAATCGGAACATGCACGGTTACCAGTCCGACGCGGAAACTCCCGGCAACCATCAACATCGTTACGGCCTCGGTATTCGTCAAGTCCATTAACATATCGGTATGTCCGACGTATGAATGTCCGGCAAGATTTATTGATTCTTTCGATACCGGTGAGGTAACCATTGCGTGTGCGTATTCCTGCTGGCAAATCTCCAGCGACTTTTTTACCGCTTCAACTGCCGCTAACCCTCCCTTCCTTGAAGGGCGGCCGGGGCTAAGATCTTTTGTTGTGTAACCGTCAAAATGGATTACCGGTATTCCCGAATAATCATCACCGAGTGATTTCGGGTTGTCAATTTGTACAAGGTTTGCTGCGGGTATATATGAATTAGCAGCTTCCTGCCAGATTTCTATCGGACCTACAAGAACTGGTTTACAAATTGCATTAATGTCCGGTTCAGCTATCGCTCTCAGCACAACTTCAGGACCGACACCGTTAAAATCACCGATCGTAAGTGCTATTAATGGTTTCATAAATCCTCTCTTGCTACCAGTTGATAATTACCCTGTCGGGACTGGTCTGCAAAAATAAATTTCTTGTTGAGATGCTTATATTTCCATGTTTCCCGTGGTGCTTGACCGGGGATAAGAGAACGGTCTTTTTCCGTGGGAGGACCGTAAATAATATATATTTTACCACGGTCGGTTCGGGCACCGTTTTGTTCACGTATTGTTGTAAATTCTCGTGCAGCATAATCGACGCGCCGGTAAAATTCCGTCATTACAGGATTAAATGCGGTATCAGGATTTGGATCTTTTCTCTTCCAGTACTCATGAAACTTTCTGTTGCGAACATCAGAAGAACCTCGACGCAATTCCCGATATTCACTTTCGGACATTATTAGTTCAAGCATCTCGATTGCAAAATCCAGATTACGCAATGAGGCCGGTTTATCTATCCAGATCACCCGGAACCCTTTTTCTTTTGTTGCAGGTTGGTTTTCTTCTTCAATAGAAAGTGAAAACCGGTATTGTCCCTCCTCAAATGTTTTCCCATTCATTGGTAACAGGGCGGTATGGATATATAAATCTTCAGTTTCGTATATTCCGTATTGTACTTTATCGTTCGTATGATTAGATTGCACGGTTGTATTAGGAAATATTTGTTCGGCGGCTATTTCTTGTGTGAAAATTTCTTCGGTAGCTTCTCGCCTGCCTTCCTCACGCCGATATACTGTTGCACTGATTGTCGATAGATCATCAGCAGGTGATGTTGTTGAAAAAACTAATAATGCACGAGAATCCTGACCGAAAAATAAGTTACCGCCGAGATTGACCGGTTGAACATAGTCAAGCTCATCAAACCTATCGACCGGTTCAATGAACACTATATCGAAAATGCCGGGTTTTGATCTATCCGGTTTCTCTATGCGTACACGCCGGTCCCGGTCGATATGACGACGCTGGGAATTTTGATCGTTAAGCCGGATCAGAAATCGGTATTCACCTTCATGTAAGTCAAAAGAAAATCCCCCCTGAATATAATCGATTTCGGGAAATTCTTGCCGGGGTGTGTCGCTGAATATTTTCTGTCGTTTGATTCCCCGGTCAATTGCGCTTCCGTTTTGATCGAAAATTTCAATGCTGAGTTCATACGCTCCTTCGAATTTATTATCGGCATCGTCGGCACGGGTGAGTATAAAAAAGTTTTTCATAATTCTATAGTTCAAATCAAGTCGAATTTTGTCATCCACCGTAGACGGAAGCGTTAACGTTTCAAAGAAAACGACACCCTGCTGTGCCTGTTGAGGGGGCGCCTGTCCGTTACTGGTAACGGTCAGAACAATGCATAGTAAAATCAATTTCAGGATATAATTCAATTTCATATATTCACTCTCCTTCACCTCTTTCCTAACAACCTCAAGTATGTTTTACGTTGAGATTATGCCGTTCAAGCATGTGCATATGATTAAGCGGATTTGCTCCTTCACCAACCACATAGCCGTTCTTCATCCCCTCTGAAACATATTGTATACCGAGTTCCACGGCTTGATCGAGCGGTTTGTTCTGGCCGAGATATGTTGCAATTGCTGATGATAAGGTGCATCCTGTTCCGTGTGTGTACGTATTTTTAAGTCTCGTTGTTGTGAATCTATGAAATTCATTTCCATCGTAGAGTGTATTCATAATGTTCGCTCGTTTCAAATGTCCACCTTTTATGAGACTTGCCCGCACACCTTGTTCTTTTAATTTAATTGCTGCATTTTGGATTTCTTCGTCGGTTGATACAGGTGAACCAACCAGTTTTTCCACCTCTGGTATATTTGGCGTTAGTAATGTACAGAGCGGCAAAAGTTTCCTTTTAAGGGCTTCAATAGCATCATCCTTCAATAATTGTGCACCGCTTTTTGATATCATAACTGGATCGATCACAATATGCGGAGCAGGATATTTTTTCAACAAATCTGCGACGATTCCAATGATCGATGCACTGCTCAACATACCGATTTTTATTGCATCAGCCCCGATATCTTCCATAATCGCTTCGTACTGTGCTCTGATCATATCGACCGGTACTTCATGAATTTGAGTGACCGTATGCGTGTTTTGTGCCGTTAGGGCAGTTATAACCGATGTTCCATAACCGCCAAGAGATGCAATGGTTTTCAGATCTGCCTGAATACCAGCTCCACCGCCGCTATCGGAGCCGGCAATTGTCATAATTTTTGCAACGGACATTAATTATTTCCGCATTAAGATACAAAATTTGTTGAACTTACATAGTACGAATAGATGTCTAAAAAAGCAACGGGATAATGAATTATGACCAAATCCGTTCACCAATCGCCAATCCAGCGGCGAGTTTTCTGAGTAGAGGCGAAGGACGATATCGTTCTTCACCGGTATCATGCTGTAGCGCATCCATTACTGCAAGAACCTGGTCAAATCCTATTTTCTCTCCCCATTCAACCGGGCCATTCGGATAATTAACTCCGTATTTCATTGCGGTATCAATATCTTCCATCGATGCTACTTCTTCCTGCAGAGCAAATGTAGCCTCGTTAACAAGACAACATACAATACGCGGAATAACCATCCCGACCCGGTCATCAACGAGTGATACTTCTTTTTTGAGATCAAAGAAAATTTCGCCGGTTGTTTTAATTGCATCATTATGTGTTAGCGGGGACCGGGTTAATTCAACCAGTTCATTCTGTAATAAGGTGGGCAGGGCTGCGATACCGACGAGTCTTTGAGGAGTGATAAGCCTGGCAGCTAACCCGGTGGCGGTATGACATACCGTCGATGATATAATAAGAGATTCTTTTGCGCAATGGTTCTCAATTTTTGAAAGGCGCTCGAGTTTTTTTTCGAATGAGATATTCGTAAGTTCAAAAACAGCGATAAGTTTTTTCGGTACCCGTGTTAAGGCACGATTGTATAGTATATTTTTAAGATTTGGAAGATCCGGTTTACGTTCGTGCCAGACAAATACGTCCGCATCGGAGTATGCAAGTAGTTCTGTATATTCCTGAATGAGGTGTTCGTCACCGCAAACTAAGAATGCTTTTCCCGATGTTCGGGTACTGCGTTTTTTTGAAGACATTCCCATAATAGTATTTCCTGTTTTTAATATACATCAATATTCATAAAATCCTTTACCTGTTTTTCTGCCGAGCAGATTACCGTCTACCATTTGCTGCTGAATCGGATGAGGGCGGTAGCGGGATTCATGAAAATATTGCTCATATACCGATCGTGATACCGATAAATTAACATCGATACCGATTAAGTCCATTAGTTCAAACGGCCCCATTTTAAAGCCACCGGATTTTTTTACTATGCGATCGATTTCCTCAACGCTTGCAACTCCTTCACCGAGAAGGCGAAGCGCCTCTCCGTAGAAAGGACGGGCTACACGATTTACGATAAATCCGGGTGTATCTGAGGCGAGTACCGGTAATTTCCCGAATTCCTTAGTAAGTGACGTAATCCTGCTGATTGTAGTATGAGATGTTTCTTTTCCTTTTACAATTTCTACCAGTTTCATAATATGCGCGGGATTGAAAAAGTGCATACCGATTACACGATCCGGTCGTTCTGTCGATGCACCGAGCGCTGTAATAGAAAGCGATGATGTGTTGCTCGCAATGATCGATTCGTGCGGAAGGATGTCGTCGAGGCGTTGTAATAGTGCTTGTTTGATATCAAGTCGTTCAACTACCGCTTCGATCACGGTGGTTGCATCCTTTAATCTCAACAGATCGTTTGTTGTGGAGATTTGTTCCCTGGCAATTTCAGAATCTTTCTCTGTCAGTTTTTTCTTTTCAACACCTTTTGCCAGATTATTGTAGATTGTATTTATACCTTTCTCAATTGCAGATTGCTCGATATCGTAAAGAATGACCGTATAACCGGCAAGTGCGGCGACCTGTGCGATGCCGCTGCCCATAGTTCCCGCTCCGACTATACCAATTGTATTCGCCATAGTTACTTTCCTTTATATTCGGGTTTACGTTTTTCTATAAAAGCCTGTACTCCTTCACGGTGGTCTTCAGTAAAGGATGCAATTTCCTGCATGTAAGATTCGTATTCCAGTATTGATTCAAGATCTGAGTGTACGGCTTTATTGAGTGCACGCTTAATTAACCCAATCGCTTTAGTGGGTGATTGTGCCAGGCGGTCTGCCAGTGCTTCAGTTTCTTTTTGCAATAAATCATCAGGTGTGATGTTATTCACCAATCCTAAATCAAGTGCCTGTTGTGCATCAATTTTATCGCCGAGTGCAGCAAGCTCAAAAGCTTTTGCCAGCCCGACGTGTCTGACTAGGAACCAGTGAGAACCGGAGTCCGGGACAAGCCCGATACGGATAAACACCTCTACCATGCTGGCGCTCTCTGCCATAACACGCATATCACAGGCAAGTGCAAGACTGCAGCCTGCACCCGCGGCAACACCATTTATCATAGCAATTACCGGTTTTTCCATTTTTCGTATGCGTCTGATTATTGGGTTATAACGCCGGATAAGCGAGTCTTTCAATGAACGTCGTTCTTCACCCGAATGACTTTTCAGATCCTGCCCCGAGCAGAAGCCGCGTCCGGCACCGGTTATAACGATGCAGCGAATTGCGTCGTCTTTTTCTGCCGCTTTCAGTCCATTCTGTAAATCTGTCGTAAGTTCTTCGTTGAAGGCATTCAAAACATCAGGACGGTTCAATGTTATCCAGCAGGTGTTATTTTTAACTTCATAAAGAATCGATGAAAAATCAGCCATACTATCCTCGCAGCAGAATTATGAATAGATGTATTTTGAAGCGATTATGATTTGTTGAAACTCGTAGTAAGATACGAATTGCATTTATATCTCGCAAACTTGTATATTATAGGGTATAGAGAATCCTATATATCTGTTCCATTATTCAATGCCTATTAATCAGTGAAATCTCGGCCCACCATTATTGCCGATGATAAAATTCCTTTTGTATGGGAAGCATTCCAGCCGCTCGGAGACCTTCTCGTCTTACCCGGACGTGAGATGAATGCAATTACCATCAGGGATGCCGATATACTTATCGTTCGTTCAATCACGCGTGTTGATGAATTGTTGCTCGGGAAGAGTAAGGTGAAATATGTGGCAACGGCCAGTACCGGCTATGATCATGTAGATACCGATTATTTAACAGAACGGGGAATTCATTTTTTTTCGGCACTGGGGTGTAATGCTAATGCTGTTTCTGAATACATTATTGTTACAATTGCTGTGTTGTGCCGCCGTTATAATTTGAATTTTGAAGATTTGACGATCGGCATTGTCGGTGCCGGTCAAATAGGTTCACGCGTAAATAAAAAAGCTGCATCCCTGGGGATGAATACGCTATTGAATGACCCGCCATTAAAAGATGAAACGGAAGACGATGTTTACCGGCCATTGAATGAGGTGCTTTCACAGTCGGATATTGTTACGTTGCACGTTCCGCTTACGGATCAAAAACCATACCTCACAAGAAAAATGGTAAACAGTGATTTCCTTAAAATGATGAAGCATGAATCTTTTTTGATAAACACTTCAAGAGGCGCCATTGTTGATGAAGCTGTTCTGCAAGACAAACTATCGAATAAACAGATTGCGGGAGCAGTGCTCGATGTTTGGTATAATGAGCCGGCTATCAATACGGATCTTCTTAAGAAAGTAGATATTGGTACCCCGCACATTGCCGGTCATTCGGTTGACGGAAAGGTGAATGCAACGGTTATGGTGTACCGGGATGTATGTAAATATCTTGCTGTTGAGAGTACGTGGGAACCAGCAGGGTTACCGGAACCCGGCAATCCGGAAATTTCAATTCATAATTCGGATATACTTCAGGATGCTATTATAGATGCTTTGCTTTATGCATTCCCTGTCGAAAATGATGATGCCCGCCTGCGCCAGATAGTAAATATCAAACAGGATGAAAAACCGGTGTTTTTCGATATGGTTCGCAATGAACATCTTAAAAGGAGGGAATTTGATAGTTACTACGTACGCGGCGGCGACGATAAAGTTATAGAAATACTAACTAAACTCGGGTTCAATAAAAAATGAAAATTATATTACTGCCTGTTCTTCTCATCTCCTTAGTTATTACAAATACGCAATCCCAGTCATTAGAATATTTCGATCTCGGTGATATTACACTTGAGAGCGGTGAAGTGCTATTCGATACCAGACTCGGATACCGGACGTTCGGAGAAATGAATCACGATTCTTCCAACGTAATCATATTTCCTACGTGGTTTGGCGGCACCAGCGCTATGTTGTCAAACCTTATCGGCCCCGACAAACTTGTTGACGATACGGCATTCTTCGTTATTGCAATCGATGCTTTTGGAAATGGAATTTCAACATCACCATCAAATAGCGAGCTCCAACCGGAGCAGGACTTTCCCGGTATAACGATCGGTGATATGGTACATGCACAGTATCGTTTATTAACCGAGAAGTTTGATCTTAATAGAATACACGGTGCAATCGGTGGATCTATGGGTGGTATGCAGGTCTTTGAATGGCTCATCCAATATCCCGGATTTATTCAAAGGGCTGTACCATATGTTTCAACGCCAAAGTTGAGTTCATATGATTTGATAGTGTGGCATTCTTTACGCGAGCTAATTGAGTCCGGTGTACGTTATAATCTCCCCGACCGCGAAATAATGAAACTTGTTACTATACAATCCGAATTACTGAACCGAACGCCGGATTATTTCCATGAAAATTATTCGCCTGGTGAGATTGGAGCGTATTTTGCATCATTTGAAAGAGAATACGAGTCGCATTTTACGCTGAATAATTATCTGCTGCAATTACATGCTATACTCAATCATGATATAAGCCGGCAGTTTGATAATCAGCTTGCTCGTGCTGTAGAAATTATCGACACAAATTTACTGATAATTGTTGCAGAAATGGACCTTCTCGTTCATCCTGCACCGGCCATAGAAATGGCAGAGATCATACAAGCAGGTTTAACTATTCTTGAAAACGATTGCGGACACCTGGCAGTTAGCTGTGAGCGTGATTATGTCGGTCAACTAACACGTGCATTTTTTGCCATAGACTGAAAACTACTTTACAATACAGGAGGTATTCATGCATTATAGAGCATTACTCTTCATACTCTTCTTATCATTATTTCTCTGTGTAAATGCAGAAGAAAAAGAAAGATTAACCTCGGCAGATTATATGAAGGCAGAGCGTTTCCTTTCGTGGAATCTCACCGATAAAATATTTAACGGAAGTGTTTCACCTCATTGGATCGACGATAATCGGTTCTGGTACCGCAACAGGTTTGATAAAGGACACGAGTTCAAGTATGTAGACCCCGGTGCTGGTACACGACAACGTGCATTTGATCATGAGCGTCTTGCATCAGCATTATCGGAAGTCGCTGATGATACATATGAACCATATAAACTTCCATTTACTCAGTTTGAATATATTGATGAAGGTCGTTCAATACAATTCCGTGTACGTGGCGATGAATGGAGGTGCGATATTCAGAATTACACATGTAACGGGCCGTACGAACCCGGGCCCGCTGTTCCGAACTCGGTGCTATCTCCCGATGGCCGGTATGCCGCATATATACAGGAGTATAATCTCTGGGTGCGTGATCATGAATCCGGTGAGGATATCCAATTAACAACCGACGGTGAAAAATATTACGGCTATGGTACAGATTCGCAGGGATGGACGCGTAGCGACCGGCCGATCCTGCTCTGGTCGCCCGACTCACGAAAGATTGCGACATACCAACTTGATGAGCGCGATGTCGGGAAGATGCCGCTTATAGAAATGCACGAGGGGAGACCGGAATTACATTACTGGCCGTATGCTTTGCCCGGTGATACCGTCGTGCCGTTGCACGAACGTGTGGTTATTCATATAGACGAGCCGCGTGTTCAACGCCTTGATATGGAACCTGATCAACAGCGTACTTCAAATTGCTGCGGCTTAACCCGGAACGGTGATTGGGGAGATATCGAGTGGAGTGAAGATTCGAATAACCTGGCGTTTGTCTCTACATCACGAGATTACAAGGAAGTAAAACTCCGCGTGGCCAACCCGAATACCGGCGAAGTCCGTACGGTATATGAAGAGCGTGCCAAAACGTTCTTTGAATCGAATTTGACTTCCCGCGGGAAACCGAACTGGCGTGTGTTTCACGAACGTAATGAATTTATCTGGTTTACCCGCCGTGATGGCTGGGGACATCTGTATCTGCATGACCTGAATACAGGTGAAAAGAAGAACCGCATTACCTCCGGTGCGTGGAATGTAGTGGATGTTCTGCATATTGATGAAGGAAATCGAATGTTATATTTTACTGCCGTTGGAAAAGAGGACGACCGTGATCCCTATTACCGTCATTTATATAGAATTCGTTTTGACGGCAGCAGATTAACAAAACTATCTCAGGAAGATGCCGATCATACCATATCAGTTTCACCATCCGGTACATACTTTGTTGATTCATACTCGACATTTGATGAGCCGCCGATCAGTGTTGTTCGAAGACAGGATGGTCGTGTTGTTGTCGGATTGGAAGAAGCGGATATTACACCTTTAGAAGAGATCAAATGGCAGGCGCCTGTTCCCTTTACAGCAAAAGCACGTGACGGCGTGAGGGATGTATATGGTGTTATTTTTAAACCATCAGATTTTAATCCCGAAAAAAAATATCCGATTATTAATTCAATCTATCCCGGTCCGCAGGTGGGAAGTGTGGGAACGAGAAGTTTTTCGGTAACCGGTCGCGGGCAAGCTCAGGCACTGGCCGAGCTCGGGTTTATTGTGGTGCAGATTGATGCAACCGGTACACCGCTGCGATCAAAATCGTTTCATACTGATTGGTATGGCAACATGGGTGACAATGGACTCGAGGATCAGGTTGCTGCTATGCGGCAGCTTGCTGATCGTTATTCATGGATTGATCTCGACCGCGTAGGAATATACGGTCATTCGGGCGGCGGATATGCAACGGCCGGTGCCATGCTGCATTTTCCGGAGTTCTTTAACGTCGGTGTATCAAGTGCGGGAAATCATGATAATCGGGGCTATACATTTTACTGGGGTGAAAAATATCAGGGATTGCTCGAGCAAAAACCTGACGGATCAGATAATTATGAGAATCAGGCAAATCACTTGCTTGCAGAAAACCTCAAAGGAAAACTACTGATTACTTATGGAACAATGGACTCAAATGTCCATCCCAATATGACACATCTGTTGATTAACGAATTGATCAAGCATAACAAGGATTTTGATGTGATGGTTTTTCCGAACAGAGGACACGGGTATTTCAACGAACCGTATAACATCCGGATTACATGGGATTATTTTGTCCGTCATTTGCTCGGCAAAGAATCGCCTGCGGGTCACAAGATATCGAGGTGAAATTATGCGGGGTGGATAAGCATTCTACCCCGCATTACAATTCTGTGCGCTAGATCACACACGTACATAACTTTTGGTGCTTCCCGTCCTTTTGTGATTAAGTTCATATGTTATGAACGGGATTTTATATATTTATTATATGGAATTATTAAGGATGGAGAGGCACCAATGGTACAGATAATGAAAGAGCATTTTGTGACACAAGCAGCGCGATTAATATACCTTCAAAAATCCGACTATGTAAACGCAATGGTGCGGGCCGGAGTAATAAAGGAACAAAATAAAGAAAATGAATTGGCTCGTATTCTGGAACGAAGTTTTAAGCTGCAGGGTTTGCAAGTGCCCGAAGAAGTGAAGGCGAAGTTGTAATGCCACGCTTACTATAGAAGTTCTGAGAACGTAATTTTAGCAGATTTTTCCCGAATTCCTTCCAATACGGTGTAAACCACATACCAGATATCATTTCAACTATTATCTTCCTGCAATCTGACCCCGGGGAAAATTAGTTGACAATTTTCCGGTTGCAATTAAGGTGATTTATAGCGTATTTTGTGTTTAAAAAACTATGCTCACAACGAAAACAATGTACAAAGCCCTCATTAATAAAGATACTTCCTATGATGGGATTTTTTATGCAGCAATAAAAACGACCGGCATATTTTGCAGACCCTCCTGCCGGGCAAAGAAACCGAAAATAGATAACGTTGAATTTTATAAAACAGCTAAAGAAGCGTTGGAAAGCGGTTATCGACCATGTAAGGTATGTCATCCCCTCGCGAATCCGAACCAAACTCCAGAGTATATACGTAAGATCCTATATGAGATAGAGAGTAAACCGGGTCTTAAAGTAAAAGACGGCGATTTACGTGCACGAGGTATCGAACCGAGCAGAATCAGAAGGTGGTTCCTTAAACATCACCGAATGACGTTCCATGCATACCAGCGATTATATCGCATCAATTCGGCATTCAAGAAAATCCAAAACGGTGAATCGGTAACAGGTACTGCCTATGATGCAGGGTACGAATCGTTAAGCGGGTTTGCAGATTCGTTTAAATCAGTTTTCGGTGTATCGCCAAAAAACAGCATGGGAAAAAGAATAATCGCCGTGGCGCGAATTGAAACACCTCTTGGCACGATGTTCGCCTGTGCCGTTGAAGAAGGTTTGTGTCTGCTTGAATTCACCGACCGGAGGATGCTCGAAAGTGAACTGAAACAGCTTGCGGCAAGGTTAAATGCAGAAATACTTCAGGGATTCAATAACCATCTCGAAACGGTGAGAAAACAACTTGATGAATATTTTCAAGGAAATAGAAAGGAGTTTACCGTTCCGCTATTTACTCCGGGGACACCGTTTCAGCAATCGGTATGGGATGCATTAAGATCGATTCCCTACGCGCAGACAGTTTCGTATCAACAACAAGCAGAGATGATCGGCAAACCGTCAGCGGTCCGTGCAGTTGCCAACGCGAACGGAATGAATCGAATAGCAATCATTATTCCGTGCCATAGGGTGATCGGCGCCGACGGTACCCTCACCGGTTACGGCGGCGGGGTATGGAGAAAGAAGTGGCTGCTTGATCATGAACGATCGAATCTGGACAAATAATTTCTGAAAGGATTTTTAATCTGTCATGAAATATCTATTATTTGCTATTTGTATGAATATTGTATTGAGTTTATTTCCGTATTCCGAAATAAATGCACAGACAATCTACAATGATCAGGGAAATCTGACAAATATGGAAAAATCAAACAGTCCACCTCATGGGAGGTTCGGTAAATTAACGGCACAATCCGGTAGAGCCGACGAGCTTTTAGATATCATTTTGAAAGCTGCGGAAGCGGTATCCCAAGCCGAAGGATGCATGAAATATATAATCGGGAGAGATGAACAAAACGAAAATATTATCTGGATTTATGAAGTTTGGACATCAAAAGAGCATCATCGAAATTCGCTGAAACTTGAAAACGTCAGGGAGTTAATAACGCAGGCAATACCGATGCTGGAAGGGCAACCGGAAGCGGGAGTTACATTCGAAGTAATAGGAGGAATCGGAATTTAATGAGAGACGGAGCAGCAACGGGGACGGCAGAAATCGAGTATGCCAGTCAGTCTATGAGGATCGTTTCAGCATTCGCAGCGATTTATTTGATCTGGGGATCGACATACCTCGCAATCCGTTATGCGGTCGAAACGATCCCTCCGTTTTTTATGATCGGAACGCGGTCGATTTTTGCGGGAGCTCTATTATTGCTCTGGAGTTATTTACGCCGTGATGCACGCATCCGGATCGCGCATATTCCGTCTTTGATAGTCACAGGCGGGTTGTTCTTTTTGATGGGGCACGGAGCGCTTGCATGGGCGGAAGAACGTATCCCCTCCGGGATTGCGGCATTGATCGTTGCTTCGCTTCCGTTCTGGATGGTATTTTTGGATAGAGTGTCAAGCTCAAGTTCTCGTATCGGGTTGAGTACGGTGACGGGTTTGATACTCGGAATCTGTGCAATGGTTCTTTTATTTTCTCCCCGTATCTCGGTTACGGAAGGAGAACTCGATCTAATCCGCACAGGCGCTCTTCTGGCCGGCGTATGTGCATGGGCGGTGGCTTCGGTTTATTCACGCTCTGCAAATTTGCCGGAATCACCGATTGCAACAGCCGGCGGTTCATTATTGACCGGCGGAATATTATTAATGATATTCGGCTTTATTGTCGGCGAACCTGCACGGCTGGTCATTGCGGACGTCACGGTTCGATCATTTTTGTCGCTCGGCTATCTTATCGTCTTTGGCTCGGTGATCGCATTTACCGCATATATCTGGCTCCTCTCGAAGACATCTGCGGCAAGGGTATCGACATACGCATTCGTAAATCCGGTCATTGCGGTTGTGATCGGGTGGTCGGTTGGAGGTGAGAGATTTACGGCGAATATAATTCTTGTAACGATTATGATTGTCCTTGCAATTTACTTTATTTTATCAGATAAATTTCACTCCACAGACGCTAAACGTGATTTATAAATAATACAATACCTCTATAACCGGTGAAAGAAATTTTAAAGGTCAGAATCAATGAAGACAAAAAGAGAAAAGGCAAAATTTTTCCGTGATTTACACAATCGGGAAAGAGCGTTTATCGTTCCGAATCCCTGGGATATCGGATCCGCACGCGTGATGGCTGCACTCGGTTTTGAGGCATTGGCAACAACCAGTTCGGGATTTGCCTACTCGTTAGGCCGGATAGACGGGACTGTTGGTTTCGATGAGATTACCGATCATTGTCGTACGATCAGTAATGCCGTTCCCCTCCCGGTAAGTGCCGATCTTGAGAATTGTTACGCCGATGCCCCTGAAGAAGTCCCGCGCGCGATCGTGATGGCTGCTGAGGCAGGTGTTGTTGGCGGCTCGATCGAAGACTATACCGGTGATGATGGGAAACCTATCTATGATTTTGATCTGGCTGTCGAGCGGGTTCATGCGGCTGTCGAAGCTGCACGATCGCTTGATTTTCCGTTTACATTGACGGCGCGATCCGAAAATCTGTTTCGGGGAATTAATGATCTCGAAGATACGATTTGCCGCCTTCAGGCATATGAGAAAGCAGGTGCGGACGTACTTTATGCTCCCGGTCTGAAAACACTCAATGAGGTAAAACTTGTTATCGATTCTGTGAACAAGCCATTGAATGTTCTCGCAACTCAAATTCCCGGAATTACTATAAATGAATTGAGCGATGTCGGTGTTAAGCGCGTAAGTATAGGAGGGACACTGGCATGGTCTGCTGTTTCTGCCATCGTACTTGCCGGAAAAGAAATGTTGGAGAATGGATCTTTTAAGTGGACTGCTGAAGCATTATCAAGCAATGAAATAAAAAAATTGTTGAATTCGTAGTTTCAACATTCACAAAGGGAGGATAAACTATGCACGGAACATTCGTATGGAACGAACTTGCCGCAACCGATGTAGATAAAGCAAAGGCATTTTATGCTGAAACCTTCGGTTGGGAATATGAAGAATTCCAGCTTCCGAACGGAATTTACTGGGTTGCAAGATCAAATGGAGAATTGGTCGGCGGAATAGGAGATATAAACACCGTTGCCGGTTATGGAACGAACACCTCGACATGGTTCAGTTTTATAGAAGTCGATAATGTCGATGCACGTCTTGAAAAAGCGCTTTCTCTTGGAGCGGAAATTATACAACCGGCTGAGAATGTGCCGAATGTAGGAAGAGTTGCTATCCTGCGTGACCCGGCGAGAGCCACCATTGGATTGATGACATCGATAAAAGATGCATCGGAGTGATATGTACTATGTAGTAAAATCTGCAAGGATTATTCTCGGGTTAATATTTTTAATCTTTGGATTGAACGGTTTCTATACTTTCATCCCCGTGCCGGAATTTCATCCGTTTATGAAAATCCTTGTTGATAGCGGATATATATATTTGATAAAAGCGGTAGAAGTAACTGCGGGAATTCTCTTGCTGATTAACCGGTTCGTCCTGCTGGCATTGCTGCTGCTCGCTATGGATATTGTCAATATAACCGCATATCATCTCCTGCTCGATCCGCGAAACTGGATCGTTGTTCCCGTTATTATTACCTTGTGGATTATTTTGTTTGTCAATTACAAAGATTCATTTAAACCGTTATTAAGTGTAAAAGCGCTGGGAAAATATAGTTGAATTATTTTGTTCTATGGAAAAATCAAGTTTGCAAGATATTATTAAATCAAGTCCGGTTTTAGTTCATAAAGAGCGGTATGCGTATCTTCGCACTAATCAAGTACCGGCAGGTGAACATTTTGTTATTGCAAAGGATGCAGACGAGGTAACGGTCGTTACACCTGAACAGCAGGTTGCGAAAGTTCAATATACTGCAATTGAAAAATGGTTTACGCTGATAGAGATTAGGGTAACAAAGCCGTTTTCTGGTCCCAGGTTTATTGCCGGAATTACGAACGCAATAGCAGAAAAAGATATCGATGTGCTCATCGTTTCAACATTTTCGAAAGATTATGTACTTGTACGGCAGGACGATACCGCGATAACGGTTGAGGCATTACGAAAACTTGGATTTCTTGTAGAATATAGTACTTCACAAAATTAATTGTAGGCTCATAAGAATTGTGCTGCTAATTCCTGAATGAATATAATTGTGGATTGATTTTATGGGTACGTCTATTGAACCAATCAGAAAAACAGTAACTGTACAGGTACCGGTAAAAGAAGCGTTTTCTTTCTTTATCGATAAACTATCCGAATGGTGGCCTGCGGAGTATACCTGGTCACAAAACGTGCTCGAACATATCGCCATTACACCTCGCAAAAACGGTCGATGTTACGAAAGTGGACCCCATGGTTTTGAGTGTGATTGGGGAAGAGTACTTGAATATGATCCGCCTGACCGTGTTGTCTTTACCTGGCAGATAAGTCCCCGTCGTGAACCGGAGCCGAATCCCGATAAGGCGAGTGAAGTTGAAGTGCAGTTCAAGGCTTCGGGCGAAGCCGGAACGCTTGTTGAGCTGGAACACCGTAATATCGAACGACATGGTGACGGTGCCGAAGAGTATTTCAAAGGTTTGAATTCACCGATGGGATGGGAGTATATGCTCGATAAATATGTAACGCGACTCGCTGAGTCGCGGAATTAATAACGAACAAATCTTAAGGAACGAGTAATGAATTTAGATCATTTGTACTATCAATTTCACCTCACCTCAAAAGCCCTTGAATACAATCTCGAAGGAATCAGTGATGAAGAAGCACTTGACCAACCGGGTAATGGAGGAAATTGCATCAATTGGTTGGTCGGGCATATCATAGCATCTCGTGACACATACTATATGCAGCTCGGACGTGATGCTCTGTTGCCGGAATCAAAACGTGAAAGATATGACCGGGGAAGCCAACCCGTATCAGCCGGTGATGAGATATATCGGCTCTCTGAGTTGTTTCAATATTTCGAAAAATCGAATAAAACATTCCAGGATTTATTTGAAAATTTTAGTGAGAAGCGTATTACCTTATCAAGCGAACAAGTTAATGAACTTGCCGGTATCTTATTCCACGAGGCGTACCATGTCGGTCAGGTTGCAATTGTCAGACGAACACTCGGTAAAGAAGGAGTTATTAAATGAAACGAATAGTGGTTTATTGCGCATCGAGTTCAAGAGTTAATGAGCAGTACTTTATGTATACCGGATTATTAAGTGAATTTCTCGTGAAAAATAATTATGAGGTGGTCTACGGAGGCGGCGCCGTCGGTCTGATGGGAAAACTGGCAGATACCGTACTCGAGCACGGGGGAACAATAACCGGTGTTATTCCATATTTTATGAGCGACCGCGAATGGGCGCATACCGGACTGAGCAAGTTACTGTATGTGAATACTATGCATGAACGAAAACATAAAATGCTGGAAAACACCGACGGTTTGATTGCATTGCCGGGAGGTACCGGAACACTTGAAGAATTGCTGGAAGCCATAACATTGAAGCGATTGGGCCTGTATACCAAACCTATCGTCATTCTCAATACGAACAATTATTATGATCCCTTAAAAAAGATGTTTGAGAAATGTATGCACGAAAACTTTATGAACGATAAACACCGGTTAATGTGGAAGTTTGTCGATACACCGGAAGAGGTGGTTACCGCACTCAATGAAGTACCATCGTGGGACAGTAATGCTATTGATTATGCTGTTGTGAAATAGGTGTGTTCATTAATAAGAAGACATTACCGTGATGCCGTCAAAGCCGGATATGCAAACAAAAGGAAATTATTACAAGATCTGGCTCAATACCGCAGCGGAGAATTATATAAAATCGAGATTGTGTACCTCGGAAAAGATGAACGAGATACTCTCCGACAGAAGCGTTCAGTTACGAGAAAAGAACTAACTGAAATCCGCAGAAAACTCGACCGGTATGATTCTGCAAGTAAAAGGAGAGAATGGACTATAAAAATATTGCAGCTTCTCGATGCATATCCCGGACTGCGGGCAGCTGAACTTGCCGGACATATTGATGCTCCGGTAGATTGGTTCAAAAGAAATGTCAGCAAACTAAAAGAACTTGGCTTAACTGAAAGTCTTAAACAGGGATAACGATTATCGGCCCGGGGCAAAACAGTGTTAAAGAAATTACTTGCAAACGCAAAATAAAATTGGGAGGATGTAATGTCGATTCAAACTAACAATATTTTCTTTGCAGACCTTGAACAAGAACTTAATACAACTCGAGCACTTCTCGAAGCGGTACCGGAAGAACATTTCGAATGGAAACCCCATCAGAAGTCGTTTTCACTCGGAGAACTCGCAGTCCATATCGCTAATTTACTATACTGGCAGAAAAACATTCTCGAAGACGATTCATACGATCTCCAATCACCAGAAGCACAGGAAGCGGCACGTCTGACAAATCCTTCATCCAATAAAGAATTGCTTGAGAGATTCGATAAAAATTTAGAGCATTTACAAATTGCATTGCAAAGTTTTGATGAAACTGCAATGCAAAAACCGTGGTCGTTAAAATATGGAAATCATACGGTTTTAACCCAACCGAAAGGTATCGTGTTTAGAAATATCGGTATCAGTCATATGATTCATCATCGCGGACAGTTGAGTGTGTATCTCCGGCTGCTGGATGTACCGCTTCCAAAATTATACGGCCCTACTGCTGATACACAGTGATTTCCGGTAATTGTGACTAATCGTATAAGTACGGTTTAAATATATGGAGACTTTAACGACTCAGTTGCATATTTTTTTGAAATTGTGTATGATATTTTTAAGTGAAATATCACACAATATTCAAAATGCATCGTTTTTGGTCTTTTGTAGTTTTACAATTCCTTATTACGGGAATTCTCACCGGACAGGAAAATCACAGCAAATCTTTACCTATCCCCGCATTTTCACATAGTGGTGCTCAATATACTGAACCGTTTGAGCTCTCATTTGAAAACGATGAAAATGTCACAGTGTACTACACAACTGATGGCAGTATACCGGATGCTATTTCGGGCAATGAATACACCGAACCGGTTACCATTAGTGGTACGATCGTTGTAAGGGCACGGGTGTATAACGAAAATGGTCAGCCGGGTGAGGTCGTCTCAAACGTCTTCACAAGGTTGGATGATGAGGTGGCAAATTTTAACTCCGATCTGCCGCTTGTTATTATGCATCAATTCGATGTTCCGATAGTTCCTTCCGACCGTACCCCTGCATACATTACGATTATCGACCATAATCAAGGGGAACGAACGTGGCTTGCGGGGGATGTGGATCTGCAGAGCCGTATTCAAACCAATATTCGCGGATCGAGTTCACAGCAGTTTCCGAAAAAACAATATGCGGTACGCTTGGTTGATGGCGACGATGAAAACCGCAATGAGGAGGTACTGGGAATGCCTTCCGAGAATAACTGGATCCTGCATGCACCGTACGATGATAAGACCCTTATGCGGAATGCAGTCGCTTACCGGTTAAGCCGGGATATGGGATGGTATGCCCCGCGCACAAGGTTTGTCGAAGTTTTTCTCCATGAAGGCAGCGGCCCGGTAACCGAAGAGCATTACCACGGTGTCTATATGATGGTCGAACGTATCAAGTGGGATAATAACCGGGTTGATATAGAAAAAGTAACACCCGAAGATAATGCCGAACCTGAAATAACCGGCGGTTATATTATACAGAACGACCGGGATGTTCATTTAACTACTGCACGGGGATCGGAGTTTGCGTGCGTACGTCCGCAGGATTGGGATATTACCGATGAACAACGGCAATGGCTTATAGGATATCTCGATGATTTTGAGGAAACACTGTTTGGATCCGGCTTTAAGGATCCTGAAACCGGATATCGATCTTTTATAAATACCGATTCATTTATCGATCATCATCTCATAACGGAACTAAGCAAAGAGATCGATGGTTACCGTCTGAGCACGTTTATGTATAAAGATCGTGAAGGGAAGCTCACTATTGGTCCTTTATGGGATTTCAATCTTAGTTTTGGTAATGCAAATTATCTCACGGGAGATGACCCCGAGGGGTGGTATTATGAACGTATTTCTAATCAAGATTATTTATATGGTTGGTACACCCGTCTCTTTCAAGACCCTGATTTCGGGCAACGGTATAATGATCGATGGTATACCTTACGGCAAACTATTTTTTCAAATGAATACATACTGGAAATTATTGAACAGTATGCCGAGCTATTGGATGAAGCTCAGGAACGCAACTTCGAACGCTGGCCGATTTTAGGTACCTATGTATGGCCTAACCCTGACGGATATAGTGAACGGGATACCTATCGTAAAGAAATCGATTGGATGATCCGTTGGGTGGAAGCCCGGCTGGAGTGGCTCGATCAACAGTTTGGTGAACCGGCAATCGAAACATTACTTCATTACTGGTATTTTTCAAATGAGCTTGCCAACAACACACCGTTTGAATATGTCGAATCAACTTTTAGTATTGCTGACGATGCCGCGATTGAATATCGCTCAGCACTGCAGGGATATCCGTTTTATCCCGATCATGAGAACTGGCGTAAGGCATCGATGGAGCGCCGGAACAGACCAACATCGTTAAATTATCAACCTGCCGGTAACAATGGTGCCTTGTACGATGAAACCAATACGCGCGGATTGCAGGTACGTCAGCCATTTACCGGTGATGCGGGTGAGAACACGATGATTTTTCATGTTTCGACAAAAGGATATGAAAATATTTCTTTCAGTTTTGCTGCAAAAGATGAGGGAGCAGCGAATAGCTTGATCGTCGACTATTCGGTTGAACCGAACAGTGATCAGTGGGATACGACAGGAATGACCGCGTCAGTCTTGGAGCTTCAGGATAGCTATCAACTATACGAGATTAATTTTTCAGATGCGGAATCGGTTGATAATAATCCGGATTTCAGAGTACGTATCCGTTTTGATGGTGACGATATGACTGCCGATGAAGGTGAGAGGGTCACTTTTAATAATATTGCTCTCACCGGAGAAACACCCGTAGTCAGTGTACCACAGCAGGAAAAGACAACTGCCGCTGCATATCGCCTCGAGCAAAATTTTCCCAATCCCTTCAATCCCGAGACGACCATTCGATTTTCAATTCCGGAACAACAGAACGTCCGGCTGACGATCTATAATACACTCGGACAGCAAGTCGAGCAATTGCTGGATACCGAACTGAATCCGGGAAACCATGCTATCCCGTTCGATGCATCCCATCTTCCGAGTGGTGTGTACATATATCGAATAGAGGCAGGAGAATTTGTTCAGAGTAGAAAGCTCATGGTATTAAAGTAAAATCTATATAAGAAGTAAAATTAATTTATTACCGACCACCACACCCTTCAGCAAACAGGAGGTTCCATGGCTACAAAGCAGGAGAATAATGATTTAAGAATATATATTTCCGTGGATATGGAAGGAATAACCGGCATTGTCGACCGGGATCAGGTGATGCGGGGAGAAGGAGATTACGAACGTTGCCGCCGGTTAATGACTGAGGAGGCAAACGCAGCAGTACAGGGTGCACTGGATGCAGGGGCGACATATGTGTTGGTAAATGACTCGCACGGCAGCATGCTTAATATCCTCATCGAAGAGCTTCACCCTGAAGCACATCTTATTACCGGATATCCGAAAGATTATGCGATGATGGAGGGAATCGAGGAGTCGTTTCATGCAGCGATGTTTATAGGTTATCATGCACGGCCGGGCACTATCAGCGGGATCCTCGACCACACTTATTCGAGCTTGACGGTATTTTCCATAAAGATCAACGGTATCGATATGCCCGAGCTCGGGTTGAATGCCTGGCTTGCAGGACATTTTAATGTGCCCGTTGTCTTCCTTTCGGGTGATAAAGGCGCATGCGATCAAACAGCAGAAATTCTCGGTGATAACGTCGAAACTGTTGCGGTAATGGAAGGTGTTGCACGTTCCGCTGCCAGAGCGATGCCGCGCGAAAAAGCTCACAACCTGATACGAAAGAAGGTAAAGCAAGCAATCGAAAAACGCAATGAAATCAAACCATATGTGCTTGATAAACCATATGAGTTTGAGATTACATTTCTGAAAAGTAACAACGCAGACAATCCGTCTTTAGTCCCGGGTGTTAAACGCATTGACGGAAGAACGGTATGCTTTACAAGTAATGATGTCCCCGAAGGATTTAAACTGATGCGTGCACTTATTGCTCTTGCGGGGACATGATAATAAACTATTTTGTCTTAAGAATTAAAATACTCCAATGATTAGGCAACTATTCAAACTAAATATAATAGTATTGCTGCTTGTCGGTTGTGAGATCGAACGTGAACCGATCCAGGAAGCATACGAACGTATCGATACGTATGCAGAGCAATTGATGGCACAGTACAATACACCGGGTATGACACTCATAATTACCGATCCTGAAGGCACGATCCATACTGCATCGTATGGCTTTGAGGATGTTAAAACCCGCAGCCCCGTAACCTCATCATCGCTTTTTCAAATCGGCTCTATATCGAAATCATTTACTTCAATCGCTTTGCTGCAATTACACGAAAGGGGAAAGGTTGATGTTCACGAACCGTTGACAGCGTATCTTCCCTGGTTTTCTGTGCGTTCAGAGTATGATCCCATAACACCCCATCACCTCGCAACCCATACGGCTGGAATACCCCGCGACCGTGACGATATACCCCCGTCGTGGTACTCCGCGTATGCTCTTCGCGACCGCGACGTTGCGGCACCTCCGGGTGAACGATACTCATATTCGAATATCGGTTATCAAACTCTCGGTGTTTTCCTTGAATCGGTTACGGAGAAACCTTATTCTGAAATCATACAATCTTCGATACTCGGACCGCTCGGGATGGATAATACCGCACCGGTTATCATCAACGAAATACGTCCCCGCCTCGCAACAGGATATACGTATCTGTATGACGATCGTCCGTCCCATCCCGATCATCCGGTTGTCGAAACGACCTTCTTTGAATATCTCGCTGCCGACGGTTCAATCTCCTCAACCGCTGAGGATATGGCAAAGTATATGCGTATGATAATGAACCGTGGTGAGATAGAAAACGGTCGGATACTTTCCGGGGATAGTTTTGATAAGTTCATTCAACGTGCAATTCAACTGGATGAGGATGGCCAGGAATTTTACGGCTACGGTCTCAATATTAGTGAACGCGAAGACGATAGAATCATCATTAGCCACGGCGGCGGTATGGTAGGATACCGTACTATGATGATAGTCGATATCACCACGGGTATAGGAGTTTTTGCTGCAGTCAACGGACCGGGGAGTCCGGGAAGTATCGGTCAGTTTGCCCTTGATGCACTGTATGCCACATTACATGAACACGATCTTCCGGAATTACCCGAAATGCGGGATCGCATGATCGTCGAAAATGCGGATGAGTATGAAGGTACCTATCTGACACCCGAAGGAGAGCAAATAACATTTGAAGCATCTGATAAGTCGCTTTTTCTAAGAGAAAACGATGAGAAAATTTTTCTCGAATACAGAGGCGGCGATCGTTTTTATGCCAACCATCCGGATCATAATATTTTTTTCTTTACCTTTAAACGAAACGAAGAGGAGGTTCGTGAAGTAACGTATGGATCGAAGTGGTATGTCAGCGATCAATATGACGGTTCACTGACCTTTGATTATCCCGAACGCTGGCAGGCATATCCCGGACACTACCGGACGCAAAATCCATGGTTCAATAATTTCAGAATTATTCTCAGAAAAGGAAGATTGTTCCTTGTACTTACATCCGGTATTGAAATCGAATTATCTGAAATAGAACCCGGCATGTTTCGTGTCGGTGAAGAGCCAACAGCTGATCGATTACGATTTGATACAGTTGTGGATGACAGGACATTGCGAACAAATTTCTCGGGAGTTGATTTTTATCGTGTGATGAAAAAACGGTAGAAGAAAATCTTCTATTGATTTATAGTGATGAATTACCTATAATAAATTTACCGGTGTTGTTTACCGGTGAGTAAATATTTTTAACTACATAAGCAGAAAGGATGGAGCTATGGATTCAACAACCAAAGTGCTACTTGGTTTTGTCGCAGGTCTCTCGATCGGCACTGCCCTGGGTATCATGTATGCACCTCAAAAGGGATCGACCACCAGGAGAAAAATCGCACGAAGAGGTACCGATATTGTGGATGATTTCAGGGATAAGTTAGACGACTCCGTAGATGAGATCAAAGAAAGGTACGAAGCGACTAAAAAAGATGCGATAGATTGGGTAAGTAAAGTAAAAAAGTAAGGAGTGATTGAGAGTCCATCGATAAGAACGCGAATGACACAGATCGACAGAGGGTAAACAATATATATGTTTATCTGTATCATTCGCGTTTTTTTGTTCACAAACCAATAATCCTCCATTGATACGGAAAAGGAAAACAAATATGGGAAAAAAAATAGTACTCGGATGTTTAGGGGTCGGTGTTTTGGTGTTGGTTGTGGGCGGATATTTTGTATATACCCTCCTTATAAAACCGGTCACGGCCGGTATGAATGTTTTGAAAGATATTCACGAAGCGAATGAACGCGTTGTAGATCAATCTTCTTATCAACCGCCTGCAAGCGGTGAAATGACCGAAGACCAGGTGGAACGGTTTGTCGCAGTGCAATCATCAATTCGTCAGGGACTCGAGGGTCGCTTTACCGAATTTCAGGAAAAATATGAAGAAATTGGCAAGGAATGGGAGGATAGGGATCCGTCGATTCGTGAGATAATGGGGGTTTGGGGAGATATAGTCAAGTTATATTCCGATGCAAAACGTATTCAGGTCGATGCGTTGAACAGCGAAGGATTCTCGCTTGAAGAATATCGGTTTGTGCAGCGCTCGTTTTATAAAGCACTGGGCCACGAGATATTCTCGTATAATCTGGATATGATAGCGAGATCGGCAAGCGAAGGTGATTTTGATTTCGATTTTGATCAGTATGAAGAACGGCGGATTGAAGAGGTCCCTGAAAAGAATCGTGAGTTGGTTGAACCCTATAGAGAATCGGCCGATGTATGGATAACTTTTGCCTGGTGGGGATTGTAGTGTGTTAGTTAATTACAATTTTTAATTGCATGCTCTCTTCGTTGGGTTAAATTGGGCGAACAGATTGTTCGCCCAATTTTTTTACATATCAATTTTAATGTTTAAACGTGTCTGCATCCCTTTATTATTATATTAATCTCTCTCAAATACTACTCTTCCATCAATAATAGTATACACTACCTCCGCATCGAGTATCTCTTCATCAGGAACTGTCATAATATCTTTCGACAGCACAACGATATCTGCAAGCTTACCAGGTGTTATGGATCCTTTGATATCCTCTTCAAACGCACCATACGCTGCATCAATTGTATATGAACGGAGAGCTTCTTCCCGCGTCATTGCTTGTTCGGGGAAAAATGCATTGCCGTCATCCATCATCCTGGCGACCGATGCGTAAAAGCTCGTAATCGGATCGACATCTTCAACCGGTGCATCGGTACCGTTAACAATCACAGCGCCGCTGTCAAGTAAGTTTCTCCACGCATAAGCTCCTGTTCGGGCACGCTCTTCTCCAACCCTTGTTACAACCCACGGACCGTCCGAGGTACAATGAATTCCCTGCATCGATGCGATTACACCGAGTTCTGCAAATCTCGGTATATCGGCGGGATGAAGATGCTGGGCGTGTTCGATCCTCCAGCGAAGATCACCATCATGGCTATATTGTTCAAAGGTACGTTCATAAATATCCAGTGTTTCTCTATTACCCCTGTCACCGATCGCGTGCACACAAAGTTGATATTCGTGATCAATTGCAAGGCGTGCAGTTTCTTCAATGTATTCAATAGCAGTGGTGTTGAACCCTTTCGTTTCAGGCCTGTCGGTGTACGGTTCGATAAGCCAGGCGCCGTGAGTACCGAGTGCACCATCGATTGCGCGTTTTATACCGCGAACAGTAAGAAAATTATCGCCGTATCCGATTGTCCGGTACGCTGCAAGTTTTTCCTCCAATCGTTCGTTCGGTTCACGTATCATTACCCATAAACGAACGCCTAATTCTCCGTTTCCGGCCAGCTCTTTAAACGCATCGATTTCACGGAACGATGACCCGGCATCCTGAAAACTCGTGACGCCTTTGGATACTACTTCCCGTGTTGCATATTCGATCTGTTCATAGACATCGGGATCCCAGAGTTCGTTAACCGGTGATAGTAGGCCTTGCGCAGTTTGCCTTAAAACTCCTGTTGGATTCCCGTCGGCATCGCGAACGATCTCGCCTCCCGCCGGATTGTCGGTTTCAAGTGTAATGCCGGCAATCTCCATCGCCCGGGCGTTTGCGAATGACATATGTCCGCTTGCGTGAGTTAGAACTACGGGATTCTCCGGAGAAATCTCGCTTAACGAATGATGCACCGGCAATCCCTGCACACCAGGTTCGGGGCGGGTGTCCCAATCCTCCTGATGCCAGCCGCGGCCGCGAATGAGATCACCCGGCCCGGCATCGTCAACGGCGTCGGCTACCATCCGGACTATCTCATCCCAATTACGTGTGTCTCCGAGCCGGAGCTGCATCATTGCATTGCCGATTCCCGTGAAGTGTCCATGTCCTTCTATAAAACCCGGTATTGCAAGTTTACCGGCAAGATCGATCACCTCGGTTTCTGTTCCTCTATGTATCTCAATTTCTTCATTGGTACCCGCGGCGATAATTGTGTTTCCTCTAATTGCAACCGCTTCCGCTTCCGGAAATTCATTATCTACAGTAACGATCTTGCCGTTATGAAGTATAAGATCGGCGGTTTCATCAGGTGCGCAAGAGAGAATGATAAAGCCAATGCTTAGAATAAAAAATGGTAATACGGTTTTCATTATGTCCTCGTTTATTAAATAAATATTCTTGGTAATGTTGCGCTTAAATGCATCGTAAGATCGTAGGTTGACGTGCCGCATGCTTTGTTTATGTCATCGGGACGCGAACCCTCGCGCCAGTCAAATACAGTCGCAATGTCCCCGATGTTGACTTCCTTTTCCGGTCCTATTTTTATTATACTGTGACTTGCAGAAACAGATGCCACAACCGGGTATAGTTTATTATTGATGCGTATCTTTGCGCATCCGGCCGCCGATCGCTGCCAGCCGTCGGCGTGTCCGATGGGGATGGTTGCCACATAAACATCTTCTTCGGCTGTAAATGCTCTGCCGTAACCTGCTGTCTCACCTTTTTGTATTTTCTTCACATAAATCACATGGCACTTCAGGCTTAATGCGGGACGGAGATCCATCATATTGAGATCCCGTTGTTCCGGCTGAGGATAAATTCCGAATATTGCCATTCCCGGACGCACCATATCGAAATATGCTTCGGGATGCCAGAAGATCGGTGTAGTTGAGGCAGCGTGCATTCTTCCTACAGGAAGTCCTTGTTTTTTCAGTGAATCGCATAATGCTGTGAATCTTCGTATCTGCTCTTTATCAAACTCCCTATCTTCGGTGAACGTCATCATCGTACCCTGGATCTTTATACCGTTTCGGCCGGAAAGATCGCGGTACAGGGATTCCGCCTCTGTATGCGGAACACCAACTCTGCCGAGGCCTGTATCGACGCACAATTCCACCGGAATTCTTTTTTGTAATTTTCTGCTGATACGCTCGAGCACATCTCCTATCGGCGTGTAAACCATCGGTGTTATGTTGTTTCGTATTGCTTCTCCCAGTTCTTCATCGGTGAACGGCCCCATAAGCAATACCGGTTTCGTTATACCGTTCGCCCGTAAGGCAAGCGCTTCACTTAGCTTGACAACTGCAAATCCTTCAATGGCATTCAGCTGTTCTATAGATTCGGCCACGTTCAGCAGTCCAGCGCCGTATCCGTTATTTTTAATAACCGCCATAATCGGTCTTCCATCGACGGCTGTATGAATTTGCTGAACATTGTGAATGAGATGATCTTTTTGAATTTCGATCCAAGGATCGAACTCAGAATGACGAACGGATATGTTTTTATGTTTTTTATTGGTCTCGCCCGCAAACGACTCAAGGCGTATGAATGGTACTATTGAAAGCAGTTTGAAAAACGAACGACGAGTCGGTTTCATAATGGAATAATATACAGAGCACCCGTAATGAATGCAAGATTTTCTATACTAATATCAAAATATAAGACAGCTTAGCTAACTTTGGAAAGTGTACCTAAAATCGATATATTTTATCCTGCTCACTTTATATTGATGTAAACAAAAATGGAGGAAAATTTTTGCAATGAATCGAACTATTATAGCGTTTACTTTGCTTTTGTGTGTTATTCCCTTTTTTCTGACAGCCAGTGAATTCGACCGGTGGACGCCGGAATATATGATACAATTTAAACGGGTGGGTTCATCCGAAATTTCACCCGACGGTGAATGGATTGCTTACACCGTCTCCGAACCGCTGACCGAAGGAGAAAAGAGCGAATATCTTACTCACATTCATATTGTGCGAGCCGATGGTACGGAACAATTTCAGCTCACACGTGGTGATAACTCGGCAACGAATCCCAAATGGTCGCCCGACGGTGAATATATAGCTTTCTCATCGGCACGTGACGGAAATCGGTCACAGTTGTTTAAAATCCGCCTGCGGGGCGGTGAAGCCGAACGGCTGACTGATGTGGATGGCGGTATTCGTAGTTTTGAGTGGTCACCGGATGGAAACTATATCGCTTTCACGATGACCGATCCTCTGACCGAAGAGCAGGAAAGGGCCAGACGGGAACGGCGTGATGTACACGTTGTTGATAAAGAATTTCAGTTTTCACATCTCTATACAATTCCTGTTTTAAAAGATGAAAACGGTGAGCGGGAAGTGCAACGTTTAACTAAAGGTGAATTTCATATCGGCAGTTTCGACTGGTCGCCTGACGGAAACTGGCTTGCCTTTGATCATCAACCGACACCCAGGGCAAACGATTGGGTCGAAACCGATATATCATTCGTTCCGGCGGATAGCGGTGAAGTCCGGCTCTTGATCGATCAGGGCGGGATGGATTCGACTCCCCGGTTTTCACCCGACGGAAATACCATTGCGTTTGTTTCGGACAATGGCTTGCGCCGGTGGCCGAGGGCGTTTGATCTTTACATCATGCCGTTTGAAGAGGAAGCATCTCCCACACAGCTTGCCGAAACGTTCGACCGTCAACCGGCATTGCTCGGATGGTCGTCAGATACCAATAATTTATATTACGCTGAAACCCACCGCACCTCAAGACGAATGTTCTCGATACCGGTTGACGGAGGTGAATTCAATGCCGTTACAACCGGCGGCGGCGTTTTCGGCGGATTCTCGATAAGTGATGACGGTTCGGTTTTAGCCGCCGTTCATCAGAACTTCGATACGCCGCCCGATGTGATTGTATCGGATATTGATAACTTTTCACCCAATCGTCTGACGGAAGTCAATGAAGGATATGCTAAATTTCCCAAAGGCAAGGCAGAAGTTATAACCTATCCTTCGACCGATGGATTTGAAATCGAATCGCCGCTTATATATCCTGTTGATTATGCACCCGCCCGCAGCTATCCGTTGATCCTTATGGTCCATGGCGGACCGGCCGGCGTTTATCTTGAAACCTATACCGCCGCATCGGGAGCATATCCGCTGCAGGCATTTGCCCAGGAAGGATATTTCGTCCTTCGTCCGAATTTCCGCGGGTCGAGCGGGTACGGAAAGGATTTCCGGTTTGCGAATATCGCTGATTGGGGATTCGGTGACTTCGAAGATCTGATGGCAGGTATCGATCATTTGATCGACCGTGACATGGTGCACCCCGATAGTCTTGCAATTATGGGATGGAGTTACGGCGGATATATGTCTTCGTTTGCCATAACACGCACCGACCGTTTTCAGGCATCGGTAGTAGGAGCGGGAGTCACTAATCTTGTGAGTATGACCGGAACATCGGATATTCCTGGTTTTCTCCCCGATTACTTTGAAGCGGAGTTTTGGGAGGATTACGATATATATAAAAAGCACTCCGCGATATTTAATGTAGAGAACATTACCACGCCGACATTAATACTACACCCGGAAGAAGATGTGCGCGTCCCCCCGACACAGGGATGGGAGCTGTACCACTCATTAAACCGCCGCGGTGTGGATACACAGCTTGTATTGTATCCCCGGCAGCCACACGGTTTGCGTGAACCCAAGTTCATTGTCGACGCCGGACAACGGCATATTGACTGGCTGCAGAAATATGTGCGCGGTAAAGATGACATTGAAATAGATACGCAAGAACCTGTTAGCAATTAGTGGCTTTATATTTTAGACCTGACAGGTTTTCAAAACCTGTCAGGTATTATTGCTGAGTCGAAGTCTGACTTTAGTTTCAAACTTCAAGTTGAGGAAATTACTATAAGGTGGAGTAAATGCTTAGTTTGTTCAGGATAATTATAATTGTTGTATTGTTACTTTTCTCACTGATAGCATTAGCTGAAAAACCAACTATAACATTCCGTACACATCTCACTGAGGAAGCCGCAGAAAAGATGAAGCGTCTGGGACACGATTTGCCTGTTACGGGAAGAGCATTTGTGATCATTTCCGATCACGATATCAGAGAACCCCGGTTACAAGTACGTGTTACGGGGCCGCAGCTTTTCGGTAAAAACGTAAGAGCTATTGAACCCTATCAAGCTATTGTTATACAAGATGGTGATGAAAATATAATTGGATATCCGAACAACCAAATAGCTGAACTCGAAGCCGGCTACTACTATGTTCAAGCATTCCTCACCGTCTATACTACATTCGAACGACAGGACGGACACACCGTTGAATTATTCCACGATACCGGTGCCGGTGGTCCGCAGCGAATGTTTGCGGCTCCGGGTAATGTATACAGCGACGTACAGCAGTTATACATCGATCCGTCCAAAGATGAAGAATTTGAAATCGCATTGAACAACGTCATCCCGCCGCTTCAACCTCTTGAGGAAGGTGACGTGCTGCAACAGGGCAATCCTCCCGACACCGATTGGGTGAAATATGTCAAGATTAAGAGCGAACTTCTCACCAAGTTCTGGGGGAGTCCGATGTACATCGGTGCAAATGTATTGCTTCCCAAAGGATATGTTGAAAATCCCGGTAAAACATATCCGGTGATTTATCATATGGGACATTTCCCCGGTGATCGTGCACCACTTGGTTTCCGTGAAGAGTATGAGGGAAGCGGGAGAGCGAAAGGTTTTTATGATTTCTGGATTTCCGGCGATGCGCCGCCGTTCATCGCTGTGTCTATCCGCGATGCGAATCCGTATTTCGGAACATCGTATTCGGTTAACTCAGAAAACGTCGGACCCTCTGGTGATGTTATAACGGAGGAACTTATCCCTTACCTTGAAGATAACTTCCGCATGATCGGAAAACCGGAAGGACGTTTTCTGACCGGCGGTTCCACCGGCGGATGGGAAGCTCTTGCATTGCAGGTCTGGTATCCCGATTTCTTCGGCGGTACGTGGTCGTGGTGTCCCGATCCGGTGGATTTCAACCATTATCAACTGCTGAATATTTATGAGGATGATAATGCATATTATAATGAGAACAACTGGATAAAAACCGAACGCCCGAGTAACCGGAGCATTGACGGAAATGTAAATTATACCGTGAAACAGGAAATGAGATGGGAACGGGCGCTCGGGACAAAAAGCCGTTCGGGAAGACAATGGGCAATATGGGAGGCGGCTTACAGTCCGGTAGGCGATGACGGATACCCGCAGCCGATTTGGGATCCGGTAACAGGTGATATCGATTCAACTGTTGCTGAACACTGGCGTGAACAGTATGATATTCATCAGTATCTCAAAAACAACTGGGAGGTAGTCGGTGAGCATTTACAGGGGAAACTCCATATAGCGATCGGTGATATGGATAATTATTATCTTGAGCTGGCGGTGTATCTTCTTGAAGAATTTTTAGAAGAGACAGATAATCCGGCGGCCGATGCCGTTATTCAGTATGGAAGAAGGCAGACTCATTGCTGGATCGGCGAGAGTCCGGACCGTCCCGGTGAAGAACTCACCTATGCGGAATTTATAACATTGGTGGGGGAATATTTCGATGCTCAAACGACGGAAGATGTAAGATAAATAAGTCGGGGTTAGTATCTATGAATAAGCGGTCAAAGTCGACAAAAGGAAATATACAATACCAAAAATGGGAAACCCTCGGCTGGATGCAGATGCTTTTCTTTCTTATCGGCAAACCGGTCAAGGTGAAGGAGAGTATTATTCATACGACTCCCACCCTTACGTATACGCTCATCGGTACGATTGCCTTCATCAGCATACTTGCATGGTATACGGAGTTGAGTTCGTTTCTTGTAGGTACCCTTGCTTTCCAACCTGACGCGACGGGATGGAACTGGTTTATCGGACTGTTCGGTTGTGCTTTCTTACACGGAAGCTGGATGCATTTGATTGGAAATTTATATTTCCTGTATCTCTTCGGCAGGAATGTTGAGTGCCGGTTTGGTCGCCGGCGTATGATATGGTTGTTTTTCATCTCGACCGCACTTGGTTCGTATGTTCACGGACTCCTCTCCGATGTTGGACTCATCGGTGCAAGCGGCGGTGTATTCGGCATCCTTGCCTTTTACGCGTTACTCTTTCCCAAATCCCGGATTATGTGGCTTCCGTTGATTGGTTTCTTTTTGCGATTCTTTGCACTGTATTATGAGAAGGCATCGGGAAGGCAATTCCTGCGAAAAGGTATGTCCGTAAGAGTATTTCTTGTCATCTATTTGGTTTTTCAGGTATTTCTTCTCTATGAGCAGCTTTTTGCCGAAGGGAATATATCGGCATTAGGCCACCTGGGAGGTGGATTTGCGGGAGTGGTTATTTACTTCACATGGAAAAAGGGGTGGATTCCGTAAATCAGGTATCCGTTTTGCCTGACGCTACCGGTTTCAGTCCGTGCAATATTTTCTCTATCAAATTATGTGGCAACTCTGAGGGAATCAGGCGTTCAGTTATTTTCTTGGGAATTGAACACGTTGTTATCAGATCGCTGTCGATAACAATCGCGAAGAAATTTTGTTCAGCTTCAAGAATATAATTATCAGGATTATACAATAAGGTACAATTCGTTTTATAAGCCCATTGTTTTAATAGCCGGTACAATTTCTCATTTCTGGTATAAACAATCAAAATAGCTTCATTCGCCGGGATATTATCTCCATTATCCGGCATTGTCGCTGTATCTCTCCCCTCGAATAATATTGAACCAGTTAGTTTTGTACTCCACTTATTTTCGAGAGACATAGCCTGTTCTCCGGTTGGTAGTCGTTGGTATTGGTGAACGTGCTTTAAGTCACATTTCAACACTGATAATATACTATTTACAGACGTAAATACAGTGAGCTATGTCACAAATGGTCGATAACGGTGTGTAATCCGGTTAGTCGCTTACTCCTGTGTTACCTATACCTGAAATTATTTGCCGGAATGTTTATTTTTCTGTGTTTTATGCAGGTTTTTCATATCCTTAGCTCATAGTAAAATTTTTTTCCCCGATCTATTACTTTTAAAAAACTACATATTATATTAACGCTCATAACGCTCATAACGTCTAAAACGCTCGAAAGGTCTTGTGAGTTAATAGAATTCAAAACAGGCGGTATTTGCAGCCCTGACCACAGTGATATATAACTGGATTACGAAATAAGCAGCTTCACTAATAAATACCGCATGATGCGGTTAATTTCAATCTATAATTAACAAAAGGAGTTAATTATGTTTACAAACAAGATGTTTTTCGGATTAATCGGCATAGTACTGTTGTTCGGACTGTTTGCCGGTTGTGACAGCGATAATGCAATTACCGGTCCCGCCGATACAAGAATGGCGGAAATGGCTCGCGGTGCAGGGAATTCAAGTGCCCCGGCTCCGGGTGATGCATCCATCGCTGCAATAGCTATTGACGCTGGCTTCGACGAGTTGGTAGGTGCATTGGTCTATGTCGACGATGAACTCGATGCCGGTTTGGTTGATCTTTTCCTCAACGGTACAGATCAATTCACCGTCTTCGCTCCGACAGACGAAGCTTTCGAAGGTCTATATAGTCTTCTTAGCGTAGTGCTCGGTGCAGATATCGAAGAGATCACCGATGTGCCCGCAGAGGTTGTGCTGGACGTTCTCTTCTACCACGTCACCGAAGGCCGCCGTGCAGCCAATAGCGTTGTACCACGCCGTGGTGAACGTACAATTACACCTCTTCTTGGTGAGACATTTGCAGTACGCACCGATTTAACAATCCGTGACGGACTTACCGGTGTTCGGGAAAATGATGCATCAATCGTCACTCCAAATATTTCTGCCAATAACGGTATCATCCATGTGATCGATCAGGTGATCGTGCCGCCGTCGGTGGTAGCGGCTTTGACCGGTGGCTAGTAGGATGCGGTTACCAGGCAGTGCCAAGGGATATGGATTCAGTGGCTACTGTCCATAGAATAGCGACTTTAAGTTGCTGATTTTTCAATAATCTTTAAACATAAAACCCCGGGCACATCCATCCGGGGTTTGTAATTTTATTTGAGTCCTTCCGTTGGAATTTTCCCGATATATCATATATTTATAATTAAAAAGAAATAATCCCATACTATGCAATTATTATTTAATACTATTGCAAACTACACATTTGCTGATTTTCGGTCAGATCTAATTCTCGTCGGTATCGCTTATGCCTATGTGCTGAGCACCATCCTGGTTCCCGTTTATCTTAAAAAGAAAGGTCTGATTTCCAAATTTGCAGCCCGCAAGACAGTCCATCTGTTATCGGGTCTGGTAGTGCTGATCGTTCCCTTTTTCATTTTACCCCTGCATGCAGTTTTTATTGCACTGAGTATGACTATTGTTGTTTATTTCAGCTCCAGGGAGAGTTCTGTCAAACAACTGCAGGAACTGTATGAATCGATCAGTGAAGAGGCCGAAGAAACTGTCGGGCGTTTACAGGGCCCGTTTCACTACAGTGTCTCCATCACGATGCTCATCGCTGTCTTTGCCATATTTGCGCCTGACAGACTCTATTTCCCGATCTGCGGCATTTTGATCATGATTGTCAGCGATACCTTCGCCTCATTAATCGGCAAGAAGTATGGCAGGATCAAACTGGCTCCCGCCTATACCGGATCCCGGCGGACGCTCGAGGGTACATTGACCTTTTTTATTTCTGCATTTATTTTATGTTTTTCGGCATTCTATTTCTACGGACTTTTTAATCCCGTCAATCAAAAAGTACTAACCCTTGAACTGGTTTTTGTCTATTCATTCATTACGGGTATAACGGGAACGTTAGTAGAACTTTTTTCGCCGTCAACTTTTGATGATCTCACCGTTCCCATAGCCGCAACAATGGTTATATACGTATTGGCGTCGATTACCTGACGTAACTATGCTGCAATTTATATGACGTTCAAGCTCGTTTATCGTTTGCCTTTAAACTGCCAGGCCTGCACCCAATGCGACCGCTATAAACCAGACGAAGAAACCATACTTCATCAAGAGGCTGTTACGTTCCAATATCCGGACGGCAGTTTTTTTATTGGCATTAATGGTTATGTAGATAAAGAGAGGGAAAATGATGAAGACGACCACATAGAGATAAACGGGATTATAGCCTTCGCTGAAATAAGTTATTAGCATTGCAGCGGCAGTAATTCCCAAAAAGACTGCAACAAAGATCCCGGAAATTTTCTTGCCCCATGCCGTGGCTATTGTACTGCAGTTTTCCTGCATGTCTCCCTTATAATCGGCCATTGTTTTCAGAATTTCCCGTCCCATTATGGCAAAAAACACTGTAACAGCGAGCATCAGTGTCGGCCGGACATTACCTGCCGCAACGCCGCCGAATATAAAACAGAGGGCTATGATCGTTGCAACTGCTGCATTGCCCAGCAAGACGGTGCATTTGAGTTTCCAGGAGTAGAGGTAGAGCAGAAGATTTGAACCGAGGGCGATCAGGAAGGCGGGCAGGTTGATAAAAGCGGCTGTAACCAGAGAGAGAGCGGAGCCGGTAATGGAAAAAGTCAGTGCTCCGCGCGGGCTGATCAGGCCAGCAGGTAAGGGGCGATCGGGTTTGTTTATCCTGTCGATTGCAATATCAACGTAGTCATTCCACGCATTGGTGGAGATGGTGATTAACAGGACCGTTACCGCTGCCAGTATGATCGGCCACCATGCGGTTGCCTCAGCCACGTAACCGCTTAAAAAAACCGCAATACAGCCTGCCAGTGCATTTATCGGACGGCTAAGCCTGTAGTATTCCTTTACCATATCATTTATTCATCGAGTGTTCGTGTCAGCTCAGGTTTAGTGGCTGGTGAATCCGGGGTTGTTGAACATCCTCTCTACAGGACCTCAGGGTGAATCACTCATGTTCTTTTAGACACAGAGAAAAGATAGCATATTTAGCAAAGCAAGTAAAGAGAAAACCCCGGAATAACGAAGAAAAAGGTGTGAGCGTATTCACAGGGGAGTTTAAAAAAGGTTCGAAGTAGTTTTATGCTTTCAAAATGGATAAACCGGTCTGCGAGTAGGTGCGCGAATATAATATCGGCAAATTTATTTCCCTTCCGCGGTATCATTCACGTGATCGATAAGATTAGTGTACGAACGTCGGTGGTAGCGGGGTTGATGAACTGATAATAATGGATTGGTTGTCGAGGAAATAAAAAAGGCTCTCCGGAAAGAGAGCCTTTTGGTTAGTAGCGGGGGTAGGACTTGAACCTACAACCTTCGGGTTATGAGCCCGACGAGCTACCAATTGCTCCACCCCGCGATGTTTGTAGATTATTAATATAATAGATATATTGCCGAAAGTCAAATAATTCCATAAAAGCAATATATAAAATGACTTTCTACGTATATGTTCTTAAAAGTATTGAGGGGTACCGTTACATTGGCATGAGTGAAAATGTGAATAAACGTTTAGAGCAACATAACAATAAATTGGTACAAAGTACAAAACATGGGAGAAACTGGAATATCATTCACATAGAAAAATATTCAACAAGATCCGCTGCAGTTCGACGGGAACGTTGGTTTAAAACAGGTGTCGGCAGAGATTGGTTGAGAAAAAACATTCCGGATTGGGAGTAATTATTTTAGGGCGGGCTCATAACTCCGCCGCGGCGGATTGTAGGTTCAAGTCCTACCCCCGCTACCAATCTAAAAGGGTTCTCAGCTTTGAGAATCCTTTTTTATTCTGCAGTTATCTGCTTCATTATCCCCGGCCATTGTTCTATCGGGTCGGTGGAGCGGACGATACGCATACCCGCTTCTGCGAATGTGTTGAAAATCTCGTCGGCCGTATCGGTGTAATCTATCACATCCGGGATTACCACCGGCGACGTGCAATCTTCGAGTAAATATATTTTTGATAATAATGAGGAATCCTGTTTTTGTAGTTCGTGCATCAGATCATCCACAGTCCACGCGACACAGTGACTTTTTGCCTCACCGGCGATGATAACGGCATCATATTCCTTAACTTTCCGGATTAGCGCGTCATCTTTCTCTACCAGTTTAGTACCTTCGTGGTCTGTGTCGATTTCCGGTCCCAACGCCGAATAATGTTCAGTCAGTGGATGGCGTCCTTTTATGATGATATCGGGTTGAGCGTTACGTGCGACTGAATGAAAGAAGATTGCTTCTTCAAGCGCAGAGACAAGCGCATGACCGATGCCACCGAGCATAGCATGGTATGGCCAGACGGTGAGATCGAATTTCTCGCGTTTCTGCAATTCACCGGTATAATGCTCAAGGAGTTGCTGACCGTATTCTGCTTTGATTCCGAGCTCTTGTGCGACTGCGGTGTTAAATTTCCATGTACCCCGTCTGATATCGTCAGCCGATATAAGTGTAAAAGGATCTGGATGTTCTCCGTTTTCATCGACTAAAAATAGTGAATGAAATACCTGTATCGGATGATGGGTATCAAGGGTAGCGGTTATATTGGTTATTTTATTGAGATTGCGATAGATGAATTCACATAGACGTTTATTATCGTCAACCGCACCTGTTCCCGATCTGCCACCGACGTATAGTTCAAAATCGGGAGGGCAAAATGTATTCTGCACGTCTATTGCTACCAGGCACACTTTATAGCGATCGTTAGCTGACGGTGCGATATCGTGTGTTACACTCCATTGTTTTGCGCCCTGTAGCCGTTCCTGGTAGTTTACCTTCCACACTTTGCCTACCGTATCGCTCTTATAATGCGCCGGAATCGATAAATGTTTCTGTTTCATATTCGTATACCTGTAGTTGCTTTTTACGTATATTTTTTATAGATATTGACATCTGTAAGTTAAAATATATACTTCCCATTTTCAAATCAGGATATCGCCATGGATATAGTTGAATTGCTTCAAATGACGGTTACCTATCTTTTGATTACCATCGCCGGTATTTTTGTAATTGTTAATCCATTGACGACCGCATTCGCATTTATGTCGTTAACGGCCCGTATGGGTGAAAAACGAAAACAAGAGATTGCACTACGGGCAACAAAAATATCTACCGGTTTGTTCTTTATTTTTGCTCTTCTGGGTAGTTTGATTTTTCAGCTATTTGGTATAACACTTGCGGCATTTCGTATTGCAGGAGGTATCATATTATTCGGTATAGCAATGGGTATGATAAGTAAGAGGAACGGAGAAAAGACTGAGAAACAATCAAAACCCGAAGGCGAGATTTCCGATGACATCTCGGTAATCCCGATCGCAATCCCGTTTATCAGCGGTCCGGGGTCAATTGCAACTGTAATGATTCTTACAAGCGAGGCACCTACAATATATCATACTGTTCTGGTATTTCTTGCAGTTCTAATTACGACGGTGAGTTGTTATTATTCTATGATATATTCAAAAGTTATTGTCCGGTATCTCGGCGAGACCGGTAAACAGATTATAACGAAGGTCTTTGGTCTGATCCTTGCAGTCATCTCCGTACAATTTGTCGTCAACGGCATTGCTAATGTTCTGGTGGACTTCGGTATTTTTGAAATTCCGGGGGTTGATCCCGGTCTCGGGTTTGAGCCGGAATCCGAATAGGAAAGATATTTGACAATACGCCAATCATTTTATATCTTTTCAAAGATTTTTATATATATAAAAATTTATAGTTCATGCCCGACAAAAATGTTATTCGCATTAAAAATGCGGTCTTTTATGCCTATCACGGAGCATTCAAGGATGAACAAAATCTTGGCGGCCGGTTTGAGGTAGATATTGATATGTATTGTGATTTCAGCGATGCCGCCCATGCAGATGATCTTGAACGCACGGTTGATTATGAACACGTCTATGCAGTCATCAAGAAATTGGTTGAGGGGAAAAAGTATTTTCTTATTGAGGCGCTTGGATACAAAATTGCAGATGGTATACTCGACAATTTCGACCTCGTCACTCAGGTCGATGTACGCGTGCGCAAAAAGAATCCGCCGGTACGGGGCGTTATAGACGCAGTCGAGGTTGAGGTCCAACGTGCCAAGACCTAAGCTAAATTTAGAGCGCGACCATATCGCATTTATCGGATTGGGATCCAATCTCGGAGACCGCCAGATGTTTATATCCTATGGGATTAAACGTTTAGCAAGATTGGATCTATCAGGTATCGGTGCATTTTCGGGATTGTATGCAACTGAGCCGGTTGATGTTGAAGACCGAACACCGTTTTTAAATATGGTTTTAAAATTTCATACATCGCTTGATATTGAAACTTTACTCAATAATTTGCAGTGTATTGAAAAAGATGCAGGACGCACAGAGGAACAAAGTAAGAAATCCCGTGTACTCGATGTGGATATTTTGTTTTTTGATAACGATATTATAACTATGGATGATTTGATCGTGCCGCATCCGGAAGTACATAAGCGGCGCTTTATGCTTGAACCACTTGCCGAAATTGCCGGCGATCTTGTACATCCCGTTAAAAATAAAACTATACAACAACTACTTGACGAGTGCCCGAAAACACATTGGGTCAAGCGGTTGTAATGACGGCTACTCTCAAGATATTTTTGTAGGAATACCAATTGGCTGAACACCACAATACGAAAGCTCAGCAACCACAAACACATCAGTTTGGCGGTGATATCAGGTACATAGCGGTTGAAGGTGTGATTGGCGTTGGGAAAACCAGTCTGGCATCGATGCTCGGGGAATATTTCGGAGCAAGGGTCGTGCTTGAACGATTCGAGGAAAATCCGTTCCTGGAGCGTTTTTATGAGGATCCTGAACACTACGCTTTTCAAACCCAGATGTCGTTTTTGCTGAGCAGATACAAGCAGCAGCAGGAGCTTTTCCAGGCCGACCTTTTTCATAACATCCTGATTACGGATTATATTTTTGAAAAAGATAAAATCTTTGCATACCTTAATTTACAGGATGACGAGCTGAAATTGTACGAAACGGTGGTAAACGCCATTGAAAGAAATATATTGACACCGGATCTGGTCATTTATCTGCAATCGAGTACAGAACGGTTACTGGAGAATATAAAAAAACGAGGCAGGACATATGAGAAACATATCACTGCCGAATACCTGAAAGATCTGAATGAAGCATATAATTATTTCTTCTTCCGGTATCGTCAGGCGCCGTTACTTATTGTGAATGCCACAGAAATTGATTTTGTCAACCGAAGTGAAGATTTTTCCGAACTGCTGAAGGAAATTACCCGTCAGAACAGATCTCCGGTTGAATATTATAATCCTTTGAAGAAGGGATCGAAAAAGAAGGAGGCGAAGTGATATGCCATTATTAAGATATCTGATTCTACTCGGCCTGGTGTATATTCTGTACCGTTTGGTAAAGGCATCATTGCGTGACTTTTTTACGAATCTGCAAGCGAAACAGCAACACACGAATGTTGGTAATAATAATGTTCGCGGCGGCAGAAATGTCAACCTTGATGATATAGAAGATGCAAAGTATGAAGAGATAAAAGACGATACGGAAAAACGAAAAAATTAATACGTGTTTAATGTAAAGATCATATGACCAGGCGGTTGCTGCAAGAGGTTGAAAAATATAAAATTCTTGAGACCCGTATATGCGATCTTGCGTTGAGGTTCGATGGGCTTATACTCAAGCTTATGCGAAAGGTCGCAACGGAACTTCGTTATAAAGGAATAAAGTTCCGGCCCGAGTATTATTACGGAACAGGATGGGGATGTGTTGACGGCAGCATTTCAATTGAGCTTCCCTTCTGGTTTGGAAGCAAATCACTGCGTGAAATCGAAGATGAATTAAATCTCGGTGGTGTTGAGAACGAGCATGAAATCTTAATGGGGCTCCGCCATGAGATTGGTCACGCAATTCTCTATGCATATCGATTATACCGCGACCGTGAATGGGGACGGCTTTTCGGGAATATGAAAAAAGTGTACCGGGATTATTATATTTATAATCCCTGGAGTAAACGGCATGTGCGTCATTTACCTGAACACTATGCACAAAAGCACCCCGATGAAGACTGGGCGGAGACATTTGCCGTTTGGCTGAAACCCCGATCAAACTGGAAAACTAAATACTCTAAAACACCGGCAATCCGAAAGCTTGAGTTTGTCGATACCATTATGCGGGAGATAGGACAGCTTGATCCGCCGGTGACCAAAATCGATCGCGATGAGCCGGTTGAAACAGTTCGAATGACCGTCGCAGAATTTTATAAATTGAATCTTGAATCGCAGATTGATAACAACGATCTGTACGGCTATGTGGATGACCTGAAAGCGATTTTTTCATACAATGGCAGGCGAACTAATTCGTACCGGGAAGCATGGAAGTTCATTCATAAATATGCACCGTTAATAGAAAACAAAGTATGTCAGTGGGTTTATTATGCAGACCGGGAAAAATTGAGGAAGCATCTTTCTAAAATCGAGGGAGTATGCCGGACATATAAGTTGAAAATCCGTCCCGGAGATGAGATGGAGAAAATATCAGAGCTGACGGTGTTGCTTACCTATACTATTATGTATGATATTTATGCGTGATGTACATGCACTTAGAGAAATATGCACAATAAAATTATACTGATAAATGTTTCATCAATTACAATGAGAGGACAATGGCAAGAACGTACATAGAAGATCTTGGAAACCATGTAGGTACCGATGTAACTATTCACGGATGGGTATATAACAAACGGTCGAGCGGTAAGATAAAATTTATCATCGTGCGCGATGGTACCGGTTTATTGCAATGTGTTATGGTAAAAGCTGCTCTGCCGGAAGAGGTGTTTGAAAAGTTCGGAGAATTAACTCAGGAATCATCGCTCAAAGTGACCGGCACCGTCAAAGAGGAGCCGCGTGCACCCGGCGGTTATGAACTTGAAGTCAAGGATCTGTCGATTATTCATATCGCGGTGGATTACCCGATCACGCCGAAAGAACACGGCGTTGAGTTTTTAATGGACCGGCGTCATCTCTGGTTACGTTCTACCCGCCAGCATGCGATTATGCGTGTGCGGCATTATATCATCAAGGCTATTCGCGATTATTTCGATTCCAACGGTTTTACGCTAATCGATTCACCTATCCTAACCCCGAATGCGGTTGAGGGAACGACAACCTTATTCGAGACAGAATACTTCGACCTCGGAAAGGCCTTCCTTACGCAAAGCGGGCAATTATACGGTGAAGCCGCAGCAATGGCGCATGGAAAAGTTTATTGTTTTGGACCGACGTTTCGTGCTGAAAAATCCAAAACCCGCCGGCATTTGACCGAGTTCTGGATGGTTGAACCTGAGGTTGCCTTTAATGACCTCAATGACAATATGGATCTTGCCGAGGATTTCCTCGAATATGTTGTATCATCGACGCTGAAGGAGAAAGCATCCGAACTTGAAACTTTGGAACGCGATACGTCGTACCTGGAAAAAGTAAAGAAACCGATGCCTCGAATCTCATATGACGAGGCCGTTGATATTCTCAGGAAGAAAGGAATTGATTTTGAATGGGGCGGGGATCTCGGCGGTACTGATGAGACGGTGATATCCGAACAGTTCGATAAACCGGTTATGGTGCATCGGTATCCGGCTCAGGTAAAAGCCTTCTATATGAAACGTGATCCGGAGAATGAAAAGCTTGCTCTGGCACTCGATGTACTCGCACCGGAAGGATACGGGGAAATAATCGGTGGCAGCCAGCGTGAGGATGATTATGATACTCTCGTTGAGCGAATCAATGAACATAATCTTCCGATGGAACCGTTTGAATGGTATCTCGATTTACGGAAATATGGAAGTGTTCCGCACGCTGGATTTGGACTTGGCATTGAACGAACAGTTTCATGGATCTGCGGTCTCGATCACGTTCGGGAAACGGTACCGTTCGCCCGGATGATTTACCGGAATACGCCGTAGAGTCGATTTCAACAAAACCTAAATAGTAGATAATTTAAAATGATCGAAGTAAAGAATCTCTATAAAACTTTCACAACCGTTATTGCTGTCAATGATGTATCATTTAAGGTTGAACCCGGCAGGGTATTCGGTCTTCTCGGTCCGAATGGTGCCGGGAAAACCACGACAATCCGGATGATGCTGAATATCATTCAACCGGATGCAGGTGATATAATATTCGATGGAAGACCGTTTAGCATCGATATTCAGAATACTATCGGGTATTTACCCGAAGAGCGAGGTTTGTACAGGAAAAATAAACTGATGCATACTATTCAGTATTTTGCCGGACTCAAGGGAGTATCTTCTAAAGAAGCAAAAAAACTCGGCATGTACTGGCTCGAACGGTTTGATCTCACCGATTATGCCAATAATAAGGTCGAGGAGCTTTCAAAAGGTAATCAGCAAAAAGTACAATTTATTATTTCAGTCCTGCATTCACCAAAATACATCATACTCGATGAACCGTTCAGCGGTCTTGATCCCGTTAATCAAATACTGTTAAAGGATATTATCGGTGATTTACGAAAGGAAGGCAAGGTACTAATATTCTCCACACACCAGATGGAGCAGGCCGAGAAGATGTGCGATGACGTATGCATTATCAATCGGGGCCGGGTCGTAATGTATGGCAAGCTTGCCGAGGAAAAGAAAAAGTATGGTGTCAACAATATAATGATAGAATTTGAGGGTGACGGTTCGATGCTTGAAAAGATCGGAGGGGTAAAACGGGCTGCAATTTACAGTAATTTTGCCGAACTTGAAATTGATTCCAATGCAAAACCTCGTAATATTATACACGAAGCAAGTAAGGATCTGGATATCAGAAAGTTTGAAGTAAAAGAGCCGACGCTCAATGCAATATTTCTTAATCTCGTTGGGTCGACCGTTGAAGAGGTCGAACGCAAGCATGAGGAGGAGCAGTTGAAGGAGGAAGCTGTATGAAAAAAGCACTCATTGTTGCAAAGTGGGAGTATATAGAGCGGGTGAAAAGTAAGATGTTCATCATCTCACTATTTATATTTCCGGTTATCATTGTGGCATTTGCAGTACTGCCATCATTGTTGATGGGGCAGATGGAAGATCGGCAAAAAGTGATCGGTCTGGTTGATCCTGAAAATGTGCTCAGCCCGAATATTATCCAAAAAATCGAAGACCGGTTCACGCTCAAGGATGATCAGCCGATGTATGTGATCAGAAAAATTGATGAGCCGAATACCGATGCGGAAACGCTTCGCATGATCGGCAACTCACTTGTTTTTTCCGATGATATTGCCGGGTATATTTATATTCCCCCTGATATATTCGAGACTAATCAACCGGAATATTATTCAACTAATGTAGGAAATATACAGGATCATAACCGTTTCACTGCAGTAATCCGCGACATACTTACGGAATATCGTTTAGAGGAACGGGGGGTTGATCCCGGGATTGTCGGTGAAATTATTAAACCGGTGAATTTACGAACGGTGCGGATATCCCCGGGCGGTGAAGAACAGGATGCAGGTTTTCTGGAAATATTCTGGAGTTCATACATTTTTCTGATGGCGATGATGATGCTTATAGCAACATCGGGACAGATACTGATACGAAGTGTTGTTGAGGAAAAGACAAACCGTATTATTGAAGTCCTTGCCTCATCGTGCTCTTCGACCGACCTCATGGCAGGCAAAATCATTGGATTGAGTGCACTTGGCTTAACACAGATCGGATTGTATGCCATGATGGGTATCGCGGCAGTTACTCAATTTGGTATTGATGGTCTTTCTCTTTCAAATGTCTGGCTGCTGCTACCGTACTTTATTATCGGATATTTATTCTATGCTGCAATATTTGTTGTAGTCGGATCGCCGTTATCGTCCGAGCAGGAGGCGCAGCAGGTTACAAGCTGGGTAGTACTTGTACTCATGATCCCGTTTATATTTGCCTTTATCGCGATCGAAAATCCTGGCATGCCGATTATCCGGGCATTAAGTTTTATACCGTTTTTTACACCATCTTTTATGGCACTCCGTATACCGATCATTATGCCTTCTACCTTCGATATTGTGGTTACGTTGGGCATCCTTACCTTATCCACAATTATTCTTATGTGGATAGCCGGAAAGGTATTCCGCGTGGCAATACTGTCATATGGAAAGCGGCCATCATTAGCTGAAATTTTACGATGGGTTAAAACAGGTTAACGGCTGTTTATAGCATTGCAAATGTGCGAAGGTTTCCCTATATTAGTACAACTTTTTTAACATTTTCCTCGAAAGCAGTATAAGTTGAATAATGACCTTTGAAGAAGTATTCTTTTATTTTCTCGCCGCCGGTGCAATTGTATCTGCGTTATTGGTTATTACGAGAAGAAATCCGATTAACAGCGTCATTTTTCTTGTATTAAATTTTTTCTTTCTTGTAGCGCTGTATCTCACCTTAAAAGCTCAGTTTATTGCAATAATCCAGATCCTGGTTTATGCCGGAGCGATTATGGTGTTGTTTATGTTTGTAATTATGCTTTTAAATCTCGGCGATGAAAAACGACTTACCGATCGCGTGACCTGGAAACAATTTGTGGCAATAGGGCTGTCTCTTGCCTTTGTAATGCAGGTACTCTATATCGTCGGATTTGGTGAAACTGCAGAAATGAAAACGATGTCTGCGAAAGCGGTAGACATTGGAACCGTTGAATATATCGGTAAAGAATTATTCAGTTATTACGTACTGCCAATCGAAGCAATCTCGGTGCTGATTGTCGCAGCGGTCGTCGGTGCAATTGTCCTGGCCAAAAGAAAGTTTGATTAAGGGTACTGCAACGATGACGATGCATTCCGTTCGAGTTCTCCAACCGGAGTTTTTCCGAATTTGTGGGTAAGATTCAGATTGCCATAACGGTCATTCCGAATGACCTTTGGAATAAATATTTGATTATTCTTCAAATGAAAACGTAGCATGATACCGCTCAATTTTTATCTCGTACTTAGTGCATTATTATTTACAATCGGCGTCGTTGGTGTCCTCACCCGCCGGAATGCCATAATTGTATTTATGTCTATCGAGTTGATGCTCAATTCGGTAAACCTGACGCTTGTTGCCTTCTCTTCATTTCTCGGCGATGCGACCGGACAGATGCTTGTCTTTTTTGTGATTACCATAGCAGCGGCCGAAGCCGCAATTGGATTAGCTATTATCATCGCATTGTTCCGCAACAAGCAAACTGTAAATATCGACGAAATCAATCTCTTAAAGTGGTAAGACGAAACGTTTATGTATGATCTTATAGGACTTGTCGTAATATTGCCGTTGCTCGGAGCTGCGATCAACGGATTGCTCGGCTGGCGGATTAAAAACGAAAAAGTTATCGGTATTATCGGTAGCGGCACCGTCGGTATCTCTTTCGTCATATCCGTACTTATCTTTATAGAGATGCTCGGCCGCGAAGCACTGGAACGAATTCAGGTGGTAGAGTATTTCAGATGGATTGTCGCAGGCAACCTCGATACTTCATTTGCATACCAGGTGGACCAGTTATCTATTTTAATGACGCTTGTTGTGACGGGTGTTGGATTTCTAATTCATGTGTACTCCATCGGCTATATGAAGGGCGATGCGGGATTCTGGCGTTACTTTTCTTATCTCAATCTTTTTATCTTCGCGATGCTCAATCTTGTTCTTGCCGATAATTTTCTTCTGTTATTTCTTGGCTGGGAAGGTGTTGGCTTATGTTCCTATTTGCTGATTGGATTCTGGTATACTAAGAAGTTTACCGGAGATGCTGCGAAAAAGGCATTCGTTGTTAACCGCGTCGGCGACTTCGGATTTCTCATCGGTATGTTTCTGATCTTTATCACCTTCGGAACCTTGAAGTTTGAACCGGTTTTCGCTCAGGCATCGGTGCTCACCGTAGGAGAACCGATTATTTTCTGGATGACATTAATGCTGTTTGTCGGTGCGGTCGGTAAATCGGCACAGATACCATTATTTGTATGGTTGCCCGATGCAATGGCAGGTCCGACTCCCGTTAGCGCACTCATTCATGCTGCGACTATGGTCACTGCCGGTGTCTATATGGTTGCGCGTTCTGCGACCTTATATGCACTTGCTCCACTCACGCTGGAAATAGTAGCGGTCATTGGTTTACTTACTGCAGTGATGGCGGCCACGATTGCTCTTACACAAAATGATATTAAAAAAGTTCTCGCGTATTCAACGGTAAGCCAGCTTGGTTTTATGTTTCTTGCGCTCGGTGTCGGTGCATTCTGGGTCGGAATATTTCACGTTTATACACATGCTTTCTTCAAAGCCCTGCTCTTTCTCGGTTCGGGCGCGGTGATTCACGCAATGCATCACGAACAGGATATCCAGAAAATGGGCGGCTTGCAAAAATATATGCCGAAAACATATATGACGTTTCTTATCGGTGCTATTGCAATTGCGGGCATTCCGCCGCTTGCCGGTTTCTTTAGCAAGGATGAAATTCTTGCCTATGTCTGGCATGACGGTTCTTTTATCTTGTGGTTTTTCGCGGCTATTACTGCCGGATTAACTGCCTTTTATATGTTTAGGTTAGTTAGTTTAACGTTCTGGGGCAATCCCAGATTTAAAGAAGAAGGTGCGCATGCAGTACATCCCCATGAAGCACCGTCGTCAATGACGATACCGCTCATTATACTTGCCGTGCTCTCGATTGTGGGTGGCTGGGTCGGCATTCCCAAGGCGCTTGGTGGTGGTTTGGCTATTAAGCAATTTCTTGCACCGGTATTCGAACGTGCCGATAGGATTATGGCGTTGCCGGAGCACGGTGTCCATACAATAGATTATGCCTTGATTATTTTATCGGTGATAATTGCTGCAGCAGGTATTTATCTTGCAATCACCTGGTACCTCAAAAAACCGCAAATACCGGTAGAACTTGCAAACAGATTCAGCGGTATGTACAGAGTTCTGAGTAATAAGTATTACGTGGATGAATTATACGATGCTGCTATCGTGAATCCCATCGAGAGGGGGTCGCGAAAAATGCTATGGCGGGGAATGGATGTCGGTGTCATTGACGGTATAGTGAATGGACTTGCAAAGATCATTGCAATCATATCGAAATATGGACGCCTGGTACAGGTGGGAGTGGTACAGGGATATGCAGTCGCATTTGTGTTTGGTATAGTATTTATAATCTTTTGGTTGATATTCAGATAATTAAATCATCACAATTATGTTTGAAAATAATCTCCTTACCTATGTAATATTTTCACCGCTTATTGGTACGCTCATAATCTTATTCCTGAACAGAGCAAACCACAAAGCAATGCGATGGGTTGCCCTGCTCTCGACGCTGTTTACATTTGTGCTGGCACTTCTCTTGTTTTTCCGATTCGACGGTTCCATAGCGGGATTTCAATTTTATCAGGAGGTAAGTTGGATTGAAACGATCGATGTTGCCTATCGTGTCGGTGTTGATGGAATCTCGCTTTTATTGGTAATGCTAACTGCGTTTATAATGCCGATATCGGTTCTCGCATCATGGTCGGGTATCAAACATCGTGTGAAAGAGTATTTTGTATTTTTATTGCTGCTTGAAGTCGGTATGATCGGTGTGTTCCTCGCGCTGGATATGTTTTTGTTTTACATTTTCTGGGAGGCAATGCTTATACCGATGTATTTTATCATCGGTGTATGGGGCGGCAAAGAACGTATCTACGCAGCAGTGAAATTCTTCCTCTTCACGATGGTAGGCAGTCTCCTGATGCTCGTTGCAATCATCTGGATAGGAGTCCATGCCTCGCATACGCTCGGTCACTTTACCGCCGATCTTCAGGTGTTGTACGAGATTTCACCTGGTATACCGCTGGCATTGCAATCGTGGATGTTCCTGGCCTTTGCGCTAAGTTTCCTGATAAAAGTACCAATCTTCCCGCTCCATACGTGGTTACCCGATGCACATGTCGAAGCACCGACAGCAGGTAGTGTTATCCTTGCCGGGGTGTTATTGAAAATGGGTACCTACGGATTAATCAGATTTTGTTTGCCATTGTTCCCCGCCGCAACCTATGAGTTTATGCCGATAATAAGTATTCTTGCCGTTATCGGAATTATTTATGGTGCACTTGTGGCGATGGTGCAAACCGATGTTAAGAAGTTGATTGCATATTCATCGGTCAGTCACCTCGGGTTTATCGTGTTGGGAATATTTGCCCTTACCGAGGAAGCAATGCAGGGGAGTATCATACATATGGTAAGTCATGGTCTGAGCACCGGTGCCCTCTTCCTGTTGGTAGGTATGCTATACGAGCGGCGACACACACGGATGATAGCTGATTTTGGCGGGATTGCCAAGATAATGCCGGTGTATGCCGCATTCTTTTTGTTCATTTCATTATCATCAATCGGACTGCCGGGATTGAACGGCTTTATCGGTGAGTTTTTAATATTACTCGGCGCATTTCAATCTCAGGCACTCGATTCATATTGGTATGCAATCTTCGCTGCAACCGGCGTTATCCTTGCAGCAGTATATATGCTCTGGATGTATCAGCGGGTAATGTTGGGTGAAGTTACGCATCCCGAAAATGAAAAGTTGCTGGATATAAACCCGCGTGAAATTATCACGCTGGTACCGATTGCAATCTTCGTAATCTGGATCGGTATTTATCCGGCGACATTTTTAGATAAGACCGAAGCCTCGGGCCGGCAGGTGCTTGAACAGGTTGAGCAGGGCAGAACGATGTATCGTGCTACCCAAGCAGAGATAGTTACTGAAAATGAAATCTTGCATCTTGATGTATCAAAAAAGATAACGTACCCGGGTAACACATCCCGGTAATTGCAAATGGCGAACATTCGTTTTACAGCGGGAATTAATTAACAGTTTAACAAAGTAAGACAATTACCAGATAATGTAGCATAACTCATGGAATTTAACCCGACAGATATTTTACATATTCTACCGATCATTATCGTTACTGCGACGGCGCTGGCAATATTACTTCTTGAAATTACCATTAAACGTGCTGAGCCGGTAGTTTTTATCTTCAGTATTGCCGGCTTACTTGCCGCTATGGTATCGGCAATATATCTGTATCCGATACGCGAAGCTGCATTTTACGATATGGTCAATGTCGGCGGTTTTGCAAGCTTCTTTCACGTTATATTTTTAATTATAACGATATTAACATTCTTAATTTCCCGCCAGTACATTGAGCGCATGGGTATATACCACAGTGAATACTATGCAATGATTCTCTTCTCGCTTGTGGGTATGATGCTGATCGCCTCATCGCGTGATTTACTGATGCTCTTCATCGGCATTGAATTGATGTCGATAAGCTTTTATGTTCTTGCCGGATTTATGCGCCGGAGGTTAACGTCGAATGAAGCTGCACTAAAATATTTTCTGTTGGGGGCGTTTGCGACAGGTTTTCTCGTCTATGGTATTGCTTTGATATATGGTTCGGCTGCAACTACAAGTCTTCCCGCAATAGCCGGACAACTTGATGAACTATTCAACAGCACCTTGTTCTGGATTGGTGTTGCGTTGCTGACGATGGGCTTTTCATTCAAAGTTGCTTCGGTACCCTTTCATATGTGGGCACCCGATGTGTACGAAGGTGCACCGACAACGATCACCGCGTTTATGTCTACAGCAGGAAAAGCTGCTGCATTCTCCGGTTTTCTTATTGTTGTTATGTATGCATTCGCCGGTGGAACCGAGAAGCTGCAGGATCTCTTTGCAATACTTGCTGTTGCATCTATGGTGGTAGGAAACGTAATTGCAATAACGCAACAGAATCTCAAACGTATGCTTGCGTATTCAAGTATCGCACATGCGGGCTATATGCTCATCGGATTTGCAGCTGCAAGTGAGCTTGGTATGAGCGGTGTTATGTTTTATGTTGTCGCTTATGGATTTATGAATATCGGTGCATTTGGGGTTTTGTCTATGGTGGAATACGGCGAGAATAAAAATCTGACTTTCGACGAGTATAAGGGGTTTGCTTCGCGGAAGCCGTTATTAGCAGCCTTGATGGCGATATTTATGTTCTCATTGTCGGGAATCCCGCCGTTTGCCGGTTTCTTTGGCAAATATTACATTTTTATAGCGGCTATTCAGGAGGGATATACCTGGCTTGCCATCGTAGGCGTTCTCGCAAGTGTCGTCGGGGTTTATTATTATATACGGGTCATAATATATATGTATTTTTATGATGGAGATGTGACGCTCGAAGCGGAGCCGTCATATATTGGTATAACGGCACTTGTTATATCAGCCATCGCAGTGTTACAAATGGGTATTCTTCCAACAACAGTATTGCGTTTAACGACCGGATTGTTCTGAATTTATGCAACTAATTGCCTCAGCAGTGGAGATGCGGGGATGTGATGAAGAAGCAATACAGCGGTACGGTATTCCCGGAATTATATTAATGGAGAACGCCGCACGCGGTACTGCCGATGCAATGCATGCTCACATTACCTCACTTTCCCAAAAACATATTTTAATTATCTGCGGAAAAGGCAACAACGGTGGAGATGGATTCGCACTCGCACGTCATCTTTTTGAGCGTGGATGTACCGTCACGGTAGGAACACTTTCTCCGATAAATCAACTTAAAGGTGATGCACGTGTTAATGCCGATATTATTAAAAAAATAAGCCGGAGTGATTCATCCGGAAAAATCACGCTTGTAACATCAATTACCCGTCAGAAACTTGAAGATCTCCCGCCGGTTGATGTAGTTGTGGATGCAATACTCGGTACTGGTTTTAAAGGAAAACTAAAACCAAAAGTTGCTTCTATAGTTGCATGGATGAATAATTTACCGGCAACCCGTGTGGCGATTGATATACCATCGGGAGTTGATGCAGATTCAGGTAACGCTGAAGGTATTACGGTTCAGGCGGATATCACGTGTACTATGGGACTGCTAAAAACAGGTCTCCTTTTCTCACCGGGGCGTGATGCAGCAGGTAAAATTATTTGTGTTGATATTCAGATTCCCCCTGAAGTGTTTCGTCTTGCAAATATAAAAACATATATCGTGGATGAGCACGATGTTCGTAATGCTTTTCCGGCACGTGCACTTGATGCACACAAGTATCAACTCGGGAAAGTATTTGTACTTGCCGGATCGACCGGTTTAACCGGTGCTGCTGCATTAACCTCGACAAGCGCTTTGAGGAGCGGGGCAGGAGCTGTTGTTCTTGGTATTCCAGAAACTTTTAATCTGATGATGGAAAAGAAATTAACTGAAGTAATGACATTACCTCTTGCAGATGATGGTTCGGGAGTGTTGCATGGTTCTGCGTGGGATCAGATAAAAGAACAAAGTAAGTGGGCAGATGTAATAGCAGCGGGCCCGGGATTATCAAGATCAGATGATGTTAAAGAAATTGTCGTGCGCTTGATAAGAGAAGTGGAAAAACCAGTTGTTCTTGATGCGGATGCCTTGAATGTCCTGTCAGGGAGCGACTCATTATTATCGAAACGGAAAGCGCCGGTTATTATAACCCCTCATACTGGTGAATTCTCACGTTTATCCGGTATCAGTAATGAAGCGATAAAAAATGAACGTATTTCTGTCGCTCAACGTTATGCACGTATGCGTAAGATTACATTAGTATTAAAAGGCGGTCCCTCGATAGTTGCATCAAAAGATGGTAACCTTTATATTAACCAAACCGGAAATCCCGGGATGGCGACTGCAGGTGCTGGAGATGTTTTAACCGGAATAATTGCCGGCTTGTGGGCGCAGGGGATGACGGAAGACGCGGCAGCGTATTGTGGTGCATATATTCACGGAGCTGCCGGAGATGCAGCGGCATTGAAATATGGTTACCAGGCAATGACCGCAGGAGATATTCAAGAAGAGTTGTTGAAGGTATTTAAGGGGATTACAGGTTGAAGGAAAAGAACAAGGGATTTTGGGTTTATAGCGCCCCGGCAATTTTTTATGGCATTTTAGTTATCATTGCGACGGGAACCCCCGGTTCCTACATTCCCTCTATTGGTATTGAGGGACTTGATAAAGTGGTTCATTTCGGAATGCACTTTTTATTTGCCATGCTTGTTCATCGGGCGTTATTGTATCACGCGAACGGAACAATTATAAAAACGCAAACATTATTGCTGACGGTATTATTTGTTTCCATTTTTGGCATAATTATCGAATGGTACCAGACTTTCATTCCCGATCGTCATCCGACTATTGGCGACGGTGTGGCGAATATTCTTGGTGTAATTGTGTATGCATTGCTTTATACAGCCGGTTTATCGCGTATTTGGCCGGAACGGAGCATTAGAGTTTTACGGAACTAATGAATTTACAGCGTGTTATAGATAGTGTAAGAAAAAATATTTGACAAAACATTCGAATATTGATATATTTTAAAAAATAACCAGGTAAAACTCCAAAAAATAGGGAGTTGATAAATATGGCTAAATTAAAACGAGGTAAGGTACCTGAAGAAGATCTCCGGCTCAAGTACCCCAAGGTACTTGAGATCAGTCTGATCGTTGCGATAGCGGTTTTTATTATCGCATTCAGATTTCTGCCGGAATGGGAAGGTCCTGAAGGTACCATAATCCAGGACCAGGAGCTCGTTGACATCGAGGATGTCGATGTCACAAGACAGGAAGAACGGCCACCACCACCACCGCGTCCGCCGATACCAATTGAAGCACCTGGTGATGAGGTGATGGATGATCTCCATTTTGATTGGAGCGAACTTGATCAATATGAAGATGTTCCGCCGCCACCTCCGCCGCAGGATGATGAACCGGAGGAACAATTCTTCCTGGCAGTGGAAGAGATGCCTGAGATAGTCGGTGGCATCGAATCTATCCAGCGCCGGGTTCGTTACCCTGAGCTTGCAAAACGAGCTGGTGTTGAGGGTACGGTTTATATCTATGCGTTTGTTAACGAACAAGGTCAGGTAGTCAGAACTGAGATCGTTAACGATCCGGGAGCCGGACTTGGTGACGCGGCAGCAGAAGCTGTCCGACAGGCAGAGTTTACCCCCGGAAAACAGCGTGGTCAGCCGGTTCCGGTACGTGTTTCAATACCGGTTCATTTCCGGTTAGCACGATAAACATATTACACATAAAACCCCTTATTGATTTTTCAATAGGGGGTTTTTTATATCAATTATGGAAGTCCAATTATTCCTTTTATTCATTGCAACCCTTCTGTTGAGTACGTTATTTTCCGCATCGGAGATTGCGTTTGTTGTTGCGAACAGATTGAAGATAGAAGTACGCGCACGTAAGAAAGTTACCGGTGCCGAGACAACCCTTGCCTTTACCAGACAACCCGAACGGTATTTTTCCACTTTATTGGTTGGTAATAACATTGCCAATGTTGCCTGCTCATCAATTGCCACTGCATTGTTCGGCATTTTTTTTGGGTGGGGGGAATTCACCATACTTGTTATGGTGTCAGTTTCGCTACTCATACTCGGTGAGGTAATACCGAAAACAATTGCTCGTGATGCAGCCGATTTTGTGGTTATAATATTTGCTTTATTTATCAAATTTATTCGAATTATACTCTATCCTTTAGTTTGGTTGTCTGAAAAATCATCACAAGTATTGCTTGGTATATTTAATATCAAATCTGAGGAAGTTAAACATTTTTTCTCACGCAGTGATTTTAATCAGCTTATTCGTGAGAGCAGCGAGAGCGGTGGAGTTGATACCGAAGACGGAACTATGATCGTAAAGGCAATATCGCTTGCCGACCAGCCGGTTCGCGAAGTCATGATCCCGCGTACAGAAATTGTTGCGGTTGATCAGTCGGCAACAATGCAGGAGCTAATCCGCATATTTCGCAGGTCGGGATTTTCAAGACTTCCGGTGTATAAGGATACGCTCGATCAGATCGTCGGGATTGTGTATGCCCATGATCTCTTTCAACGCCCGCGATCGCTCAAGAATATTATCCGGGAAGTTTTCTTTGTTCCCGAATCCAAAAAGAGTGCTGATTTGTTGCGCGAGTTTAGACAACGGGGTATTACAATCGCAATTGTCGTTGATGAATACGGCGGGACGGCAGGCATTGTAACTACCGAAGACCTCATCGAAGAATTGGTGGGGGAAATCCATGATGAGTTTGATGTTGAAGAAATAGTCTGTGAAAAAGTAAACGACACATCATATCTGTTAAGCGGACGGGTGGAGATAGATCATCTCAATGAAAAATTTAATCTTGAAATCCCGTACGGTGAATATGAAACAATTGCTGGGTTTGTCATGCATGCAGCCGGTAAAATTCCAAGACAAGGAGATGTTATCCGGTATAATTCTTTTACACTGACTATATTGAAGGCAACGAAAAATAAAATTCAACTTGTTCAGCTTGATGTCACACCAGAAAAAACGGAACAGTAGTAGTGCGAATTATATATTCCATATTCCTTGGTTTTATTATTACCGGTAATATTGTGCCAGGCCATGATGCTGATCTGAATTACGCTCCACATACTTCCACCAGTACGGAGGCCGTTGTAGTAAACTTTACCGGTGATTGTATCTTCGATAACCATTTTGAGACCTATGTCGGAGATGACATTGCAAGTGTTTTTGCCGGGGTGCCGTGGTTTTACCAATCCGATATTAACAAGATCAATCTTGAACATCCGATAACCTTGCATAATGAGCCGGAGGATAAGAAATTTACATTTCGGATGCATCCTCGATACCTTCGTCTGCTCGAAAAAGGGAACGTAAACCTTGTGAATGCAGCAAACAATCATATCTATGATTTCGGGATCACCGGAATCGAAGATACTATGGAATATCTCGATTCGGTTAATATTGCTTATGTCGGGATCGGGAAAACCTTGCAAGAGGCACGAGAACCTGTTATATTTAAAGTTAAGGATAAGACGCTCGGTTTTCTTGGCTATTTCGGCGGAGCAGGACAATTTGCCGCAAGCGATACCTCGTCCGGACTTGCTCCGAGATATCCGTCGTTTATTTTTCAGGATATCAGAAACCTCCGTCCAAAAGTAGATTATGTTATTGTCTCCTTTCATTGGGGAATTGAAAGTGAGCGTTATCCTGAAGAATGGCAAACAGAACTGGGTAGAGCATGTATAGATGCTGGTGCCGATCTCGTCGTCGGGCATCATCCTCACGTCTTGCAGGGTATCGAACAATACAACGGAGGCGTGATTGCATACTCACTTGGTAATTTTATTTTTGGGGGAAGATACAGACCGGTGTATGACACCATAGTTCTCCAGGTTATGTTTAGTGATGAAATGGTGGTTCGACCGATTCCGGTTCGGATTAATAGGTGGCGGGTAATGAACCTGGATGGTGGATCAGCACAAGCTGTTATGGATACACTTCGCGTGTATTCGAGTACCTTTCCGGTCAGCATTTTTGACGAGTAAGTATAATGGGGAACAAAAAAATATACAATTCAAAGCAGCAGAAATTTGAAGATCTGCCGACAGCCGTGGTAGAATGTACGAGCCGTACCATATATTATGCAAATAGGGCTGCCATCAGTTTATTCAATCATTCCGGTAAAATTCCAACGACACTTGCGATGTTCTTTGGTGAACAAACCGCAAAAAAAATCAGAAAAATTCTTCGCGACAAGAGTAAGCATGGGGAGATTGTCACGATACAGGATAAGGTGTTTGATGTAAAACTTAAGAACGCAGCGACGGAATCGAATCGTCGGGAACTGTATCTCACCGATATCACAAATGTATACCGGCAGCTCGATCGGGAAAAGCAATCGATCGGAGTTTTTCAAACCATTGTTGAGAACTCCGAAGATGGTATTAGTATCGTCGAGAAAGATCGCTTAGTATACGTTAATAACAAATTTCTGGAATTGTACGGGTATTCCGAGCCCGGACAATTAATCGGCAAACCGCTTACCGTTGTTGTCGCGCCAGAAGATCAGGAACGTGTTCTGGCAACGAGTCACTCTCGACAACGGGGGCGGGATACACCTTTTATCTATGATTTCAAAGGCAAAAAACAGCATGGTGAGATAATTGAAATAGAGGTTGCCGCATCACGAATTCAGTACAATGGCAAACACGTTAGCTTGAGTTTTCATCGCGATGTTACCGAACGGAATATGCTTGAGAAACAGTTGATTGAGTCGGAAGAATTCCGTGAGAATGTATTCTCGAGTTTAGAGCATGGTGTTGTAGTATTCGATACATCATTATCCTGTATTGATTGGAATCACCAGATGCAATATTTTACCGGTCTTGATCGGTCTGAAGCGATAGGAATGCACGCCCGTCAAATATTTAAAAAATTCAAGGATCACGGTGCACTTGAGAAGTTTGACAATGTGTTAACCGGCACAAAAGTATCCTTCGGATATCTTCCCTATCTCCATCCGGTTACAAAACAGATGAGGTACGCCTGGTTACATCTTTCTCCACTCCTTAATGCAAAAGGGACGGTGCGTGGTATTGTCGGCATACTTTCGGATCTCACTCATCAAAAATTTATGCAGGATGAGATTAAAGAATCCGAGACGCTTTTCCGAAACGTTCTTGAAGCTATGGGTGATGCACTCGTACTTACCGATTTACAGGGACGGGTGCTACGGGTGAACAAAGAGTTTGAACGCATTACCGGATATCGGGAAGATGAAGCCCTCGGCCAAACAATACCGTATTCCTGGTTTTATGAACCGGACACTTCACGCTTTGTTGTCTGGATTTCAGAATTGCGTGAAAAGAACTACCTGCACGATTTCGATATTCGCTGGAAGAGTAAATCCAATGAGATCATACCTGTGAGTTTGAATACAACATTGTTACGGAATAAGGAGGGTGATCCCGTTGCAATGCTCAATATTGCACGCAATATTACTGACCGCAAAAAATTAGAAACTGAATTACAGAATCGCACTCAACAAATCGAACTTATTAACCGTGTCATTAGTAAAGCTAATGAAACAATTGAAATTAACGATTTGCTTGATACGCTAAACCATGAACTTCGTCAACTTATCGAGTTTGACCGGTTTGGTATAATATTATTGCGTGGTTTGGACTCGGTGGAAGAAGTTGCGTTTACCACCGATGATGATAATGGAAAGAGCAAGCGAGAGGAACATACCGGAACCAATACATCGCTCGGTATCGATATTCGAAGCTGGGGAAAACCATATACCTCAAATAATCTGCTCGGTGAATCGTTTGAAAAACTCAATTTACCGCTTGTAAACATGGGCTACAAATCACTTGTAGCTGTACCGATATATACAAAAGATACATTTCTCGGAATTCTCTATCTCGCTATGCGAGAAGCAAACGGCTTCATCGGAAATGAGATATCTCTCCTGCAACCAATATGTGAGCAAATCGGATTAATCGTCGATAAACTCAACCTGTTTACACGGGTCCGTGACGATGCCCAGTATATTCACAACCTGTTGTATTCGATGGATGATATTGTTTTCACGGTCAATACCGATCTCGTCATTACCGAATCGAATACCCCGTTGAATGAATTCCCGTTTACCGATAAAAGAAGGGTGAGGAATAAACAGAAAACTCTTATAGGTCAACCGTTGTACGATGTAGTCAAAAAAGCACCGTATAGGGAAGGTATCGAACAGGTTGTATCGGCGTTGTTTTCAGAAAACATAACAATTTATAACACCGAGTTCACCTATGCCTTTAATGGAGAGGACAAATTTTATCAACTGCGCATTAATCCTATGAAGATCGAAGGCCGTATTGTGGGGTTGGTCTTTACTCATACGGATATCACCGCGCTTAAAAAAACCGAGGAAGAGTTGAAGCGGCGTAACCGCGATCTTATAGAGTTAAACGAAATCTCAGCGATACTGACAAAGTCGCTTAATCTCAATGAAGTATATACTATAACACTTGATAAGATTTTAAAGATATTTAAAGCCTCGATTGTTACGGTGTATCTAATTGAAGACGAGAAAACACATTTGTCTGGCTATATCGGGGAACTCACCAAAAGCGAAGTACGTGAGGTAGAAAAGATCGATATATCCAATAGTGTAATCGGAGAAGTGTTACGGGCGGAGCAATCGGTTACGATTTCGGATGGTCTGGATAAGTATCCGAACCTATCTGCAAAGTGGCGCCCCATTATCGACAAATATAATCTACAGGCAAGTGTTGTCATTCCATTGACAGTCCAAAAGAATGTACTTGGTGTTCTGAGTGTTGAATTCAATCATCGGCGAAAACTCTCAAATCAGGAAATGCACCTTCTCCAGCTTATAAGCAATCAGCTCAGTGCAGCCATTGAGAACATTCGTCTGTATAAAAACCTTCAGGCACGCGTCAATGATCTTACCATTCTTGCATCGCTTGGTAATATATATGCATCCTCGCTCGATATACATGAAATAGCAAATAATGTTATTGAACGCATTAAAGAGCTTCGACATCCCGATGTATTGAGTATTTCACTCTTTGACAAGGGATATGATAAGCTGCAATTGGTTGCTGCGCACGGAATCCCGGACAAAAAAATGTCACATTCCTATGAAGGAATCCATCCAATTCTTCAAAAAATTCTCGGCAGTAACGAGCATACCATCATAGAAGATATCCGGGAAGAACATCCCGATCTTCATGACCAGCTTATCAGAAAAGATCAGCGGTCTGTAGGATACTTTGTCCTCAAAACTGAAGGCAAGGTGATAGGTGTGTTAAGTGTCGGGTTTACAAGTCGAAACAAGTTTTTCCCCGAAGACGTCGCATTGTACCGGAATATAGTAACACAGGTTTCAATGGCGATGCAGAACGCGCAATTGTATCAGAAAATACAGGATTCGGAAGAAAAATATCGCTTGCTTGTTGAGACGGCACGGGATATGGTATTCTCGATGGACCTTGATGGAACCTTTACCTATGTAAGTCCGAGCTCGGAGCATCTTACCGGTTACTTACCCGAAGAAATATTACAACGAAAATTTTCACCGCGAATGGTGCATCCGGGAGATTACCGCTATATTAATAAATTAATGCGGCTTGCAGTTGAACGCAGGGTGCCTACCGACACGGTTCGGGCCCTGGAATTTCGTATACGTACGCGTGAAGGAGAGTATAGATGGATGTCTGCATCCTGGACACTTGTTCATGATGCACGCGGTCAGATCACCGGTGTGCAATGTATCTTGCGTGATGTTCACGAACGGCGCTTAGCGGAAGAAGAAATAACACATCAATTACAACGGTTGCGTGTATTATATGAGCTTGCTCATAACCTGGCGGCAACACTTGACCAGAAGGAAATTCTTGAAGCAGTATCAAAAAGTGTGAAACGAGTCTTACCGCACCAGTCGTTTTCAATTTATTTATATGATGAGCAATTGCCGGATGTGTTACAAAAGATAATGCAAATCAACAAACAAAAAGATAATGAAATTTTTGTCTTCGAGCCGGAATTGGTTTTAATACACCACGAGGGATTGGAGCTTGAACGGTCTGTAATTGAGAAGCGCCAGATGGTTGATTTGCCGGGCGATTGGACTAACCCGCACAAGATCGTTGCACCGATGGTTATGAAAGAACGGGTGCTCGGGTTAATGGTGCTCGAAGCCGACGGTACGGAATCATATAGTGAAACACACAAAGACTTGCTCCAGACTATTGCGCACCAGGCGGGTATGGCAATTGAAAAATCACTCCTCTATCGGGAAACGGTCGAAAAATCCGAGGAAATCGAGAGGCGAAATCGTGAACTTGATGATTTTACGTATGTTGTATCACACGATTTGAAGGAACCACTGATAAGCGTCGAGGGATATAGCAAAATATTGTTGCAGGATTATCAGGAGATATTGCACGAAGAAGGGCAGGATTTGCTTTATTCAATTACACAGTCGTGTGACCGTATGAAAAATCTTATCAATGAGCTGTTGACACTTTCCCGGGTCGGCCGCCTGACCGAAAGTATGACTACCGTTTCCACAGAATCAGTAATCAATGAAATATTGGAGGATCTCGAGTATACTGTCAAAAAACGAAATGTCACGATACATGTGGCAGAAAATTTGCCGGAAGTTCATGGTAATAAAGTGCATCTTGTTGTACTTTTCCGTAACTTGATAACAAACGGGATAAAATTCAACACCTCTGAAAAACCGGTAATTTCGATAGATTGGCAGGATGAAGATTCGATGTACCGTTTTAGTGTTCGTGATAATGGTGTAGGTATAGAAAAAGAATATTTTGACAAAATTTTTGTTATATTTCATAGATTGCGCGGAGAGAAACAATACGAGGGGACGGGAGCGGGTTTAACGATTGTGAAAAAGATTGTTGAAACCCACGGTGGTTCTATATGGCTTGACTCTGTCGTGGGTGAAGGAACAACATTTCATTTTACATTGCCAAAAGCATAAAGTTTATTATTGTGAAACAAGTACTGAATATTTTACTGATTGATGATAACCCGGACCATGGGAAGATCATTGTGTGGGCACTTGAACAATCGGATATAAAAAACAAAGTAACCGTTGTTGAGAGCGGAGAGGAAGCATTGAATATGCTGTGGTCTATTGGTAAGCCGGAAGGTGCATTGAAACGTAAACCTGATATAATATTCCTCGATATTAATCTGCCAATTTTGAATGGAATTGATTTATTACAAAAGATTAAAGAGAATAATGAATTGAAGTCGATACCGGTTATTATTTTGAGCAGCTCTGACCGTATTGAGGATGTGAAAAAAGCATATTCTCTGGGTGCAAATACATTCATCAGTAAATCACATATATTTAATGAAGTTGCCCAGGCCGTAAATACAGTTTGTGTTTATTGGGCAAATATAGCACAATTATCAACACGGAGTTAGATGGGGATGACCGAAAAACGAGAAGTTAATGTTCTCATTATTGAGGATAATGAAAACTTTGCACGATTGGTGCAAATATATCTTCGGCGATTTCAGGAGATAAAATTTAACATTATATGGAAAGAAAACGGTGAGCAGGGTATTAACGAACTAAAAGAAAATCAGGATATTGATATTATTTTGATGGATTATTTCTTGCCGGGACAAAACGGTTTGGATACCACCTTACAACTTCGTGACAACGGAATAACTACCCCTGTAATATTTCTAACCGTGAACAAAGACTTTAATCTGGCCCTGGAGGTTATGAAAGCAGGTGTATCGGATTATATCGTAAAGGAGGAAATTTCCACACCGGTATTCCCGAAAATCTTACTCAGTGTACTTGAAAAACGTGAATTACAAAATAAACTCGATCAGCTTGAAATAAGCAGCAAGCGACTTGAAGCCTTACAATCTCTTGCTGCCGATATTACCACTGATCTTGAGCCGCTTTTACAGGAAATGAAAACTATCTCAACAGAATTACTTGCTAAACACCAAACTGAAAAAACTTCAAACTATCTGAACATAATCAATGATAGTGTTCAGCGTATACAAACAAAGGTTGAAAAACTTAAAGAAATTAAAGAAGATAAAACGGTTACGTATGTGAAAGATCTTGAGATGATCGACCTTTCGTAGCACAATTTGCCCATATACAATATGCAAATTTTCCCATAACCTTCATGAAAACTCGTATTGCGGTGGCACAAATTGATGTGCGTGTCGGAGATGTAGACCATAATTTAAAATTGCACATCAATTATGCAGAAGAAGCCATATCAAAAAATGCCCGGATTATTGTTTTCCCTGAACTGAGTCTTACCGGTTATTCTCTTCGTGATTTGGTACATGATGTGACGCAGGTAAGCTATGCCGATAATCCGAACTATAAAAAATTACTCGCGTTAAGCAACGATATTCACATCATTGCGGGGGGAGTAGAGGAAACAAGAAATTATAGATTACATAATGCCGCCTTTTTATTCACCGGTGGAAATATGCAGGTAATTCACCGTAAAATATATTTACCTACATACGGTATGTTTGAGGAGAATAGATATTTTCTGCCGGGGAAATCGCTTCGATCTTTTGATACACCTGCCGGGCGATGGGGAGTATTGATTTGTGAGGATCTCTGGCATTTATCAACACCATACCTCATTGCACAGGATGGCGCAGAGATTATTGCCGCTTTAGCTGCCAGTCCGACCCGGCTTGGGGGTGAGAAGAACAGTGAGCCGGCAGTCGCCGAAATCAATATGGAACACCACAAAACCTATGCGCGTCTTTTATCATGTTATGTGCTGTTTTGTAATCGTGTTGGATTTGAGGATGGAATCAGCTTTTGGGGCGGCTCAAGTATTATAGGTCCGGATGGAACCATTGTAAAACAAGCTCCGTTTTTTGATGATACAGTTATCTATGCTGACATTACAAATGATGAAATTAAACGTGCCCGACGTGACTCCCGCCATGCGCTCTATGAGCGCCCCGAATTTGTGATGAAGGAATTGGAGCGGATTGACCGCAATCGACATTAATGTTGCTAAATAGCCCAAAATTTAATATTTTGAAAGTTTGTAGGTATTCAGTATCGAAAGTATCTGTTATTAAGGAGGAGGGAAATATAGAAGAATGAATGGTGTAAAAACAGCGTTTTTGCTGACGTTGATTATGGTGCTTTTTTTGCTTGTCGGCCAGGCATTGGGCGGACAGGACGGGTTAATTATTGCCTTTATAATTGCACTGGCTTTCAACTTTTTCAGTTACTGGTATTCAGATAGAGTAATCTTAAAAATGTACAAGGCAAAAGAGGTTACCCGTGAACAGGCTCCGAAATTGTACAACATGGTCGATAAGCTTGTCAAACGTAGCAATATGCCGATGCCGAAGATATATGTAATTCCGTCAAGTACCCCGAACGCATTTGCTACCGGCAGAAATCCTCAAAATGCCGTTGTAGCAGTTACCGAAGGAATTGTGCGATTATTAAACGATGAGGAACTCGAAGGAGTGCTTGCGCATGAACTTGCACATATCCGAAATCGTGATATTTTACTCAGCACGATCGTTGCTACGGTTGTTACAGCAATTACGTACCTCTCGCTGATGGGGAGATTTGCATTCCTCTTTATGGGAAGAGGTGGTGATCGGAGTGCGGGAGAGGCATTCGGACAATTATTATTACTGATTCTTGCACCGATTGCGGCTATGATAATTCAGCTTGCTATATCCCGTGCCCGTGAATATATGGCAGATGCAGGAGGAGCAGAGATATGTGGTAAACCAATGGCATTAGCGAACGCATTGAACAAGCTCGAAAAGGGAGTACAGCGAGCGCCAATGCCGGACACAAATTCGTCAACTTCACATTTATTCATTGTTAATCCGTTCAGAGGTGGTGGAGTAAGTAAATTATTCTCTACACACCCGCCAATCCCTGAACGAGTAAAACGGCTTGAAGCTCTTGCCCGGGGCAGAGCGTAAGCCAGGAACGAGTAACGAGCGGTGAATTACCGGCAAATTAGTTTGCCAATACTATTGATCTTGTGTTTTGTATTCAATACGAAGACCGCAAAAGCACAGGATGAACTAATCTCCAATACAGAGCTATTGCACAAAGTAATAGAAAAGAGCATTGTGCAGCTTGAGGATGTGTTACCTTCGAACGCTGATGTTTCGTTGGAAATACAATTCGCTGATTATGATTGGTTTATTCGTCACAGGGCGATTAAAGTATTGGGTGATTTAGGATATAATGTCCGTGGAAATAACGAAAATTATCAAGACGGACATTACAAAGTAGAATTGGGGGTTGAGCAGCTTGGTATACGTTACGATAATGTACGCAAGCGCTCGATCTTTCGATCAAGGACGATGACACGTCATGCCGATGTGGCTTTTTCGTTGCGGATAAGCGGTGATGGCCGGGAACGGGTTATCCGGATTTCAGAGTATGTCAGCGACGAAATAGCATATAATAAGCATCGGGAAGTTGAGAATTCAGCGTTGCCGTTTACCCAGGCGAATGTGCCGGATGGTTCATTTACCGAGCGCTTATTGGGACCGGCAGTTATCGTCGGAGCGACCGGTGTCGTTATTTATTTATTTTTCTCGGTGCGTAGTTAATTAAAATATGAATGAAAGAAACAGGATATATATGACCCAGCGGGAAGTGTTATTTTTTAAGATGGCGGGGATTTTTTTACTTATCAGTTTGATCATCATAGGATGCGGGCGTCGTGACGTAACGCTTGATCTCAGTGCTTCAGAGCGGTTTGAGAGGGGGATGGAGTTTTATGATGATGGAAGTTATAGTCGCGCAGTCAATGAATTTCGTGTTGTTACACGACAATTCTCAGGCAGTGAGTACGCTGATGATGCGCAATATTATATGGCAATGTCATATTACAATCGCGGCGAGTATGTTCTTGCAGCGAACGAGTTTGAAACGCTGGTCAATACAATGAGCGGCAGCCCGCTCGTTGCCGACGCGCAATATAAACTTGCGATGTCGTACTATCAACTCTCTCCGAGATATGACCTCGATCAGGAGTATACCTACAAAGCTATCGATGAATTTCAAGCATTTGTCGACTTCTTCCCGACAAATGAACTGGTGCCCGATGCCGAGGAAAGGATACAGGAATTAAATAAAAAATTAGCGCGCAAACAGTATGAAAATGCGACGCTGTATATGCGTATGAGATACTATCGGGCAGCAACCCGATACTACGAGATTGTCATTCAACAGTATCACGATACCGAGTATGCTGAATCTGCTCATATCGGTAAAGTAGAAGCATTGATGGCACGGGAGCTGTATGATGAAGCAAATGAAACCATTCAGCAATTCCACAGGAGGTTTCCGGATAGCGATAAACGTTCCCGGATAGAAACTCTTGAGCGGCGTATTGCAGCTGAATTGGAAAAAGTCGATGAAGATTCAGATAATGGCCCGGATTCACCGCAAACTACTACAGGAGAGTCTTCCGGAGCGGGTAAACTTTGACCGGAGAAAAGCGTAAACCGAAAGACTCACAGGTTGAGATGACTGAACTTGTATTGCCGAACGATACAAATACACTCGGCAATATGCTCGGAGGCCGGTTGATGCATTTGATTGATATTGCTGCGGCAATTGCCGGAGCGCGTCATTCACATAAGGTTGCCGTCACCGCTTCAGTCGATGAGCTTAACTTTCTGCATCCGATTAAATTGGGTGAGGTTGTCATCTTACGAGCTTCGGTAAACCGGGTGTTTAGGACATCAATGGAAGTAGGGGTGAAGGTATATTCGCAAAATTTGCGAACCGGAGATTTAACACATGCCAATAGCGCATATCTGACATTTGTCGCGCTCGACGATAGCGGAACACCATCCGAAATCGAACCGATTCACCCCGAGACTGAAACAGAAGAACGGCGGTATCGGGAAGCACTTGAGCGAAGAGAACGCCGGTTGCAGCATCGTAAACATCAGAAAAAAAGTAACTAATTAATGAGTGTCGGGGTGAACAAACACACTCTTCGATATCGACAGCGTTTTAAATTCATACTAGTATTGATAGTATGTGTGGTAATCCTTGTGCATTCTCAATCCGATATAATTAAAAATGTTCCGGTCGGTCCAATCGAATTTATTACCCTTCCCTCGAAACCTTTGACTATTACAACCGCCAGTATTACCGGTCATGGCGAAGAAGATTTAATAATCACCTATGATGCTCCACGCCTTTCGATATTTACTGATAAGGATCATACTCATATTGAATTAGATTACTCAATCTCACTAGTCAAATCTATTCAACGAAAAGGAAAGCGTGATCTCTTAATCTGTGTAACTCATCACGAAAACGAAATTAATAGCTTGCAGTATGAACCGGATGAGAATGTGTTCACCAAAAATTTAGTGGCGCGGTTGCAACAGCAACCATATATGCTTAAGACTGCCGACGTGTCGGGCAACGGCTATCAGGATATAATAGTTCTTCTTGAGAATCAAACCGGCGTGGGTGTATTACAAAATAATGGCGACGGTACCTTCAGAGATATTGAGTTTCTGTTTGACGAGATTTTTATTTCAATGTTTCAAGTCGTGGATCTGAACGGGGATGGCATTAATGATTTTGTGCTGTATGACCCTATTCAGAATATGCTTCGGATTCATTATGGATTCGGAAGAATGACGTTTGCTCTTGAACGTCGCGTTTCATTGCCGGCATCAATCGATTATTTTCAATCACTCCCGATAATAGAAGATGCAATATATGACCTGATTACAATGTTTCCCGGTTCGAAGGAATTCAGAGTGTTTCTTGGTGACGGACTTGGCCGATATTCACCGGTACAAACACACCGGCTATCATCAGCATCGACATCGTTTCTTTTCGCCGATCTTTTCAATACTCGACTCGCCGATCTTATTGTGGCCGAACGTGAAACCGGTATTCTGAGGATCTTTCAAAATGATCATCGACATGGCTTTAAATCGGCGGGGAAAATTCAGCTTCCGGTGGGTATTGATGATATGAAAATTCTCAAGAATTCCAAAACCAATAATGATGAACTATATGTGCTTGATATTGAAAATAATCGCTTGATTGTTCTCGGATTATTACCTGCAGCCGAAGAATTTTTACCGCCAAAACTTGCTCTCGCTTCAGAAGCCAGCGATATGGTCACTGCCAACTTGTTTGGCGGTGAGTTACCCGAGCTATATATACTTTGCGAGCAGGCGGCAACAATCTCGGTTTACTGGTATAACCGGCAATTTGAGTTGAACCACACAATGATTTCACTTCCGGGTAATCCGGATCGTTTGTATGTTCATCGCGGACCATCGAACAAGTTGAAACTAATTGTTTCGGAAAAAAAATCTAATTTCATTACAGTTGTTTCGATGAACTGGTATGAACAGGAAGCCAATGTGTACGGTATACCTGCTATGACCGGTTCTGATGTTATCTATCTTGGATTGACATCGGATGAGCGCTTTCAATTCGGTACGGTTTCGTTTACCCAGGAGCACAATACACCGACATTGTCGTTATTTGATCAAATTGCCAGCGATGAATATATCGAACATACGATCACACCTATTCACGAAGAACATATGCTCGCATTAGATGTTGTGGATCTTAGTCGGAATAACGCTGTGGATATTATTTATTTATACCGTAATGAAGACGAAGCAGAAGTTTATTTAACGTCTGCGCTCAATGATTCTAATTATGTTTTTCGCAAGCAGGGCAATATTCTTTCACTCGAAGACTCGACTGCAACACGGGGTTTTGTTATAGCTGAAAAATCTACCATGGATGATGAAACATCATTTATTGTCTATCTTGATGATCAAACGGGGGATAGCGGACGGATATGCAGGGTGAGAGGAGAGCGCAACGGCACGCTTTCATTGCATGCGGGAAATTCCACTGACAAGTTCATCCATTCGGCAAGTGATATATACTTATTAGATTCACCGAATGAACCATATAGTGATATTGTATATTATAATGCACGAAGTCAGGCAATTGAAATTATGCAAAGTACAAGTAATGGATTGTTTGCGCCTGAGCGGTTGCTTAAAAAAGTTGATGACTATTCATCACTCACGGTTTATTCTGAACCGATCGGTGAAATACATATGCTTGTTATCGGTAGAAAAGGGAATCCTTATGTTGAGGTGTTGCGTATTGATGAGTACTAGAGTTGCCGGTGCAGCGATGATGCTTTTTCTGCTCTCCAATTTTCTGGTTGTACACACCAATAAAGCGGGAGATCACAGCGATGCTTTCGATATGGTAATGCGGGGCGCATCCATTCAGGAGGCATATGCTCATCAACAAAAATGTGGATTGCCCTTTTTTGCAGAGGTAAAAAACAACTGGGATAAACTTAGTGCTCTTCAGCAACAGGAGTTCCAGGAACAATTCAGCAGACCCGAGACCGATACCTATACCGTCAGTTCGAGCGGCTTCTTTCGCATCCACTATGATACCAGTGGAACGCATGCTCCTGATTTAACCGATAACGGTGGAAACGGGATTCCGGACTATATCGACTCTGCTGCTGTGGCATTTGATAAATCCTACAATTATCACATCAATATACTCGGTTACGAGTCACCCGAGGAGTATGGTTCTGTTGATCCTGTAACAAATGATACCATCCGATACGATGTGTATGTTCAAAATCTGATGTCGGGTATTTATGGTGAGACCAGATGGTTTGGAGACAGAATCAATGACGAAGAAGAACGTGTTCCGCGGTATCGAACATACATACTGGTTCATAATTCATATGCCGGATTCCCGTCACCGGGTATTAAAGGATTACAAGTTACGGCTGCTCACGAATTCCATCATGCTATACAAATAGGTTCGTACGGTAACTGGTTAGAGCTGGATTCACAAAATTCAAGGTTTTTTTATGAAATAACATCGACTTGGCTTGAGGATGTTGTTTATCCTGAAATTAATGACTATCTATATTATCTTCCGGTTATATTTACGAATACGGTTTATAATTTCCCGTTTTACCATAGTGTTGGATTGCATATGTATGCCCGGGCTATCTGGGGACATATGATGGAACGCAGGTATGACAGGGATATAATGCGCACAAAATGGGAGTATATTAGGAATATGCACCCACTTGAAGCGATAAACAAGGCGTTGCGGGATCAGGGATCGACTTTGGAACAGGAACTTGCAGAATTTAATTTATGGAAATTTTATACCGGGACTCGGGCTCGTCCGGACAAATACTTTATTGACGGCGTCGAGTATCCAATGTTGCAAGAAAAATCCAATATGACTCATATCAGTGAAACTATGTTTCGGGGGGTCGATGAATCGACCCAGACATTACATTTTCATTCAATTATGACACAGGAGCAGGAAAAAGTTTATTTTATTGTATCGAATGTGGATAAAGCGGTTAATACCGAAAATAATTTCTATGAGTTAACTATCGTATCACAACCCCGAGCGAACGCAATTGAACTCGGTAACGATTTATGGTATCGGTTTGAAGCAAACAACCGGTCGACCTGGAAAGTTATCCCACTGTATACCGGCACCCCCGTCGTCGATGAGCGTGTAACGATGTATCCAAACCCGTTCCGAACAGGTCAGGCATCATCATTGACGTTTGTACTCGATACGGATGATGATGTACGCTTATCAATATTCTCGAGTGATATGCGTCTTGTTTATCAGGATTATATTGAACGGTCTCAGGCATTTGGCAGAACGGTGTATCGGTGGGATGGACGTGACGATCGTGACCGTCAGGTTGCGAGCGGTGTTTATGTATATGTTTTAGAATATGATGACACAGTAACCAAAGGAAAAGTAACAATTATCCGGGAATAAATGAATTCAGTACATTTACAGCTTGAGAATGTTCGAAAAGAATTCTCACGCCGTATCATATTCGACAAGATTAATTTTGAACTGACCAATGGTAATTCAATTGCAATTACCGGTATAAACGGTTCCGGTAAATCTACGCTTGTTAAGATCATTGCGGGTATACTATCACCAACCCGGGGAATAGTGACATTAACCGTGAACGGGAAAGAAATGAAACTAGAGCAGTACCATAATTATATCGGTTTTGTAGCACCTTATATTCAAATGTATGATGAATTCAGTGCATATGAAAATCTGAAATTTTTTGCCCGTATTCGCGGTATGCATTTTGATGCCGGGTATGCAGACCAATTGCTCGACCGCATTGTCCTTTATTCGCGACGAAATGACGCGGTCCGTACATACTCCAGTGGTATGAAGCAGCGATTAAAATATGCCTTTGCATTGTTGCATAAACCGGAGATATTGATATTCGATGAGCCACGTGCTAATCTCGACCGGCATGGTATTGCAACCGTGTATTCGATTATGGAAGAAAATAAACCGGAATCTGTCATCATCCTTGCAACCAATGATGAGGAAGATCTTTCCCATGTGGAAACTATAATTAATCTCGACGAATTAAAAGAACAACAGAAATCGGAAAAACAAATGAGATCTTCAGCAAGGTCGAAACAGCCATCGACCGAAGTGGCCAAATAACTATGCTCTATATACAACAGACAGCAGCGGTGTTTATAAAAGATTTTAAATCTGAATTGCGTACTCGATATGCAATAAACGCCCTCGTAATGTTTGTGATCACAACACTCTCGATCATACTTTTCTCAATAGGCGGTGAGCGGGTTTCACCGGATGTTCTTGCCGGAATGTTATGGGTGGTCATATTCTTCTCGGCGATGTCGGGTTTATCGCGATCGTTTGTGAGTGAGGAGGAGCGCGGTACAACTATGACGCTTCAGTTGCTGGCACAACCAGCAATTATCTATTTTGGTAAATTGGTATTTAATCTGGTACTCATTTTTTCGATTAACACACTCGTTGTAACACTATATTTATTGTTGATCCCACTGTTTACGGTTCAGACGACCAGTATATTTTTATTGACGCTTTTTCTCGGAAGTTTCGGCCTGGCATGTGCCTCAACAATCATAGCGGCAATCATTGCAAAGGCAAATTCCAAAGGAACGCTTTACCCGGTGCTTTCATTCCCGATATTACTACCACTTTTAATGACTGTTATGAACGCTACCAAATTATCACTTGACGGAGCACCCCTGAGCGAAGCAGCCGGAGAATTTCGCGTCCTTGTGTCATATTCTGTCGTTTTGATAGCCGTTTCGTGGGTTTTATTTGACTATGTCTGGAAGGATTGATATTGCCTTATTGATAAGGTTTTCTTATTTTTAAAATAATATAAGACTCAGAGTTCCAATTTATAAGATTTTAGAGGCGTAATTTGAAAAAAGTTCCCTTAATTTGCCGAAATTTTCGACACCAATATGGCACAACATTTGATATTATATATGTTGTAATTTTCAACACTGGAGGATTAGGGTTTTGAAAGGTAAATTCTGGAAGATTTTTTTGGGTGTCTGGTTGTCGATAGTGATCATTGTAGGGATGTCTCTCCCGATGGTGCCATCACCGCAATCATTTTTTGAATTCCCCATAATTCCGGGTCTCGATGAAAAAGCCCGTATCATTTTCTTCCATGTCCCAACGGCATGGATTGCTGTGATAGCATTTTTGATGTCGATGATTAATGGCATTCAATACCTCCGGAAGAACGATTTAATATACGATGTCAGGTCATCTTCGGCTGCCGGGCTCGGATTGGTGTTTTGTATACTTGCAACAATTACCGGTGCCATCTGGGCAAAATTTAACTGGGGTGCATATTGGAATTGGGATCCCCGGCAAACGAGTATTTTTGTATTGATGTTAATCTACGGTGCATACTTTGCCCTGCGATCAGCCATCGATATTGATGAAAAACGCGCGAGTTTGTCGGCCGCTTATTCCATTATCGCATTTGTTACAGTTCCGTTTTTGGTTTTTATTATGCCGAGAATGATGACCGGATTGCATCCCGGATCGGCGAGCGATGACGGTGCGGGCCCAGTTGTTGATTTCAGTATGGATACGACAATGTATATTGTATTTATTGCATCACTCCTTGGTTTCACGTTGTTGTATTTATGGATGTATGAACTGAAAGTTCGTCTGGGGAAAATTGAATTGTATTATGAATCACTTCGTTCTCACGATTAGGAGGTATTGATTGGAATCATTGTATGAATTTCTTGACAAGCACGATATATATATTGTATTAGTCATTGTGCTTGTTATCTGGTTGTTGTTATATTTTTATTTATTTGCGCTGGATAAAAAAATTAAAAAAATAGAAGAATCAACGGACAGTAGCAGCGGCAGTAAAAATAATTAGTTTTACTAATATAAGGAGTGCGGGTATGAACGCAAAAGCAATTGTAGCAGGTGTCATTATAGTAATATTCCTGATATTCGGTGCGTGGTCGTTCCTCGAGAGTAATGTTGAGTATACTAACTTCCAGGATGCCTACGAGACCGGTCGTACCGTTCAGGTGGAAGGCACCTGGGTAGAAGAAAAAGGTGATGAGTATAATGCCGACAGGAATGAGTTTATATTCTATATGGCAGACAAAAACGGACAGGTAGTCCGTGTCGTGCTTGAAGGTCCCCGTCCGAATAACTTCGAGATTGCAACCAGCGTGGTTGCACGCGGTCAGTTTGTGTCCGAAGATGAATTCCGGTCGACAAACGTTTTAACAAAATGTCCCTCAAAATATGAAGGAACCGCAGAAGAGATGATGGGAGCGTCGTCGTCTGATGGTCAATATTATGAATAAGCCGCGTGATGAACGGGGTGCTTGATTAATAAGGAGGATAAATGATAGGCAGTTATATTATTAACATTGCATTTCTCGGGATTATAGTTTCGCTTGTTGCATACTATATTTCTTTCAGAAATAATAACGAAAAGTTTTTAACGTATGCCCGCATCGGGTATCATACATCAGTCGTCGGCCTGATGGTCGCGTCGGCAATATTGATGTATCTTATTTTAACACATCAGTTTCAGTATACCTACGTCTGGAGCTATAGCTCTATGGCCCTCCCTACCGGACTATTGGCGGCATCCTTCTGGGCAGGACAGGAAGGTAGTTTTCTGATCTGGGCACTGATAGCAGGGTTTGTTGGTGTGTTCCTGATGTCCTACTCATCGAATAAAGGATATGAAGGACAATTGATGTTTGTCTATTCAATGATTGTCGGTGTATTGTTGCTTATGCTGATTGTCAAAGATCCTTTCCTTCGCGTATGGGAATCATTTCCCGGGCAGGTTGAAAAAGGATTTATGCCGGCCGACGGACGCGGTATGAACCCGCTGCTCCAGAATTACTGGATGGTTATTCATCCGCCGGTATTATTTGTCGGTTTTGCTGCTATGGGAGCTACCTACGCTTTTGCTGTAGCTGCACTTCTTAAAAAAGATTACACACACTGGGTCAGACCCGCTACTCCCTGGTTTGCATTCGGTGTTTTATCCCTCGGTTTGGGAATTATGCTCGGTGGCTACTGGGCGTACGAAACACTCGGTTGGGGCGGTTACTGGGCGTGGGACCCGGTTGAGAATTCATCATTGGTACCATGGTTGATCGGACTTGCTGCCTTACATACGATGCTTGCACAACGTCGCAGCGGTGCTTTCGTTCGAACAAACCTGGTACTCGGTATCTTTACATTTGTGCTTGTTTTATACAGCACCTTCCTTACCCGAAGCGGAGTTTTGGGTGCAACATCGGTTCACTCCTTCGTTGAACCGGGATGGATGGCATATATTCTATTGTTATCGTTTATAATCTTCTTCGGTGGATTCGGCTTACTATTGTTATTTCTTCGAATGCGTGAAATGCCGAGTGTCCCGATTGAATATAATTATATGTCGCGAGAATTTGCCCTCTTTCTTGGTGCTGCGGCATTAATTTTCATCGCATTGTTTACTATCGTTGGAACATCTTCACCAATAATCACCAACTTGATTAAAGGTCAGGTGAGTGCTGTTGACATCTCATTCTACGAGCAAACCACTACACCGTTCGGTATAGCCGTTGCATTTCTTGCAGGGTTTGCACAAATATTGTGGTGGAAATCATCGAAGGCGAGAAATATTCTGCGGAATATGATTCCCGGACTTTTCATATCCGCCATTGCAACAGGCGTGATGATTGTAATCGGGTTGACATCCATTATGATGATCTTGTTAACTTTTGCAGCATGGTTCGTCCTTGTCGTGAATGTTCAGATGGCTGTTAAGATCGGAAAGAACAATCCCCGCTTTGTCGGCGGTGCCGTCGCGCACATTGGTGTTGGTTTATTGTTCCTTGGTTTTATCACGACGGCGATGTATGATAAGCAGCAGACAATTCAGCTTGTTGAAGGTGAACCGGTTGAAGCACTTGGGTATACCTTAACCTATACCGGTTATTCTCCTGCCGGTCACGAGCGATGGGCGTTCAACGTTACTGCAGAACGTGAAGGCAGGACAATTAATCTGGCTCCGGTTATGTATCAAAGTGATTTCAATAACAGCCTGATCAGAAATCCCGATATTGTGAACCGGTTAACGTTCGATTTTTATCTTGCTCCTCTCGGTTTGGATTCAAAGGAAGTAGACGGTATTGCCGGGAGTACTCATACCTTACAACGAGGCAGGGAAAAAAACATTGAAGATTACACGATAACATTTGTCGGCTTTGATATGGATAGTGACCAACACGTGATGGGTAGCTCGAACGAAATGGTAATCGGTGTGGATCTGGATGTTTCATATAATGGAGAGATTGAGCGTGTTGTACCTGAAATTGTAAACCGGGCTGGCGAAATGGATTTTCGACCGGCTATGACATCGGATGCTTCGCTTGAATTTAATGTTGTATCGATTCGACCGGATCAGGATAACCCTGACCGATCGAGTGTTACACTTGACATCCGGAAAGGCGGCACTCAGCTCACCGGTACCGGTCCGGCAAAAACGCAGGATGTCCTGATTGTTGAGGCTAGCATTCAGCCATACATTAACCTGGTATGGGTTGGTACTATTTTAGCATCAATCGGATTGCTGATTACTATCATCCGGCGTGCGAACGAAGCCAGACCGAAGAATGTTGAGTCATGGTCGGCCCAATAGACCATTGGTGTAATCATTGACGGACAGCACTTTATGTCCATGAGGTTAGCTTATTAATTTCAAACCCCGTATATTTTGTAGGTATGCGGGGTTTTTTTATGCATATTATGAATCAAAAAATTATCGGGTAAGCATAACAGGGTAGTAATGAATCGCAAAATTTACTTTGCCGGCTCTATTAGTGGTGGGAGAAATGATATAGAATTGTATCAGGCACTAATTCGCCATCTGGATCTATATGGTACAGTGCTTACAGAACATATCGGTAATCAAAATATGACAAATTTAGGAGAAGATACTATTGCAGATAGGGAAATATATCAGAGAGATATAGCATGGATTCGTGAAGCGGATGTTGTCATCGCTGAAGTTTCAACTCCCTCGCTCGGTGTAGGATATGAAATAAGTAAAGCAGAAGAGCTGAGTAAACCTGTGTTATGCTTATACAGGGATCGGGAAAACCACAGATTATCCGCAATGGTAGCCGGTAATCCAAAACTTACTATTGCACGATATACAAGATTAGAAGATGCGATAAAAACTATTGATGCATTTTTCGAGTAAGAGGAGAATCCCATGCGTATTCCGGCATTCCGTGGTCTTAGCCTGTATGAACTGGCAAAGCGCTCAGTTACCTATTACCTTCAAAATGATATGTTGACCTATGCAGCGGCTCTTGCTTTTCAGGCACTCTTTTCTATTTTTCCCTTTCTGATTGTTCTTATTGCATTGCTGGGCTTTTTCGATATGATGCAATTCTTTGATTGGGTGCGGCAACAAATGAGTTTATTACTTCCCGATGAAGCGATGGCGCAAGTTGATATGGTTATCGAAGAAGTACAGCAGCCGCGCGGTGGATTACTCTCAATTGGTTTGATCGTGGCGCTCTGGGTTGCATCGGGGGCGATGCGGGTTACTATTAACGCTCTCAATGTAGTATATAAAGTCAAAGAGGGAAGACCCTTCTGGAAATTATATCCTCTCTCGATTTTATATACCCTTTGTATTGCAGGTATGCTGATTGCTGCCGCTATTCTGATGGTATTGGGCCCGCAGATTATGCAATGGTTGGCCGAGCAGATCGGGATAGAAAAATTTTTCGTAACACTATGGACGTGGCTTCGTCTGCCTGTTGCATTAATTTTATTTATGGTTGCCGTTGCTTTTGTATACTATATAGCGCCGGATGTTGAACAGAAAATACGATTTATTACACCGGGATCAATACTGTCGGTTCTGGTGTGGATACTTACTTCAATGGGGTTTGGCTTTTATATACAGAATTTTGCAGATTATAGCGCTGTATATGGCAGTATAGGTACGGTAATAGTTCTGATGATGTATTTTTATATTTCAGCTGCAGTATTGCTTTTTGGTGCTGAAGTGAATGCTGTCATTGAAGATCAGTTGCCGTCAGGGAAAAATTTCGGTGAGAAAAAATTTCTGCGACGTAAAAAACCGGTAGCGAAATGAAGAATAAATATGATGTAATCATAGTCGGTGCCGGACCTGCCGGCTTAAACTGTGCCGAAAAATTGTCGCATGCAGGCTTGACTGTACTGATGGTGGAGCAAAAGGAAACTATAGGTTATAAAGTTTGTGCAGGAGGGCTAACAAAAAAAGATATTGAATATCTCCAAATTCCTTCAAGCTTGCTCGAGCAAGAATTCGATTCTATATCGTTTCATACGCCTTCCAAAAAAGTTGTAATACGGGGAAGGGAAAATATTTTGTATACCGTCGACCGGAAGAAGCTTGCGGAGTGGCAGTTACAAAAACTCCACTCTGGCTATGTTCACATAAAAACCGGTGTTCGTGTTACCGGTATCGAAAAGGATGGAATTATCCTGAATACTTCTGAAAAGGTGTATTATAGATATCTTGTCGGTTCCGACGGGGCAACCTCGACCGTGAGAAAATCTCTTGGTCTGAAAGTAAATCAATACGCGGCGGCAGTGCAATATATAATTCCCGACTCAAATTACGAAGCTTTGGAAGTATTCTGTGATGCAAACTACTTTCATTCGTGGTATGCGTGGATTTTCCCCCACCGTGAATATGTTTCTGTCGGAATGATGTTCTGGCCGCAGTATTTAACCGCTGCTACTGCATTGAGTAACTTTAATCAATGGCTTGAAAAGAGGGAAATTGATGTCTCAACCGGACAATATCAGGCACATCCGATAAATTATGAGTATCAAGGATTTCATTTTGACAATATATTTTTAGCCGGTGATGCTGGAGGCTTTGCTTCAGGACTCACCGGTGAAGGTATCTACCAAGCACTCATTTCTGGCGAAATAGTTGCTCACACGATTATTGACGGTCATTATAATGATAAAGATTTGTCAGGTTTATTGAGGAAAAAAAATCTTCACGATAAAATCTTAAAATTATTTCTAAAAGCAGGACGATGGCGAACTCAATTACATGAATTCATCGCCCTGCTTGTCAGGAATACTGCCGGACAACGATTGGCGCTCACGATTGTTACATGATCGTTATCCCGATATCATTGTATAACCTGCTTCGGCAATTTTTTGTTTCACATCTTCTTCATGTAAATCGTTTTCATGCGTGATAATAACTCGATTTTGCTCGAATGATGCTGTTGCCTCCTTGACGCCGGGTAATGTTTTAACGGCTTTGACAACTGCAGCTTCACAATGCCCGCAGGTCATTCCCTCAACGGTAAATGTCGTTTTATTGCTCATATAATCCTCCAAATATTTATTGAAATTTATATTTTTTCAATCGTAATGAATTACTTAAAACAGAGACCGAACTCATAGCCATAGCAAACGCTGCAAACATCGGATTCAGCAGTCCAAACGCAGCAAGTGGAATTCCCGTTGTGTTGTAAATAAACGCCCAGAACAGATTCTGCTTTATTGTTTTGAAAGTCCTTCTTGAAATTGCAATTGCATTAACCACACCCTGTAGATCACCTTTCATCAATGTGATATCCGATGCTTCCATCGCAATATCTGTTCCGCTGCCGATTGCTATTCCGAGATCTGCCTGTGCAAGAGCAGGCGCATCATTAATACCATCACCAACCATTGAGACTATTTTTCCATTGTCCTGATAGGATCGAACAATGGATGCTTTTTGATCCGGCATTACTTCTGATTTAAAATCATCGATGCCAACTTCGTGGGCAATAGCTTGAGCTGTTGTTTCGTTGTCTCCGGTGAGCATGATAATTTCGAGTCCCATTTGTTGTAGCTGGTGTACTGCATTTTTTGAATTATCCTTTATAACATCGGCAATGCCAATGACGCCAGCTATTTTGCCGTTGATAACACTATAGATTACTGTTTTTCCTTGTGATTGCAATCCTGCGGCAATATTTTCAGCATCGCCGAGCTTGATGGATTTTGAGGCAAGGAATGCCGGGCTGCCGACTATGATTTCGGTTCCGGCGACCGTGCCTGAGACACCAAGTCCCGTATGAGAATCGAATGTATCCGGCTCTATAAGATCACCATATTTTTCTTTTGCAAAACGAACGACTGCATCGGCAAGCGGATGTTCCGATTTATTTTCGATCGATGCAGTGAGTTGTAGTACATTATTTTCCGTATCGGAATTATCAAGCATTTTAAAATCCGTGACGATAGGTTTACCGATTGTAATGGTTCCGGTTTTATCAAAAATTACCGTGTGAATCGCTTTGGCTTTTTCCAGTGCTTCGCTGTTCTTGATGAGGATTCCCATCTCGGCGCCTTTTCCTGTTCCCACCATGATCGCTGTTGGCGTAGCAAGACCAAGTGCACACGGACAAGCGATTATCAATACGGCAACAAAGTTTAACAACGCAACGGTTAACCGGGCATCTCCGGAACCGGTAAAATACCAGCCGACAAACGATGCGATTGCGATGATGATGACTATCGGTACAAAAACTGATGCAACTTTGTCGACAAGTTTTTGTACCGGTGCTTTGGAGGCCTGAGCATCCTGAACCAGTTTGATGATTTGTGCGAGTACGCTATCCTTACCGACTTTCGTGGCTTTATAGGTGAAACTACCGCTGTTGTTAATTGTCCCGCCGATCACATTTTCACCGGCCGATTTTTCGACCGGTATTGACTCACCGGTTATCATTGACTCATCAACCGATGAGTAGCCCGTCTGGATAATTCCATCGACCGGAATTTTTTCACCCGGTTTTACGATAACATAATCGCCCATTTGAACCTGAGCTATCGGAATATCTTTTTCATTTCCGTTTCGTATGACGCGGGCACTTTTGGGTTGTAATCCAATTAATTTCTTAATTGCTTCGGAAGTCCTTCCTTTGGCGCGGGCTTCAAGCAAACGTCCGAGCAGTATGAGTGTGATAATCACTGCCGCTGTATCGTAATATACGTGCGGTGTCTCACCTGCAGCGGCGAAAACCGCCGGAAAGAACGTCGCTGTGGCACTATAAAAATATGCTGCCGATGTTCCGATTGCGACGAGTGAATTCATATCTGCTGTAAATTGTTTCGTCGCGGCCCAGAATCCTGCAAAAAATCTGCTTCCGCCCCAGAACAAAACAGGTGTTGTGAGGACAAAAAATATGTAATTCCACGTTTGATGTGATAATGAATGAATGAGCGGAACGTTATCCCACATTAATCCCATTTCAAAAACGGTTATCGGTACAGTCAGCAGTGCACTTACGATCAATTTGAATTTCAGGGTGGAATAATCTTTGTCACGCTGTGTATCCCGGTCGGTTGTATCCTGTACATTCGACAGAGAATAGCCGGCTTGTTCAATAGCATTTTTAATTGCTTCTTCAGATACGTGACCCGGTTTGTACCGGATAACTGCGTCCTCGGTTGCAAGATTTATCGAAGCCTCGGATATACCATCAAGCGATTTTAATGCTTTCTCAACCCGTGCAACACAGCTTGCACACGTCATACCCTCAATACCGATTGTCGATTCTTCGATCGGTACCTCATAGCCCGCCGCAACGATTGCCTGTTCCAAAGCATCGAAGGGAACCTTCTCCGGATCGAGATCTACCGCAGCAGATTCGGTTGCAAGATTAACCGAAGCCGACGTGACTCCATCTATTCGCTCGAGGGCATCCTGTACACGTTTAACGCAGCTCGCGCACGTCATGCCGGTCACGGGAATATTAATTTTTGTGGTTTTTTCTTCTATCATAGTCGATCGTATCATGTAGTAAGAACATATTACAAATATAGCATATTTTAAATGTATGTGCGTTATAAATAAACAGATTTTTTGTACAAAATTTTCAGGTGAGCTTATCGATGGTTTTTCTCGGATTCCCGACTATTTTCTTGAATTGAGTCGGTGAGAGACCCGTGACTTGTTTAAATTGATTTGAGAGGTGCTGTGTGCTGCTATAATGAAGGCGGTGTGCTATTTCACTCAGAGTGAGTTCCTCATATTTAAGCAGTTCTTTTACACGTTCAATTTTCTGTAAAATAACATACTTTTCAATGGTAATGTTCTCTACCGATGAAAACAATGTGCTGAGATAGTTATAATCCATACCCAATGTGCGGGATAAATAGGACGACAGCGTGAGGCGACGTGCTTCATTACCCTTCTCGTTATTATAAATTAAATCTATAACTGCAATCTTAATTTTTTCGACGATTTTCCGCTTTTGATCTTCGAGAAGTTCAAATCCGTTAGCTTCCATTACCGTTCTGATCTTTTCGAGGAGATCGGGTGTAAGCGCTTCCTCGATTTCCGCCTCGCCAAGATCAACCCGTTTTATCTTCACGTTTAGATTTTCCAATTCATCACGAACAACCCGGATACATCTCGGACAAACCATATTTTTGATGTATAGATGAGTTGCCATATCCTCCGTTAAAGTTTGTTAATCAGTGTATCGTTTATCTCCATCGCTGATCGCAAATTACGATTAATACGAATTGATAGAACACGAATTCGCTGAATATTTGTTGTCTCGCTATCCAATTCCTCCCGAATCGAACTCACCATAGGTTTTGTGTCATCACAGAGTGTTGATAGCTCTTCCATTTCTCGTGCAACGCGTGCTTTTTGGGTGGATGTGAGAAGCGTTTCTATCTCTCTGAGCATATACTCCATTTCACGTAAGTTAGTATGTATCATTCCGTGGTGTGCTCGCGCAACTGCCTCGTTGTAATCATTATTATCGATCATTTGCTGAATCATATATGCATGACCACGTACAAGACGGCATTTTTCATTAAGTTCACCGATTTTATCAATGACCTGAGAGTTGGCAGGAAGAATCAGAAGGCACGTCAATAGTATATAGAATATGGTTTTCATAGGTATACCCTCCTTAAATAATCGGATCGGCTTCTTATAGAAATATATATTGTAATTTATTAAAAAACAAACACCTATAGCGTAAAAGCCCGCGAATTTATATTGATTATGCAGATTATTATTTGTATCTTACTCTGATATTGAGAGGTCAAGTACTGTGCAACGATAACTTGCCGAACCCCGCCAGGCCCGGAAGGGAGCAACGGTAGGCAATGATTATTGTGTGACACAGTGAGCTTGACCTCTCTATTTTATATTTAAAATTTTACTTGAAACAAACCTTGAAATATATTACATTGTAATCAATTATACTAACTAGGTTTGGGACTTAAAAAAGTTTTGATGGACATTACATACCAAAAATATCTTATAAAATTAATTGTATTCCTCGACCGCTGGATATCCACGTATTTACTTATGACACCTGAATCTTATTACGAATACCCTGATGTGGTACCGGCGGGCGGATCAAAATTATATACTTACAAATGTATGCCTGAATGGGCAAAGGATTTTTATAATAATGAAAAAGGAAATTATTTTAAATGCGACTGCCAACGAGACGCGCATCGCAATTACCGAGGATGGCCGTTTGGCAGAGTTGTTTGTCGATACCCCGGAAACCGAACGTATGGTCGGGGATATATATCTGGGCAAAGTTGCACGTGTTTTACCAGGTATCAGAGCGGCTTTTATAGATATCGGCCATAAGCAGGATGCTTTTCTGCATTTTTCCGATATCGGGAAAAATGTTGATCAATACGCTACACTGTTTGAAGACGAAGATGCAGACATAGATTCTGATGACGATGATGACGACGATGAAGTAGACGATAACCCGAGAAACTCAGGTACTGCAACGGCAGAATCTACCCGTACAGTTCGGCGTGGATTTCGGAGGAAGAAGCAACCCCAGGATCGCTCTGCAGATTCGCAGCCTGATATTAACCTGAAAAAAGGCCAGGATATAATCATACAGATTATCAAAGAACCTGTTGCTAACAAAGGTGTGCGGGTCAGTTCAGAAGTATCTTTACCCGGTAGATATCTGGTATTAATTCCATTCGGAGGCGGTAAAGTTGGTGTTTCCCGGAAAATTACTAACTTCCGCGAAAAGCGCCGTTTACGACGTATTGTACGTTCAATCATGCCAAAAAATTACGGTGCCATAATCCGCACCGTTGCTGAAGGGCGGGATGAGGAAGCGATTAAAAATGACCTTGAAGACTTGCTTGAGACCTGGGGAGAGATCGAGCAAAGTGTAAAAACCGAATCCGCACCGATGCTGCTGTATAAAGATGTAAGCACAACTTCAAGTGTGATCCGGGATCTCTTTCAAAGTGATGTTTCCCGTGTGGTTGTTGATTCGAAAAAACTCTACCGTGAAATCCGCACCTATGTAAAATGGTTTGCACCACATATGGCAGATAAGGTTGAGTTGTACCGCGGGAGAGAACCGGTGTTTGATGTTTTTGGTGTTGAAAAAGAAATTGCCAAATCGTTACAACGAAAGGTATGGTTGAAAAGCGGCGGCTATATTATCATCGAACCTACCGAAGCGATGGTCGTAATCGATGTGAATAGCGGCCGATACGCTGCAAATCAGGCGCAGGAATTGAACTCATTACGGACGAACCTGGAAGCAGCACGTGAAATTGCCCGGCAGATCAGATTGCGGGATATCGGCGGTATCATCGTTATAGACTGCATCGATCTCGAAGATGAAAAGAATCAGAAAAAAGTCTATGATGAATTCAAGAAGGAATTACGGAAAGACAGGGCCAAAGGAACGGTTTATCCGATGACAGAACTGGCGCTTGTTCAAATTACAAGACAGCGGATCAGGCAAAATATTTTACATAGCTTCGCAGAAGCCTGCCCGACGTGTGGAGGCGGCGGTCTTGTCGCTTCTAAATCTTCAATTGTCAATCGTGTAGAACGCTGGCTGAGAAGAATGGTCACCGATAACAAAGAATTTAAATGGACGCTTTACGTGAGTCCGATCCTTGCAGATTATCTCAATGACGGATTCTTGAGCCGCCTTTTCAGATTGCAACTAAAATATCGTGTGAGACTGGTTCTGCAACCCGATTCAAATCTTTCTATTGATGAATTTCGATTCATTTCACACAAACAAAAGAAAGACCTAACCGATAATTACACAGAATAAGTATTCACTATGGAGAAAACACCTTTTTACGACGTACATACCGCTTTGGGTGCAAAGATAGTAGATTTCGGCGGGTATGCTATGCCTGTACAATATACCGGTATCATTGATGAACACAATCGTGTACGCAATCGTGTGGGAATGTTTGATGTGTCGCATATGGGTGAAGTAGAAGTGAGTGGTGAACGGGCGAAAGAATTTGTTCAGTATATTACCCTGAATGATGTCAATAAACTCTACGAAGGGCGGGCACAATATTCGGCGATGACATACGATGACGGCGGATTAATTGACGATCTCCTTGTCTACCATCTCGGTGATAAATATATGCTCGTCATTAATGCGGCAAACAGGGATAAAGACGTTTCCTGGATTGAAAAACAAGCCGCATCGTTTGACAGTGTTTCGGTTAATGACAAAAGCGATTCTATTGCATTAATTGCCGTTCAAGGGCCGAAGTCAGGTGATGTTTTACAACGACTTACCGATGTTGACCTTTCAGGAATAAAGTTTTATCATTTCGAATCCGGGAAGTTAGCCGGCATCGATATGATCATTTCTCGCACCGGTTACACCGGTGAATATGGTTTCGAATTGTACTACCATGCCACACAAGCAGATAATGCTTCAGTCTGGAATGCGATCCAGGAAGCGGGTAAACCGGAAGATATCGGACCAGCCGGTTTAGGTGCACGCGATACCCTCCGGCTCGAAATGGGATTATTGCTTTACGGAAATGATATGAACGAACAAATATCGCCTCTTGAAGCGGGACTCGGGTGGATTACCAAATTTGATAAGGGAGACTTTATCGGTAAGGATGCGCTACTTGCGCTCAAAGAAAAAGGTATACAACGTAAAATAACGGGCTTAAAGATAGTCGATGCGAAATTATCACGTCGGGCTATACCCCGAAAGGGATATCCTATTATGGCAAATGGGAAGCAGATCGGTGAAGTGACAAGCGGTACATTGTCTCCGACATTACAGGCATGTATTGCAATGGGATATATTGATCGTGACTTTGCCGAGGAGGGAAGAGAAGTTGCTATTTCGGTTCGCGGAAATAATGTGGCATATGTCGTAACAAAACCGCCATTCATTCGTCGATAGTTAATAGAAGGGGATACTGAAGATGCACATAGATTTACTTATGACACCAACCGGCACGAGTGAGTTGTTCTTTCGTGACAAGAATGTTGTAGTGATCGATGTCTTACGCGCAAGCACATCGATTATAACAGCACTGAATAATGGGGCTCGTGAAGTTATTCCGGTTGCAAGTGTGGAAAACGCTGTTAAGGTGTCAGGTAGTTTGTTCGGTGATGTCGTACTCCGGTGTGGAGAACGCGAAGGGAAAATTATCCCCGGTTTTAATCTGGGGAATTCGCCTTTTGAATATACCCCCGACGCGGTAGCAAAAAAATCTTTAATTTTTACCAGTACAAATGGTTCGTTAGCAATGGTGAAGGCAAAATTTGCCAGGCGTATTGTGGTTGCAGCTTTTATAAACATTAGCACCGTTGTTAATTATCTGATGAAACTAAACGAGGACTTCGTAATCGTGTGTGCCGGCAAGGAACATAATTTCTGCATCGAAGATGTTGTGTGTGGCGGTATGGTAATTGATATGCTCAAAAAAAATGAAATTGAAATAACACAAACCGATGCATCCCAGGCTGCACAGATTTTGTATAAGTCGTTTAAACGTTCATTACATAAAATGCTCCGGAATTCAGACCATGGCAAGTATCTTATTTCTATAGGATTTGAAAAAGATCTGAAAGTGTGCGCTGAAGTTGATAGTATCGAAGTGCTGCCAATACTTGATAAAGGTGTTGTGAAATTAATGAAAGATGAAGTCGCATTACAGGAGAAATCGGCCTAAACTTCTTAGGTAACATGTCATAGCTACGAGGATAGTAGGTCAGAAAGTATGAAAAAGGGAGTAAAAAAAAGCAAGCGAAACAACGCTCAGAAAAACAAGTCAAGAATTTCGCATCAACAAAAACGTTCTGTTGCCGCAATTGCAATAACCGTCATCGGAATATTACTGCTCCTGAGTATTGTTTCGTATACACCTGCCGATGAGCCTGTCACCGATGTATCCGTACTTGAGTTGTGGAAGGTTTTTTCAGGTGATGCAGAAATTCAGGCAAAAGCCGATATCGCCCGGAACTGGCTTGGACTGATCGGTGCTATCGTTTCTCATTTTCTGATCAATTCGGCATTCGGGTATTCGGTGCTATTCTTTCCGTTGCTGATCATCACCTGGGGGTGGTATATATTCCGCGGTAAAGATCCGCGTAACCTGATAGTCCTTACCAATTATACTCTCGTATTTATTATTCTTGCTGCCACAGCATTCGGTCTTGTGCGTTTGATGGCAGAAGAACCAGTCCTTACTATGAACTGGTCGGGCATGATCGGTGATTATCTTGCAAAGTCGATGTCCAAATTGATAGGACTGGTCGGCAGTTCAATTGTAACGCTTACACTTTTAATCATTACAATCGTATTTGCAATTGATCTTAATCTTCAGCGTTCTCTCGATCGCGTTAAACACGGCTATGCCCGTATAATTGACGGTAAAAACCGTAAGGTGAATGAATGGCGGCAGAGAAGTGCCGAACGAAAAGCTATGCGGCAGCAAGAACGGGATGAACGCGAAGCGGAGGAAATCACCGCACGTGAACCGCAACAGCCTGAAAGAAGTACAAAAGTTCGTCAACCGGTTATTGTCCACGCAGATGAAGAAGAACATTATGAGAAAGCTTCTGCACAGGGCATAAAACAAGACAGGCTGCATCAGGATAGAAACGGTTCATCGCAAGGGGATCAGATTGAATCCGGTGTGGATAGCAATCAGGATGATTTAGAACTGACTATAAAGGAAGGTGTAAAAGAGGAGGAAGCCGATCCCGATAAGACCCCACAGTCCTATATCGCTTCCGATACCCCTGAAGAGATCGATTATGTTTTCCCGTCAATTGAATTGCTTGAAAGCGGATCATCCGCAACTAATGTAAACGACGAGGAGCTGAAATCAAATGCCGAGTTGTTGCGTGAAAAGCTAGCCGATTTTGGTGTAGAGATAGAAAGTGTAAGTGTAACACCGGGACCGGTCCTCACATTATATGAGCTTGTTCCGGCAACCGGGGTTAAGATCAGTAAAATCACAAGCCTTGCCGACGATCTTGCTCTTGCGCTTCAGGCAAAAGGTATACGAATACTTGCCCCGATACCGGGCAAAGGTGTAGTCGGAGTTGAAATACCGAATCACAATCCGTCAGTTGTAACGTTCAGAAGTGTCGTTAATTCGCGGAAATTTCAGGAGTCAAGGTTCGCCCTCCCGATGGCAATGGGTAAAACAATTTCAGGTGAAGTATATGTGGACGATCTCGCGAAATTTCCACACCTTCTCATAGCAGGATCTACCGGATCAGGAAAGAGTGTTGGTATTAACACGATCATTGCCAGTTTTCTCTACCGGTTACATCCCTCGGATATTAAATTTGTAATTATCGATCCCAAAAAAATCGAGTTAACCCCATACCGACAGCTTGATCGCCATTATCTTGCAGTATCGCCCGATATCGATGAGTCGATTGCAACCAATGCACAAAATGCCGTAACTGTGCTCCGTGGTGTAGAGATAGAGATGGAGAAGCGGTACGATACGCTTGCAAGTGCCGGAGTCAGAAATATTCACGATTATAATAAAAAAGTCACAGCCGGTAATATTAAAACAACCGATGGTGTAAAGCACAAAAAGTTACCGTATCTCGTTGTAATCATCGATGAGCTTGCGGATCTGATGCTTACCGCGGCAAAGGATGTTGAAGATCCGATTGCACGATTGGCACAGCTTGCCCGCGCTGTTGGAATTCATTTGATCCTGGCAACCCAGAGACCGTCGGTTAATGTTATCACCGGAGTTATTAAAGCGAACTTCTCCGCCCGCATTGCATATCAGGTAGCACAGAAAAATGATTCGCGTACTATACTCGATATGAATGGTGCGGAACAATTACTCGGTAACGGAGATATGTTGTATCTCCCGAGCGGTAGTCCGAAACCGACCCGGTTACAGAATTCGTTCATCTCAACAGATGAGGTAGAGTGTCTCACGGCACACATAAAAAAACAACCGGGATATTCTAAGCCCTATTACCTGCCGTCGGTCGTTGAGAAAAAGAAATCAGGATACGGCGGTGGTGATGATGCGCGGGATGATCTGTTTGAAGAAGCTGCAGAGCTGGTTGTTCGACATCAACAGGGATCCGTTTCTCTGATACAACGTCGTTTGAAAGTAGGGTACTCGCGTGCTGCCCGCATTATTGATGAACTGGAAGCCGCAGGTATTGTTGGACCGTTTGACGGGAGCAAAGCCCGCCAGGTACTTGTTGAAACTGATAGCGAATTGCATATGATATTAGAATCTCTAAAATAATAAAGGAGGGAGGGAAATGCATACATTAGTATTACTGTGGGGAATGTTGGTTGTTGGCATAGGAACACTTGGTGCTCAGGAGAGCATCGTACAGAATGTGCAAAATACTTACGATAATATTGATAATGCCGTTATTGTCTATGAGCAAATTTCTGAGTTTCCGGTAACGAGAAGAGAACAAACATTTGAGGGCGTCGTTTATATGAAGCGGCCGAATTATTACCGCGTCGAATCCGAACAACAAACAGTGGTAACTGATGGCAACACTATTTGGTCGTATAATCCTTTTACCGACCAGGTAATAATTGATTTGTATCAGGAAGAGGAACAGATGTTCACACCCGATCGCTTTCTGCTTAATATTCCCGACGAATTTTATGTTACGGTCGGAGACCGAGAGACGGTGGAGGGACAGTCGCTCATTATGCTTCGGTTAGTTCCGAAGGATGATCACCAGTTTGTGCGGTCGATGCGTCTCTGGGTGGACGATAGTCGCTGGATAGTTATGAAGGCAGAGGTGATAGATCTGAATGAAAACAAAAACACATATCACGTTCGTGATATTCAGATAAATGAGGGGGTTGATGAAAATTTGTTTTCCTATCAACCGCCCGAAAATGTTGAAATAATAGACCTACGCTAATGTAATCGGAACCGGATGGCATATCGTTTACGAACACTCACCAATTTTATCATCGGTATTACTCTTACCGGTATATTTTTATTTATAGCATTTCGCGGCACTGATTTTGCCGAGTTATGGTTTATTATTCAAAATGTAAATGCATGGTGGGTGCTTACTGCCTTTCCACTTTTAATGGTGAGCCACTATGTACGTGCCTGGCGATGGCAGCTCCTGCTTGTGCCGGTTAAAGATCGGGTTGGACGCGGGAACGCTTTCTCCAGTTTACTGATAGGATATCTCGCGAATAATATAATACCGCGGTCCGGAGAGATTGTGCGGCCATACACGCTGGGCAGGATCGAGAATATTTCTAAGGCATCGACGTTCGGATCGGTATTTCTCGAACGAATGATTGATCTCATAACACTTTTAATCTGTTTGGGTTTAATATTTCTCGTTTTCCAACGAACTGTTACAGATCAGTTTGCGTGGTGGAACACACTTAGTTTAATCGCAGTTGCGTTGACTGCAATCTTTATAGTATCAATTGTATTATTGTTATACCAACGCGATTTTATGCTCCGCTTTGCGAAAATTGTTTTATTTCCTTTCTCGGAGCGTATACAACAAAAGGGGGAAGAGGTCTTCCATTCTTTTGTTGACGGTATGATGATACTGAGACAGCGGAGTAATTTGGTTTCAATAGTTGTCCTCACCATTGCAATGTGGATATTTTATATCTTTGCCGCTTATCTGCCGTTATTCGCTTTTAATCTCGGTGATACGCCGGTGAATATTATGACAGGATTTGTTTTGACTATCGTTACTTCATTAAGTGTTATCGTCCCGACACCCGGTGCCACAGGTTCGTACCATACTTTTACGGTGGAGACATTGACCAGGTTGTATGGTTTACAACGTGAAGTTGCACTCGGCTATGCGACATTAACCCACGCGGTTGGTTATTTCTCGGTTATATTTGTCGGCTTGTTTTATTTATTACGGTATAATCTCCGGCTCCGGGATTTCTTCACACAAGTTGAAACCGAAAACAAGGAATAAGCGGTACAGATGAAAAAAATATTTTTATATTGCTCGATATTCTTAGTACTGTTTGTACTGCCTAAGCTGAACGCCGACGATATGCAAGACAATGTGATTTTACAATACCGGTACGGGATCGGTGGTGGAATGGGGGTAAGCGCGATCAGCGTAAACGAGGTTGTTTCGTATTTAAATCTATTATATATACCTGATATCTACAGCAGAATTTCAGAATTTAGTTCCTCAATTGAATTCTTCGGCAGCTATGATCATTTTATCAATCCAAACTTTGCCGCGGGATTTGAATATTCCTATTTGTTGGGATCTCATAATATCTCAACAGGATTCGGGTCTAACGATTTTACCTATTCGTATCATATGCCGTTATTACTTGTTCATTATGTACTAGGCGGTTCCGAATATTTTTTTAAATTTGGCGGAGGTCTTGGATATATATTCGCCCGGTTCAAGGAGGATCTTGCAGCTCTTCCCGATGCAATTGTCTATACCGGCGGGGGTATTGGTGGTAAAGCACAAGCTGTCGGCCATACACCGTTTGGTGATAATCTGTTTGGTTATATCGGTGTTGAAATGCGGTTCGCGTTTCCGGGGTCGGTTCACGATGACGAAGGCAAAGCATTAACCGACGGTCGTGACGATGTGTCATTAAACTTTTTTTCATTCGGGCTTAAATTCGGCCTTATGTATTATTTTAATTAAGAATTGTCATGTCTTTTCTCGATGCTCTAATACTTGGATTAATACAGGGCTTGACTGAATTTTTACCGGTCAGCAGTTCAGGTCATCTTGTCCTTGGTCAGGAAGTACTCGGTGTGCTGGCTGACGACAATATTACTTTTGAGGTGTTTGTACATTTTGGTACGTTATTCAGCATACTTGCCATATTCTGGCGGGATGTCTGGCAGATATTCTCATCGTTATTTCAGGCAGTGAGACGTCCGGGTTCGATACCGGTACTGCTCAAAGAAGATGAACATTTCAAGCTTGCTGTGCTTATACTCATCGGTTCCATACCTGCGGCAGTTATTGGTCTATCATTTAAACCGTATGTTGAGCGTGCTTTTTCGGATGTTAATCTTGTGGGTGTGATGCTGATGATTACAGGTTTGGTACTGTTCCTGACACGATTATCCCGCCCAAAACCTGATAAAATGGTTGGCTGGGGCACGGCAATATTTATAGGGTTTGCTCAGGCGTTTGCAATAATGCCCGGTATATCACGGGCGGGCATGACAATTAGTGCGGGACTTTTCTCGGGTGTGGCACGCGAACAGGCGGCACGATATTCTTTTTTACTTGCACTCCCTGCTATTTTCGGCGCGACATTGCTCGAAACATTTGAAATAACCGGCCAGCCAATTGAATCGCATTTTGTAATCGCGCTGGTGATAGGCACGGTCGCAGCCTTTGTGGCAGGATATGTTGCTATAAAAACTATTTTTGTTGTTTTAAAAAAGGATAAATTTAGTTACTTTTCATTTTATTGTTTGGCTGTAGGTTTAATTGTTATTTTATTGACATAATTAATTCGAGGAGGAAATAATGCACAGATATTTTTTTCTAACACTGATCACAACAGTACTTATGTTAATAGTTGCATGTGGTCAACAGGAAAACGGGGGTGAAATGCAGGAGGCACAAGCCACAAACGATGACCCGGTAACCGGCGATTCACTTGTTGTAATCGAAACAACTATGGGAACAATACAAATTGAATTGTTTACCGAAGATGCACCATTGCATTCGGAAAACTTCAAAAAACTTGCACGAGAAGGTTTTTATAACGGCACAACGTTTCACCGGGTGATCCCGGGTTTCGTTGCACAGGGCGGTGATCCGAATTCACGCTCTGAAGATCGGAGTGTCCATGGCCGCGGCGGCCCGGGATATACCATTCCCGCAGAGATCGGCATTGATCATAAGCGCTCGTATGTTGCAGCGGCACGGCTCGGCGATCAGGTGAATCCCGAACGCGAATCAAGCGGCAGCCAGTTCTATATTTGTCTTGATGATCTCCCGAGTCTTGATGGAGCATATACTGTATTCGGCCGGGTGGTTGACGGTATGGATGTTGTTGATCAGATAGCAGAGGTAGAGACCGATCAAAATGATAATCCTGTTGAACGAATAGAAATGCAAAATGTCACACTAATTCCGAAAGAATAATCATATGAGCAGCCGACAAGAGTTTTTTACCTCCCGGTGGGGGATGATTCTTGCGGTGATAGGAATTGCGGTGGGAACCGGAAACATCTGGCGATTTCCCCGTATTGTTGCACAGAATGACGGCGGATCATTTCTCATACCCTGGATAATCTTCCTTTTTATATGGTCGATCCCGCTGATTATTGCCGAGATCGCTATCGGTAAAAAAACCCGAAAAGGAACCATCGGTGCACTGTCTGAGATGGCCGGAGAAAAATTCGGATGGATGGGTGCATTTGTAGGTTTTGTCGCAACGGCTATTATGTTTTACTATGCAGTTGTTGCGGGGTGGTGTATAAATTATCTGTATTCTTCGTTTTCCGGTACCATTGTTACGACGGCAGACCACGTAGCATTGTGGGATTCGTTTACTGCCGGTTATCAACCGCTTTTCTTCCATGCTATTGCCATGCTCATCGGTGTGTATATTATCTACCGCGGCGTAGTTGATGGCATTGAACGCTGGAACCGGATTCTCATCCCCTCACTTCTCGTTATGCTTTTAATCCTGGCCGTGCGGGCACTGACGCTTGACGGTGCGATGGAAGGTATCGCCTATCTGTTTACACCGAATCTTGAACGGTTGTTTGACCACCGTATCTGGCTGCAGGCACTTACGCAAAATGCTTGGGATACCGGTGCGGGCTGGGGATTGATTTTAACATATGCAATATATCTTCGCAAACGGGAAGATATTGCGCTCAATGCTGCAGTAACCGGTTTGAGTAATAACTCGGTTTCACTTCTTGCCGCAATCATTGTATTTGCAACTATATTCGGCATTGCCGGTGCTGCCGGTGTTGAAGAACTTGAGATCGGTACCGGTAGTACAAATATCGGTATGGCATTTATTTTTCTGCCGCAACTGTTCACACAGATGCCCGGTGGACCGTTGGTACAGAGTTTCTTCTCGAGTATCTTCTTTCTGTCGCTGAGTGTAGCAGCAATCAGTTCGCTCATTTCAATGATCGAACTGGCCGTTCGGGTGTTTATGGATATGGGATTAATGCGCCGTAATGCTATTTTAATTGTCGGTTCACTCGGCTTTTTGTTCGGTATTCCATCGGCATTGAGTTTGACTGTATTCTATAATCAGGATTGGGTTTGGGGAGTTGGCTTGATGATAAGCGGTGGGTTTATATCATTCTCGGTAATAAAGTTTGGTGCGGATAAATTCAGACGTGAGGTTGTCAATGGTGAAGGTTCGGACGTACAGATCGGAAAGTGGTATAACTATGTGATATCGCTGCTTATCCCGCTGCAAGTTATTGTTTTAATTGTGTGGTGGTTGTACTCGTCAACACAATGGGACCCGGAAGGTTGGTGGAACCCATTCGGAGCCGAGACACTCGGGACTTGCCTTTTCCAGTGGGGAATCATTCTCGCACTCTTTATAGGTTTCAATAAAGTCATTGTTAGAAGAACTATGAAACATACAGCAAAAAGAACATAAGTATGGATACTGCTACCGTAATTACGATGATCTTTGTTCTCGGCATAGTCTGGGGTGGCTGTTTTTATGTTGTAAGTCTCGCCATGCGACGTGAGAGGAGAAAGATTGCTAATGAAAAGTAAAAGAGCTAAGAAAAACCCCGGACTTTCAATCGAAGATCTGCATCGATCGGTTAAACAGGGTTCGATAGCGCCTTGTTACCTGTTTGCAGGTCCCGAACAGTTTACTGCCGACGAAGCGGTAACAATGCTTCGTGATGCACTCATTCCCGAAGATCAACGCAGTTTTAATTACGATGTACTATACGGTTACGAGGTACAATCGCAAGAAGTCGTCGCGCTCGCATCATCATACCCGATGATGGGAGAGAAACGTATGGTCGTTGTTAAAGAATTCGATAAATTGAAAAATCCCGACGGGGTCACTTCATATGTGAAAAATCCACTTGATTCAACAGTCCTGATTTTGATCAGTGAATCATCGGATAACCGGAAAAATCCCTATCGATTATTTAATGAGACCAATACCCTTGCATGTAAACCAATTTATGATAATCAAGTGCCTCAATGGGTAGCGAAGCGGGTAAAGCGGTATAAAAAAACGATAACAGCCGAGGCGGCTGCAATGCTTGCAGCATATACCGGTACCTCATTGCGTCAAGTATCGAATGAGCTCGATAAACTCGATATTTACACAATCGACCGTAAAGAGATCACGATCGATGATGTTAATGCAGTAGTTGGGGTTACGAAAGCATTTAATATTTTCGAGTTATATAAGGCTATCGGAAAGAAAGATGCTGCAAATGCCGTAAATATACTGGACCGGATGCTCGAGCGAGGTGAAAGTCCGACAATGATTGTTACGATGCTGACGCGACTCTTTACGCAGATAACTATGCTGGCAGACCTTCATGCCAAAAATCTATCACGTCAAAAAATTGCCCAGGAATTAAAAATTCACCCCTTTTTTATGGATGAATACTATGAGTATTTAAACCATCATCCTCCGGAATCGATATCCGACAGGTTCAGGTCTCTTTTAGAGGCCGATACCTCATTGAAGATGACGGGGAAGGATCCGGGTCTTGTGCTTTCTATTCTTTTATACCGGTTGATGGATAAAGAAGCTGCTTCACTCGATTTAGTCGAAGAATTAGCGAGTGAGTTCAGTGAGTGATTTTGATTTGTTTATTGATTTTGCCGGAGTGACTGCATACGAATGGCAGCTGTTTGCCGGTATGCTCATAGGTTTATTTACCTGTGTGGGTATTGCAGAAGCGCTTCGCAAAACCACGTCTCTTACCGGGAATACCACACGAAAAATCGTTCACATCCTTGTCGGAGTTTTTGTTTTTTTCGTTCCGATACTTTTTATATCGCCGATTCCCGGCATGATAATGTCGCTTCTATTTATCGGTGTTAATTATATATCGGTACGGTTCAGATTGTTTAAGGGGATGGATGACACTTCCCGTGAGACGTATGGCACGGTGTATTTTCCGCTGGCTTTTCTAATCCTTATTATATTGTTCTGGGAATCATATCCGGTTATCATTTCGACATCGATACTCATTCTTGGTATATCGGATGCGGCTGCGGCATTTGTCGGAGAAAGCAGTAAAAACCCGAGAACCTATAACCTGTCAGGGGATCGCAAGTCATTGCAGGGCAGTACTGCGATGTTTGTATTTACGTTCATCGTATCATTGTGCTGCCTTGTGTGGTATCCATTTACACTTCCGGCAGATGCCCAGGTTGCCGGTTCGTCTGTGCTCTATATAATCTCAATCGCGATTGTAGTAGCTGGAGTGACTACCGTCGTTGAAGCTATGGCTGTACGCGGACTTGATAATTTATTCATTCCGTTGAGTGCTTCAATTATTTTATTTGTAGGATTGGAAGGAGCTGGGGTCATAGAGATTCAGTTATTGACCGGATTTATTTTCGCCGTCTTGGTAAGTGTTGCATCGCTACGTGCGGGTTTTCTTGCACCAAACGGAGCTGCCGCTACATTCCTTATGGCTGTGATAATTTTTGGTATCGGCGGATGGCAATGGACTATCCCAATGCTAACGTTTTTTATTCTTTCAAGTATCATTTCCAGGATGAAAAACAAACGGAAAGAAGCCGCAGAACAATTATTTGAAAAATCGCACCGGCGTGATATGGGACAGGTGGCCGCAAACGGCGGACTTGCTTCTCTTTTTGTCATACTTGAATTTATCTGGCCGGACCCTGTGTGGTATCTTGCCTATCTCGGTGCAATAGCAGCCGCAACCGCCGATACGTGGGGGACTGAGTTCGGCGTTTCATTTAGTTCCGGAGTACGGAATATTGTCACCTTCCGGAAAGTACCCCGCGGTACTTCGGGCGGGATTTCATTCGTCGGTACCGTTGCAGGTTTTGCTGGCGGAGCGGTGATAGCCCTGAGTGGTATACTGTGGTACCAGCAAACGACTGTGATTACCCCGCCATCGTTTGGATTCGTCGGACTGGTTGCAGGGGCCGGGATAGCTGGTAGTTTGTTTGACAGCTACCTCGGGGCAACCGTTCAGGCCATATATAAATGTCCGGTATGTGAAGCTCTTACAGAACGAAAATGTCATTGCGAGACTATCACTCATAAAGTAAGAGGCAAGGCCTGGATGACCAATGATTATGTGAACCTGGCGTGTACTGCTATGGGATCAATTGCTGCTATAGTGTTATATCTTCTGTATTTGTAATTTGCTATTCATGAAGAATTTGTCGTTACTATTTTTTATAATACAATTTATACTCAGAGAGGAGATACACTATGGAACAATTTAACGGCATACTCGAGTCATTAAATCGATTCTGGATTGATATCGGAGCTTTCCTCCCAAACTTACTTGTCGCAGCTTTATTGTTAATTATCGGTTGGATTGTGGCAAAAGTAGTGCAAAATGTTACTATTCGGGGACTCCGGTTTCTTCGTATCGATGTGTTTGCTGAACGTTCAGGTATTGAAGATTTTTTACTCAAGGGAGGTGTTCGTTTTACCGCGGTTACACTTATAGCTGCCTTGATTTATTGGACAATATTATTTGTTGTCTTTCTGGCAGTATTAAATACGCTCGGACTGGATATTGCCGCGGAATTATTCAATCAGGTAATATTATATATCCCGAATGTTATCGTTGCGATAGCGCTGTTGATTTTTGGAACATTGTTTGCACAGTTTGTACAAAGCGCATTATTTACGTATCTGAATAATATAGGTATCAGTGGTGCCCGGCTTGTCAGCGGCATTGCTAAATATGCGATCATCGTGTTTGTAATTTCAATCGCACTCGAACAACTTGCCATCGGCGGAGATATTCTTGTTTCTGCGTTTCAAATTGCGTTCGGAGCGTTTTGTCTGGCGCTTGCCCTTGCTTTCGGATTGGGTGGTCGCGATTGGGCAGCACGCGTTATAGATAATGTGTCAAAAAAAGCAAAGTAGGAAGGAGAGTAGAGCATGATATTGGATTGCCATGTACATATTAATAATTATGGTGATGAAGAAAAGGATGTAACGGAGAAAACGTTTGAAGAACTCCAGACATCGATGCGCCGTAACCGTATCGATGCAGCGATGATATTGACCTCATATAAAGTAAATCCCGGTCGTCCTTCAACACGGGAAGCCGTGCGATTGACCGAAGATTTGAAGCATATTTATGTCGTGGCGGGAATCAGCTATAATGATTTTCATCTGAATTATCTCGTTGAGCTGCGCGATTATTTAAAAGATGGTACAGTGCGGGTATTAAAATTATATCCGGGGTATGAACCCTTTTATCCGAATGATGACATACTGCATCCGGTGTATGAACTTGCCGAAGAATTCGATGTGCCTGTTATGATTCATACCGGTGATACATATTCACCGACCGGAAAAATTAAATATTCACATCCGATCCACGTTGATGATGTTGCAGTTGATTTTCCGAGGGTTAAGTTTATCATATGCCATCTCGGAAATCCCTGGACCCGCGATACAATGGAGGTTGTCTATAAAAACGATAATGTGTATACTGATATCTCCGGATTGGTGCTCGGCAATTTTACCGACCGGTTCGAGGTATTCATGCGAAAACAACTGCAGGAAATGATACTTTTTGGTGTTGACCCGAATAGTGTTTTGTTCGGTACCGACTGGCCCATCTGTACTATGGAAACCTATTTACGGTTTATGAACGAACTGAAATTACCACTCGGTGAAAAAAAGAAAATATTCTGGGAAAATGGCGCTAAATTGTTTAAACTCGCTACATCAGACTCGCAGTTGAACAAGGGGTCTATGTGGGATTTTCTGAAAACGTGAAATCAAGGAAGTATATTAATGACACGATTAGAAAAAGCTATCGTTCTAATAACCGGTGCAAGCAGCGGTATTGGTGAGGCATGTGCACGTGCCTTTGCCGATGCCGGCGCGAATCTCATTATTACTGCACGTAGAAATGAACGTCTCGAGCAACTTTCACAGGAGTTAAGGAATAATCACAAATCAGACGTCCTTGCTATTGAATTAGATGTACGAGATCAGCAAGCGGTGGAAGAAGCGATACCTTCATTGCCCGATGCCTGGAAAAAGATTGATGTTCTGGTTAATAATGCCGGATTGAGTCGCGGACTTGATAAAATTTATGAAGGGAAAATTCAGGATTGGGAGGAGATGGTCGATACCAATGTCAAAGGATTGCTCTATGTTAGCAGGGCAGTACTTCCCGGTATGGTTGAGCGCAACAAAGGAACAGTTATCAATATCGGTTCAATTGCGGGTCGTGAGGTATATCAAAAGGGAAATGTTTATTGTGCAACAAAATTTGCTGTTGACGCGCTTACAAAAGGAATGCGCCTCGACCTGGTTGATACACAGGTGCGCGTCTGTACTGTCGATCCCGGCCTTGTTGAAACAGAGTTCAGTCAGGTTCGTTTCCGCGGTGATGCCGAGCGTGCAAAAAAAGTCTATTCGGACATGACACCGCTAACAGGCGACGATGTTGCCGAGGCTGTTGTATTTGCCGCAAGCCGTCCACCACATGTACAATGTGCAGAGATATTGTTACTACCGACAGATCAGGCAGGCCCAACAATGGTACATCGAAGAAAATAAGACAGGAATACATAATATGAGCCATACATTTTTCATCCTCGGCGCTGTCTTTGCATTGATCGGCGTTGCTGCCGGTGCATTCGGCGCACACACATTGCGAGATATGCTCACGACACACTATTTGCATGTGTTTGAAACAGGTGTTCGCTATCAGATGTACCATGCTTTTGCATTGATTTTTACAGCGTGGGCACTTGATAAATATAACGATACCTACTTCCGGTTTGCAGGATGGGTGTTTACCGCAGGTATTATTTTGTTCTCGGGAAGTTTATATATCCTTGCATTAACGGGAACAGGTTGGCTCGGTGCAATAACACCGTTCGGGGGAGTGTTATTCCTTGCCGGATGGTTATTACTGATAATAGGATTTTTTAGTTCAAAAAAAGCTTAGTAATATTTTGTTGATAAGTAGAGGTGCTTATTTATGCAAAAGTATATATTTTTTGCAATACTTGTTTTGATTGTTTTTTCTACAACCATCCTTGCAGAAGAACCTTCACGCGGCTGGCTGACCGTTGACAAGATTATGCAGGATGCTGCCTGGATCGGGTCCTCTCCCGAAGATGTATTCTGGTCTGAAGATGGTTCAATGATTTACTTCACTTGGAGAACGCAGAAAGACGATGGTGATTCCCTGTATGTAGTATCTGCTGAGGGTGGGATGCCGGAACGTGTTCCGCTGAGTGAATACCGGAAGCTGCCATCGCGTCGCGGTGAGTACAACAGGGACCGCACGAAAAAGGTGTATGAAAAATATGGTGATATTTTCATCTACGATATTAAGGAGGGTGAGGAATATCAATTAACCAATACACTGAAACGAAAATCCAACCCACAATTCACCCTGGATGAAAGCAAGATTACTTTCGAGAGTGAAAATAACTTTTTTACGTATGATCTTGAATCAGGACTGATCTCACAACTCACGAATATACAGAAGGGTCGATCACCACGCGAACAGTCTCCTACCGAGAAGGAAGAGTATCTTCGTGAACAGGAATTAGCATTATTTGAGGTTCTTCGTGAAAGGAAACGGCGACGCGAAAAAGCCGAAGCATTAGAAGAGGCACTTCGGCCGTCGTATCCTGCTCCATATTATATCGACGAAAAATCGGTATCCTCGTTTGTCCTTTCACCCGATGAACGGTATATTTCATTTATTATACCGGAACGTGATCGGCGGGCAAAACCAACTGAAGTGCCAAACTATATCACAGAAAACGGCTATACCGAAACAATACGCAGCAGACCAAAAACCGGATACCCCGCAATGCGAATGGGAAAAAAAATATATGATACAAAAAAGGATACGGTCTATAGCCTGAATGTCGATGCACTGCAAAGTGAAGATAATGCCCGGGAGAGTAACGACCTCCTGTACGGTCCGGTACTCTGGTCGCCTGATGGTCGTCATGCAATGACCCAGATCTTTTCACAGGATAATAAACACCGCTGGATAGTTACAATCGATGTTGCTGAAGCAGCCGTCTCAAAAGTGCTTGAATATCAGTATGATGAAGCCTGGCTTCGGGGACCGGGTATTCGTGGATGGGGAATACAAACAACACTGGGCTGGATGCCCGATTCTAAACATGTGTATTTCCAATCTGAGGAAACCGGTTACTCAAATCTATACATTGTGGATAGTAACGGAGAGAATAAACAAGCCCTGACCGGCGGTTCTTTTGAAGTTTACCGCGCGATTATTTCCAGGAATGAAGAACACTGGTATCTTACAACTAATGAAAGGCATTTCGGAGAACGGCATCTCTATACGATGCCGCTCATGGGAGGAACCCGCACCCAAATCACCAAACTCGAGGGAAGAAATGATACCTATATTTCTCCCGGTGAGTACCGGATTGCAATACTCCGTTCTTTTAAAAACGAAATGCCTGAGTTGTACATTATGGATAATGAACCGGGCGCACAACCCGAACGCATAACTCATTCAGCTTCGGACGAGTTTCTGGCATACGATTGGCGGATTCCGGAGTTAATAAAATTTGAAGCACGTGACGGTGCAAGGGTACCGGCACGGTTATATAAGCCTGAAAAACCAAACAATGCTGCGGTAATTTTTGTCCACGGTGCGGGATATCTGCAGAATGCACACCGATGGTGGAGCTCATATTTCCGGGAGTATATGTTCCATAATCTGCTGGCAGATAAAGGGTACACTGTACTTGACATAGATTATCGCGGTAGTGCCGGTCTCGGTCGTGACTGGCGGACGGCTATTTATACGCATATGGGTGGTAAGGATCTCGATGATCATATCGATGGTGCAAACTACCTGGTCGAAGAACATGGTATCGACCCGGAGCGCATAGGAATTTACGGCGGCTCCTACGGCGGGTTTATTGTTTTTATGGCAATGTTTACCGAGCCTGGTGTATTTGCTTCGGGGGCCGCACTACGTCCGGTAACCGACTGGGCGCATTATGCACATTGGTATTCTTCAAATATTCTTGATATTCCGTTTGAAAATCAGGAAAATTACAAAAGAAGTTCTCCAATCTATCATGCAGAAGGATTTGAAGGATCGCTGCTTATTACCGCACCGATGGTTGATACGAATGTACATTTCCAGGATGTAGTCCGGCTTTCACAGCGATTAATCGAACTCGGAAAGGAGAACTGGGAGGTTGCGTTATATCCTGTTGAAGATCACGGATTTGTTGAACCCTCGAGCTGGACGGATCAGTACCGGCGAATTTTACGTTTGTTTGAAGAAACATTACAACAATAATACAAACAGTTACCAAGGATGATCATGAAAAATGCTCAGATATCAGGAATAGGACATCACGTCCCTGATCGTGTCGTAACAAATTTCGATCTGGAAAAAATGATGGATACGACGAATGAATGGATACTTGAACGAACAGGTATCCATACACGAAGATGGGTAACCGATGGCGATACCCTGTCGGGTCTTGCTCATAAAGCAACTTTGAAAGCGCTCGATATGGCAGGGAAGAAACCCGATGATATTCAATTCATTATTTTTGCAAGTCTTGCCTCGGATCATGAATTTCCCGGCGGGGGATGTTTTTTACAGGAGAAGTTGGGCTTACCCGGTATTCCTGCAATGGATATTCGAAATGCATGCAGTGGTTTCGTTTATGGTTTGTCCGTTGCAGATCAATTCATCAAAACAGGAATGTACGATACCATACTCCTTATCGGTGCCGAGATACAGAGTACTTCGCTCGATCTCACAACCCGCGGCCGCGATGTCTCGGTGATATTCGGCGATGGTGCAGGGGCAGCTGTTATTACCGCTACGGATAATAAGGAAAAAGGTGTTTTAACGACTCATCTGCACGCCGATGGCCGATTTGCCAGTAAATTATGGGCAGATGCTCCATCGGTAAATGATAATCCCCGAATCTCAAAGGAATTGGTTGAAACTGATCGAATATTTCCGAAGATGGAAGGACGGTTTGTCTTCAAACATGCGGTTACACGTTTTCCGGAGGTTATACAAGAGGCACTCACTGCTACCGGTTATTCAAATGACGATCTGGATCTTGTAATACCTCACCAAGCAAATATTCGTATTACTGAAGCGGTTGCCCATCGACTCCAGATGGGGATGGATAAAGTCTATAGTAACATCGAGCGTTATGGTAACACAACTGCCGCTTCAATACCAATTGCGATAAGTGAAGCTGTTGAGCAAGGGCTTATCAAGGATAATTCGCTTGTTTGTCTGGCATCGTTCGGAGCCGGATTCACATGGGCATCAGCGCTCATCAGGTGGTAAGGTTTCAGATTCAACTTCATCCTCGTCGTACCGGCGGCGCTCAATGATTTTCTTAATGAACGCAATGATAACAAGAAGTGCTCCGAGCAGAAATAGAATTTGAAACATATTTCTGCTGATGTAGGTGAACCATGAAACCCGCGCCTGTATGTCGCTTGACCAGTTACGTTCGATTTGTCGCAGCGAATGAGGGAGTACTGTTGCAAATGCCCGGTCGACCGATGCATTATGACGCATTTCGTGAATAATCTCTTTCAGCGAACGTTCACCATAGGTAGTTACAATGAAGTCTATAAAACTTTGGCTTTGTTGATAAGCGAGCATTGTTTCGCTTCTACCTGACGGAAAATATTCAAGTTCATCAAGACGAAAAAGGTTATCTCTCATTGCTGCATTTTCAAGAACCGACCAGCCGGGATCTGTGGTCAATTCACTGATACCACCTGTTACCCATTGTGAAACACCTTCATCAAACCAACGCGGGAGAATATCGGAATCAATGTGACGATGAAGGAGAAGGTGAGATAGTTCGTGTTTTACTGTGGCGCGAAGTCTGAACGGATTATCGATCATCCGGGTATAATCAATAATCATCAGATTATGTCGTGGAATTGCAACTGCAACCACCAGATCGCTCCCCGTCATCCGTGTGAATGTGCGTCGGTCGTTCACAAGTTGTATATCCGGTTTAAAGTCAACAGGCAGTTCAAGTTGACGCTCAAGTTCAGAACGAAGGTCCGGATATATACGTGCGATTTGCCGTGCGACGTTTTCGAGTCTGGGCGGATAATGGATAATTGCTAATTCTGTTTCCATTGTTTCGAAATCCTCTTCAACTGAGGTATTTTCGAGACCGGATACCATTACCGTATGAATAAACGCCAATAGTAGTATAAATAATGCTGATTTTTGTAATCTCATATCTAAAATAAATATAAGAAAAAAAACCTAATTTATACGGTCTTGCGTTCTATTCGGGAATTTTATATATTTGATATGCTGTAGCCTAAGTTATGCTGCGCTGGCGGGAATAGCTCAGCTGGTAGAGCGCAACCTTGCCAAGGTTGATGTCGCGGGTTCGAGTCCCGTTTCCCGCTCTGCCCACAGAGGTATGAAAGTGGGCATATGGATATCCTGGATAAACAGGATATATTGTAATCTACCTCATTGTATTTAAGCAGCCCCGCCGCCCATCCCACCAGGCGGTGGGGTTTTTGATGAATGACTATTGATTATTGTATAATGATTAATGAAACAAGAATGGTAGAAACCTGACGTGGTGGGACGCCAAAGCTATTAATAAATAATCATTATACAATAATCAATAAAAGGCGCCGTACTCCCAACAGAATCGGAGGTCTGCAAAACCTTTATGCGGCGGTTCGAATTTGCCCGGAGGTGAATAAAAGGGCAAAACCTTATAGATATTGAAATTGTTTTAACAGATAGTAAAACTTGAAAGTTAAGTAAGAGGGCAAATCACCCGAAGGGTAGGCAAGTGTGATTGCGGGTAATCCGCCCCGTGAAATTTCAAGGCGCCGTACCCAAGTGGTAAGGGAGAGGTCTGCAAAACCTTTATGCGGCGGTTCGAATCCGCCCGGCGCCTCGAGCACATATCCCTCAGTATAGCACTGAGGGTTTTTTATATACAAAAAACAAAAGAAAGCACAGCGGATCACCCGACGGGAAGGCAAGTGTGGTTGCGGGCTCATCCGCCCGGCGCCTCGAGCACATATCCCTCAGTATAGCACTGAGGGTTTTTTTATTGATTCTCCCCATTTTTTTTCGTATTTTTATAATCTATGAAAATTCACAACCACCTTGCCGGGGTGGCGGAATTGGTAGACGCACAGGACTTAAAATCCTGGGTCCTGCAAAGGACGTGCCGGTTCGACTCCGGCCCTCGGTACAA